>NZ_JASONH010000004.1:0-304016 GCF_030217145.1 Winkia sp. UMB3158 | reverse complement strand
TCCGATCCCGGTAGCTAAGCTTGCCAGCGCTGATGGTACTGCACTTTTTAGTGTGGGAGAGTAAGACGCTGCCACGATTATTCTTCTGGTTTAGCCTCCAGGCCTGCTTTTGTTAGTGGGTTTGGGGGCTAGATCTTTATCCCCATTTAACAACACCCGACGGGGCGACTGACGGCCGGGGAGCGAGACTTCACACCATGGAATATTCTTGCGCCAGCTAGTTTCTACTATGCTAGTACCAAATAGCTTTGACGATTTTTAAGGAACACTGTGAACGATCGCTTCTCAAGGGACTGGCACGGCCGCGAACGCTCGCCGAAGTGGCGAGACTCCAATAGAGCTGAGCGCTCAGATCGACCGACCCGCCGGGGCCGGGATAACAACTACTCCCGGGAAGATGGACGCAGGGATTTTTCTAAGTCTCGTTCAGATCGCAGCCGGCGGTATGAGTCCGGTTCCGGATGGTCCGGAGGTGGCCGTAGACGGTCCGGCGGTGACGGAAGAGGCAAGCGCGGCTGGAACTCTGACAACTCCAGAGGAAAAGGAAAATTCTCCGATCGTCGCTCATCGGGCAAACGGTTTAATGACCGGGCCCGCTCTGATCGTCGGGAAGACCGTGGTCCCCGTGACTTCCGCAAGCAGAACAAGTGGGACTCACGGCGAAATGAGCCTGCTATTCCAATGAATGTTAAGGCTGAATCGCTAGATCCCATTGCCCGCAAGGCGCTAAATGGGTTGAACGCAGATAACGCTGAGACTGTAGCGCGCCATTTGGTTATGGCCGGTTCTTTGATCGATATTGATCCCGAAGCGGCATACGCCCACGCGCAGGCAGCAGTGGCCAGAGCCGGTCGAATTGGGCCGGTGCGAGAAGCGGCCGCGCTTGCAGCCTATGCTTGCGAGAAATTCCCTGAAGCCCTCCGCGAGGTTCGCGCGGTGCGCCGACTGACAGGCGAAGATAGCCTGCGCGCAATTGAAGCGGACTGCGAGAGAGGCATTGGCAAGCCGGAGAAGGCTCTGGAGATAATCGGCGACACCTCAACGGCCGGTATGTCGGTTGGGGAACAGGCTGAGTTGGCGTTGGTTGCTTCTGGGGCTCGGGCCGATTTGGGCGAGCCGGAGGCCGGACTTCTTGTTATTGAGGACTTTCTCGATACCCGTAAGGTAGAAGACGACGAGGTACTCTCTCGCCTCCTGCATGTTAAGGTAGACCGTCTGCGTGAACTGGGGCGCGAGGAAGAGGCCGATCAGGTAGAAGCTGAGATTCCGGCGGTTCCTGAGCCTCTGACTATCGTTGATTTTGACGAGGTCGTTGAAGCAGACATGGAATACGTGCCCTCCGATCTTCAAGGGTGCCGGAAGCCACTGTCACAGAACTTTGAGCTCGCCCTCGTGGACCTGGACGGCGTCGCGTACATGGGATCTAGTCCAATTAAGTATGCCGACACCGGACTCATGAGTGCTAAGGAAGGCGGCATGGAGCTCGTCTTCGTAACTAACAACGCCTCACGCACCCGGCAGGAGGTAAAAGACAAGCTAGCCGGTTACGGAATAGAGGTAGATGAAGACAAGATCATGACCTCCGCGATGGACGGCGTAGCTATTTTGAAGGAAATCCTGCCTCCAGGCGCAAAAGTCCTGTCCATCGGTGGCAATGGATTGCGCAAAGCTGTTACTGAAGGTGGCTTCGAACTTGTCGAAAGTGCCGACGATCGTCCAGCTGCTGTGATTCAGGGCTACGATCCGTCCGTAGGTTGGGCGGAACTCTCCGAGGGCGCTTACGCCATCAATCAGGGTGCCGCTTTCGTGGCCACAAACATGGACGCGACGCTACCTACTGAACGAGGCTTTAGCCTTGGAAATGGCTCCCTGGTGCACGCAGTTGAACATGCAACAGGAGTTTCCGCGAAGGCGGGAGGCAAGCCCTTCCCGGGGATTTATCGACACGCTGTCGAACTGGCCGAAGGCTCCAAGGCAATGTGCATTGGCGACCGACTGGATACCGACATTGCGGGAGCTCGTGCCGCTGGTTATCCAGTACTTCACCTCCTTACTGGTGTTGCAAGCGCAAAAGATGTTGCACTGGCTAAGAAGGAAGAACGCCCCACCTATCTAGGTCTTGACATGCGTTCTTTACTTGAGCCTGTTCCTGGTCCAGTAAAGACCGCTAACGGGGATTGGACTTGCGGATCGTCAAGGGCATTCCGGGTAGAACGCGGCACAATTCAGGTTGATGAAGTTCCCCTTGAGGCAGATTCAGTCACGCTGAAACTCGACGACTACCGGGCCTTGGTAGCAGCGGTTTGGGAAGCACGTGACAACCGCGATCGCGTCACGGTTCCCCAGATTGAGGTAACTCGCAATCCTGAGGTCGAGAACGCGGCAGACCAGGAAGCCACTCCTGAGCAAGAAGCGGACGATACCGAAGTAAATGAGTGATGAAGAAAAAGGTTTGCCAGGGCTAACCGATGCTCTGGCAAACCTTGCCGAACTTCCCTTAGAGGAGCAGGTGAATCTTCTAAAGGAAATACAAACGAAGCTGAGCGAAGCTCTGACGACGGTAGGACACTAATGGGCAGACTGAGGCGTATCGATTCTGAGCTAGTGCGCAGGAAATATGCGCCCTCACGAACTAAAGCTGCCCAGATGATTCAGGATGGACTGGTCAAGCTAGATGGTCAGGTCGTGGTCAAACCTGCTCGCCAGGTCGATCCGGCCCAAGCTATAGAGGTTACCGAGTCCGCCCAAGATGGGTATGCCTCCCGCGGAGCATACAAGCTAAGCGGGGCTTTAGATATCTTGGGCGCAAATGCTCCCTCGATAACTAACGTAAGGGCCCTCGATGCGGGAGCATCTACAGGTGGGTTCACCGACGTACTCCTAAGGCGCGGTGCCGCCTCGGTAGTGGCAGTAGATGTGGGCTATGGGCAGATGGCATGGCGACTGCGCACCGATCCTAGAGTAGAGCTGCTTGAACGCACGAACGTACGTACTCTGGAGCCGGAACAGGTAGGGGAGCCGCCATCTTTGGTCGTGGGCGATTTGTCTTTCATCTCCTTGACGCTCGTGATTCCCGCGCTAGCAAAGGTCTCCGCTGCAGACGCCCATTTCCTGCTTATGGTCAAGCCGCAATTTGAGATTGGAAAGGACCGGCTTGGCCACGGGGGAGTCGTCAGGGATCCAGCTCACCGGATTGAAACGGTTCTAAAAGTGGCCAGCTGCGCTGTAGAGAACGGACTGATAGTGCACTCCTGCGCTGCTTCTCCGCTTCCGGGACCGTCCGGAAACGTTGAGTATTTCCTTCACATGTCCAAGACAGGAACCCAGTGCTCGGAGGAGCAACTGACTAAGATGGTTGAAGATGCCGTCGCAGCCGGGCCTCAGGGAGCACATAAATGAGGAAGGTATATGCGCAGCTACACTCAGATCGGGCCTCGGCCAAAGAGGCCTATCTTGAGTTGCGGGCTGGGCTTGAAGACCGAGGTGTAGCACTAGTAGACCACATAGATGATGAGGTAGAGCTCGTCATGGCAGTGGGAGGCGACGGTACCGTCCTTTCGGCGGCCCCATTGGCGAGGGACGCAGGATTGCCTCTATTCGGCATAAATTTAGGGCACATGGGATTTCTTACGGAGGCCGAAAAGGAAGATTTGAAGGTGGTCATCGACCACATTGTGCGTGCAGACTTCCAAGTTGAGGACCGCATGTGCATGAAGATCACCATCCGTCCTCCGCACGCGTGCCCAACCGAGGACTGGGCCTTGAACGAAGCTGCCATATTGCACACAGATGCCGCCCACCCGGCACACTTCGGCCTTGGCATAGACGGACAGGGTGTATCAACTTACGGGGCAGACGGAATTATCCTGGCCACGCCCACGGGCTCTACCGCTTACTCATTCAGTGCAGGCGGACCAGTGGTGTGGCCAGATGTGCAAGCTCTTGTTGTTACCCCGCTTGCTGCGCACGGTCTTTTTACGCGACCTCTGGTTGTATCGCCTACTTCGCTGATCGAGGTCGCAGTTTCTATGGAACAGCGTAGCCACTTGGAGCTGTGGTGTGATGGGCAGCGTTGCTCGCTGCTTGAACCAGGGACCGTCTTAACGATGACTCGATCGGAAAAACCAGTTCGTTTTGCCCGAATTAACAAGGCCCCCTTCTCATCTCGGTTGGTGGCAAAGTTCGATCTTCCGGTACATGGGTGGCGAGATAACTAGTGCTTGAAGAACTAAACATAGAAAACCTTGGGGTTATAGAGAGCGCCCAGCTTTCAGTGGCGAATAACCTGACCGTCTTGACCGGCGAAACTGGTGCTGGCAAGACAATGGTTCTTACCTCCTTGGGACTACTCACCGGCAGCAAGCCGGATCTGGGGAAAGTCCGGGCTGGCAGTGAGCGGGCTCATGTAGAGGGCATATTCACCCTTGCCGAGAATTCAAAAGCGGCGAACATAATCACTGATGCTGGTGGGCTCATCGAGGATTCCACAGTCGTACTGGCTCGCTCCGTCCCAGCGAAGGGACGCTCTCGGGCCTTCGCTGGAGGGCGAAGTGTTCCTGCCGCAATTCTCTCTGAAGCTGGAGAGCAACTTGTAGCAATTCACGGGCAGGCCGACCAGCTGCGGCTACGATCTGCATCTGCGCAGCGAGAGCGTGTAGATCAGGTGGGAGGACGCCCTCTGCAGGCGGTTCTTCGCAGATATCGACAGAAGTATGCGGCATACAAGAATGCCGTTGCAACCCTCGAAGAATGGCGGAAAAACTCTCGCGCTCGTGCAGTAGAAATAGAAATATTGCGTTCGGGAATTCAGCAGATAGATGAGCTTGCTTTGAGCGAGGGCGAGGACGACGAGCTACGCCAGCAAATAGAACGCCTAACTAACGTAGAAGATTTGCGTGAGGCTACTGCTAGGGCACTCAACCACATTTCGAGGGAAGGCGGGATTGCTGACAGCTTGGGCATAGTAATCGAGTCTTTGAATAAGGCAGCTAATTATGATGCCCAGTTGGAAAATAGCGCAGCTGCTGCAAGCTCGATAGAGGCAGAGGTCCAAGACCTCGCGGGTACCTTGGCAAGTTATCTTGAAGACTTGCAAGCCGACCCCGCAGCCTTAGAACATAAGCATGAGCGCTTGGCGAAGATCATCGAGGTTGGGCGAGGACGTGCAGAGTCCGCAACCGCTCTGCTGCGCTGGCGCGAAGAGGCAGGACAGAGGCTTGCCGAGATTGACGGGGGCACCGATCGCGAAGAAGAGCTTGCCGAGCAGGTGGCTGTCTTACGGGAAGAGACTTTGGAGCTAGGCCGACAACTCTCGAAATTGCGCCGCCAAGCCGCCAAGCAGTTGGGCGAATCGACCAGTAAAGAGCTGACGGAACTAGCAATGCCGAACGCAAGAATCCTGGCAGAGATAGATTCATTGGACGAGCCCGCTGAGTTCGGCATGGATAAGGTTTCCCTGAAGCTGCAGTCGCATCCGTCACTGCCACCGGTAGGGCTAGGTGAAGGCGCGTCGGGCGGAGAGCTGTCTAGAATCATGCTCGCCCTCGAATTGAGCAGTCTAGGTGATCACGATGACGCCCCGGTAATGATATTTGACGAGATAGATGCAGGCATCGGAGGGCAAGCAGCGACATCTGTAGGGTTGCGCTTGGCGCGCTTGGCTCAATCGCGACAAGTAATAGTGGTTACCCACCTGGCTCAAGTTGCAGCATATGGCGACAGACATATTGTGGTCGAAAAGCAGGGTGGGAAGGCAACTGTTAGGCAGGTAGAGGGCGAAGATCGCGTTTTGGAACTTGCGCGAATGCTCTCTGGGCACACCGACTCGAAATCAGCTAGAGTGCACGCCGCTGAGCTCCTTGGCGCCTCGCACGTGTAATACTAAGGTTCGTGGCTACGTTGTTCAGAAGGTCTAAAAAACGTGGGCTGTCCCAAGATGAGGGGCCGGCTCAGGTAGATAAACGCACAAAAAATCTGACGCGGCGACTCGAAGAAGGCGCTATTGCGGTAATTAACCATGCCGATATCGATAGGGTGGCCGCCGAGGCTCTTGTGAATGCCCGGCCTGTGGCGGTGTTGAACGCAGCTAAGTCGACTACCGGGCGTTATCCCAATATGGGGCCTGGAATCATCCTTGAGGCAGGGATAACACTAATTGACGATCTCGGTACAGACGTCATGCAGGTCCGGGAGGGGACCGTCCTAACGCTGAAGGATAACGAGGTCTACTCTGGTGGGAAGCTGGTCGCTGCGGGCGTGAAGCAGACTGCCGAGACAAATAAGAATGCCATGGAAGAAGCACGCTCAGGACTGTCCGTGCAGATCGAAGCATTCGCTGCCAACACTATGGAATATCTGCGTCGTGAACGGGAGCTCCTCCTCGACGGGGTAGGTGTGCCAGAGGTCAGGACTAAGCTGGACGGCCGGCAGGTGCTTATCGTGGTGCGCGGTTACAACTACAAAGAAGACTTGCGTTCGCTGAAACCTTATATTCGCGAGTACAAGCCCGTCCTTGTTGGTGTGGACGGAGGTGCCGACGCGATCCGTGAAGAGGGCTACAAGCCAGATATGATCATCGGAGACATGGACTCCGTCAGTGATGAGGCATTGCGCTGTGGTGCCGAGATCGTGGTGCATGCTTACAAGGATGGGCGCGCGCCAGGCACTGAACGTCTAGATCGCCAAGGAATCGATTACATTACCTTCCCTGCCACGGGCACGTCTGAAGACGTAGCGATGCTGCTTGCTGATGACAAGGGAGCCGAACTTATTGTTGCTTTAGGCACCCATGCCACCCTGGTTGAATTCTTGGATAAGGGGCGCGCCGGTATGGCGTCGACGTTCCTTACCAGGCTGCGGGTGGGTTCTAAGTTGGTTGATGCAAAGGGTGTTTCCAAGTTGTATCAGCCGAAAGTCTCGAATAGGCAGGCTATCCTCTTCGCCCTGGTGGGCATAGCATCTGTACTAATTGCTCTAGCTGTAACTCCCGCGGGCCAGACCTTCTACGGGGTAATTGGGCTATACCTATCTCGGCTATGGGCAACTATTACCGGGGCAAATGGCTTCGGACCTATCTATCCGTTCACATAAGAGGTTGAATCTTGATTGATTTTCGCTACCACCTAGTCTCACTGATGGCGGTTCTGATCGCCTTGACCTTAGGCGTGGTCTTGGGGGCAGGTCCACTGCAGGGGCCCCTTTCTTCCGCGCTTACTGGGCAGGTAAACCGCCTCACAGAACAGCAGGCAACACTAAACCAGCAGCTATCTGAGGCTCACACTGCGGTTCGGAACTCCGACGCTTACGTGAACGGCTTAGCTGCAGCGGTGCTGCCCGGATCGTTGAAGGATCAGAAGGTTGGCCTAATCGTTCTTCCCGGCACTGAGGCCGACGACGTTAAGGCAGTTTCTGACAAGCTGGCGCAGTCCGGTGCCAGTGTTGTCGGGCAGCTCTCTCTAGAAGCTGATTGGTTCACCCAGGCCAGGGAGTCCTACAGGAAGTCTTTGGTCTCTTCTATTTCCTCCTATCTGGAGGCTGCTCCTGGTGGGAGCGCAACCACAGGAACGATCATGGGAGCAGGGGCGGTACAGCTACTTACCACTCCGGGCGACAAATCCAGTGCGTTGGCCGAAATTCTGACCTCGAAGTCGGCCCCCTTGGTAACGGTTACTAAGGCCGCTTCGGAGCCGGCGAAATCTGTAGTCGTAATTGGTCCGCGTAGTGACAAGGATGGTTCGAAGGAGCAGAAGAAGGAATCTCAGGGCTACAGTGATGACGCTGTTACGGGGCTTGCACAGTCTGTAGCCAAGGCGCCAGAGGGCGGAGTCCTTACAGGCAGTGCTGAGGCGGAGGAATCATTGATTGCGAAGGTGCGCGCAGGAGGCGTATCCGTTGCGACTGTGGATTCGATCGGCCAGATCAGTGCTGCTGTGTCTACCCCGCTTGCTCTAGCGGCCGCCAAGGCTGGACACCCCGGAGCCTTCGGGTTCCAAACCGGTGCGGATAAGCCTATTCCTGACGTGAAAGCCAAGTGATGAAGCAGAGGCTTCTTGGCTTGGCGCTAGGTGGTGCGGCAGCCTATCTGACACAAAAGTTGCTCCCGGAGTCAGAGTCGTGGATCAGGCAGAATTTTGTCGGTAAGCCCGTCTCACTTAGAGGAGGCGTTGCCAGCGCCATCACGGCTACTGCGTGTTCCGCAGTGACTATCCTTGCCAGTCCTCGTATCGGTCTTGCCGCTACAGCGTTGAGCGCTGTCTCCGCGGGCGCCGGCTATTTCGACGATATGGATCAGGGACGCCACGACGGGGATCATACTGCCAAAGGGCTTGGGGGACACCTCGGAGCCCTGCGTGAAGGGCACGTTAGCAGCGGGCTAATAAAGCTGGGATCTATTGGGGCGGCGTCAGCAGTCGCCGCAACTGTCCTGCCTCATCGCAGGGGGATGCTGGGATGCGCTGACTGGGTTGCAGGTACAGTTCTGCTTGCTGGCGGAACAAACATGATAAACCTGCTGGATCTGCGTCCCGTTCGTGCTCGTAAGGCAGTTCTAGCCACCTCTATCCCCACACTGCTTGCTCGGGGTGACGCGAGCATCATCGGGGCAGCAGCGACTGCTGCAGCTGCCGGAGGGTTTAGCGACGACGGACGAGGTAAGACGATGCTAGGGGACACCGGTGCAAATTCGCTTGGTGCGTTAGCTTCGTTTGGAGTTGGGCTCGCAATGCCGCTTACTGGCCGGTACGCTGCGGCTGCTTTGCTGGTGGCGGCGACTCTCGCTTCGGAGAAAATTAGTTTTTCGGAAGTAATTGCAAACAGTACAATTCTGAGCCGTATCGACGCATGGGGTCGCCCCGATGGGGTTTAGGCGCTCCCTGCCCCAGCTACTTGGGGCTGTGGGCCTCATTTCGGGGCTCACCCTGGTAGCGCGTGTTTTTGGTTTTATCCGTTGGTTCGCCCAGTTTGCCTGGGTAGGACAGGGAGAAACCGCAAACGCATATGCCTCAGCTAATCAGATCCCCAATATCATTTATGAAGTAGCTGCTGGTGGGGCGCTGGCGGGGATAACGATCCCACTGCTAGCAGCGCCGCTCGCAAAGGCAATGAAGGCAGACATAGATCGAATCGCGTCCTCCTTGCTAACCGCCTGTCTGGTCCTACTGATTCCTATCGGCGCATTGATAGCTTTAGGGGCGCCTGCTATCGCGACGTTGTTGCCCGCCCCCGTTGGTAGTAACGCGCATGCCCAGCAGCTGCTGTTGACTCTGTTCCTCAGGGTGTTTGCCGTCCAAATACCGTTGTACGGCATATCGGTCGTATTAACCGGGGTGCTGCAGGCCCACAAGAAATTTTTCTGGCCGGCTTTCGCTCCCCTGCTGTCCTCATTGGTGGTAATAGCCACATACGCCCTGTACGGGGCCAACCAAGGAGCAGCGGATAGCGCGAGCCAGGTAGGGGCAGAAGCCATAAATATTCTTGCCTGGGGGACAACCGCTGGGGTGGCGGCCTTATCGCTGCCTCTATTTATTCCGGTAGCCAAACTCGGAGTGCGGTTGCGCCCACGACTCGCACTCTCCCATGCAGAGGTACATAGGGCGATCGCGCTCGGTTCTGCGGGAGTTGGCGCGCTACTGGCCCAGCAGTTCGCAGCACTCAGCGTGTTATCTCTTGCCAGGGCATACGGAGACGTCGGCACTGTTGCCATCTACCAGTACACGCAAGCAGTTTATATGCTGCCTTATGCCGTTCTTGCGGTTCCGGTGGCGACTGCGGTTTTTCCTGATTTAGCGCGGGCAGCTGCCCGCCCTCACAGGGAGGGCTTCGCAAGTGCGACTAGGAAATCGACATCTACGGTGTGTGCAATAGCAGTTGTCGGCACAGGACTGCTCGTCGCAGGTGCGAAACCGGTGGCGAGGATATTCGAAATTCTAAAGCCTGTGCCTGGAATGTCGCCCTCGCTAGTAGCCCTGGCTCCCGGAATCGTAGGGTTCGCGCTGATTTTCCATCTGAGTAGGGTGTTCTACGCAATTGACAGAGGCAAAATTGCTGTTTCAGCCAGCGCTGCAGGCTGGGTTATAGCTGCCCTAGGCTCGTGGGGATTTTGTGCGCTCTTGGCTCCCGATGGGGCAGATGGTCCTATGACCCTATTGGCGCTGTCCTTGGGGTCTTCGGTGGGCATGAGCGTAGCTGGGGGTGGGCTCCTGTATGGGCTTAGGCAAATCGGGCTAGCTAGCGAGGCAAAACAATCTTTACTTGTCCTAGGAAAATGTGGCGTCGTTGTGGCAGGCGGCTCATGGCTTGCTTGGCTACTGCAGGTGCCGATACTGCGGGTACTTCCAGGTATATCCGGTACGCTGGTTGCGGGCATTGTTGGCCTTGCGGTTATAGCGGTAGCTGCGGTGCCAGCTGTCAGAGTCGTAAAAAGAGGGATGCGCAATGAGGATCTTGCAGCTAATGGCCAGAGCCGGCGGCGGGGTACCGGCGCACGTAAGACAGATTGTTGACCTGCTGACTGATGCAGGCCACAGTGTGCTAGTTGCTGGGCCGGCTGACACTGTTTGTCGATTCCCGGATCGAGCCGAGGTTGAGATCGGCTCTTCTCCCTCTAAATATGACCTGAGGGCAATCCGGAAAATATCCCAGCTAGCAGCTGAATTTGACGTGGTGCACGCCCATGGGTTGCGAGCTGGAGCTCTGGCGTGTCTGGCGGATACCGGCGCCGCGAAAGTGGTTGTAACTCTGCACAACAAGCCGGTTGGGCCAAGGGCCGTCAGCCTTGTAGGAAGTGTTCTGTTACGAATTATTGCTGCCAAAGCAGACACGGTCTTAGGGGTTAGCCCAGATCTTGTCGAGTGGGCTACCTCTGCGCATGCTCAGCGGAGCGAACTTGCTTTAGTGCCTGCGCCATCAAGAGGGATTGGGAAAGCACAGCGGTTCTTGGATGCCACGGGTCTTGGCAACACTCCGATTATTTTGCAGGTGGCTCGCCTTAGCGTGCAGAAGGGGTTGGACTTGTTCCTTGCGGCTTTGCATCGGGTAGATGTGCCGTACCAGGCTGTGATCATTGGCGACGGCCCCGAATACAGTCGGCTTGCAAAGCTTGCCGAAGGTGCAGATGTCCATTTCCTCGGACGGCGGGACGACATCGCCGACGCGCTGGCAGCTGCGAGTGTTTTCGTCTCTACCGCGGTCTGGGAAGGACAACCGGTAGCCATCCAAGAAGCCCTGATTTCGGGCGTGCCCGTAGTGGCAACCGACGTGGGGGGAACCAGTGTGGTGACGGGCAAAGACGGCGCGTTGTTGGTTCCTAGAGATCCTGATCAGATTGCCGATGCGATAACCTCTCTGCTTCAAGATGCTGCCAAGCGAGCGAGCGCTGCCAAACGGGCACGCGCCGCTGCTTCCAGACTGCCCAGTCCTGCCCAAGTTCTCGATTCCCTACTCAGAATTTATAGTCTTAATAGATCTGCCCCAAGACGCGCAGAAAGGTAGAACAGATGCTCAGCGACGCTGCAGAACAAAAGCGGGTACTCGAGTCCTCGCGCCCCTGGCAGGGAGCTGTCTTCGGCATTCGCACCGATTCAGTCGACTTTGGGGATGTGATCGCGAAACGAGACTATCTAGATCACCCGGGAGCTGTTTGCATCGTCGCACTTAGGAATGAGTCAGATCCAGAAATCTGTTTGATAAAACAGTACCGCCACCCGATCCGGGCGACACTTTGGGAAATTCCTGCCGGGCTTACCGACGTGGAGGGGGAGACCTTGCTAGAGGCGGCGAAACGCGAGCTGGCAGAGGAAGTCGGTTTGGCGGCATCGCAATGGGACACCCTTGTGGATCTGTTTTCCTCGCCTGGATGTTCCAATGAGCGGCTTAGAGTGTTTCTTGCTAGAGGCATTAGTTCCTGTCCGGCTCCTGAGAGGTTTGTCAAGGAGGCTGAGGAAGCGGAGCTAGAGCTTCGGTGGGTAAAACTTACCGAGGTGCTCCAGGAGATTTTCAGTGGATCTATTCACAATCCTTCAACTGTGACTGGAGTGCTTGCTGCCTCCGCTGCTGTCGAAGGCGGGTTTCAAAATCTCCGCAGCCCAGATGATAGATGGTGCCTATCAAGAGATTCGCTGCAAGAGTAAATATTAAACGGAAGTGTTGCGAAAATACGATAGGATGGCAGCAAGGAAGTCGGAGGCGATCTTAAGGGGGTGCAGGTAATGACGGACTCACTCAAAGAAGAACCTACCCGACAGGCAGTGCTTGACCTCATAGTCGAGAAGGGGCCCGTTACCGCTACTGTTCTGGCGAAGGTGCTAGACCTGACCACGGCTGCCGTGAGGCGTCACATTGGGGCATTGGAAGATGCTGGGTTAATTGTCGAGTATGACGGATCAAAGCCCGGAAAGCGTGGCAGGGGGAGGCCGGCGCGTTATTACGTTGCCACTCGCAGTGGTCATGACACTCTTCCTGAGGATTACTCCGAACTCGCTTCTAGAGCGCTGAGCTTTATTGAACAGACTTCAGGCGAACAGGCGGTAGCGGACTTTGCTGCTGCCCGGTCGCGTGACATTGAGCGAAAATATGCTCCCGCAGTTCGAGCCGCTCCAGACGACCCCCGGTCTAAGGCTATGGCTTTGGCGGACGCCCTCACTGAGGACGGCTACGCTGCCACAGTGCGCGAGGTCGGTAGTGGAGGGTATGCTGTTCAGCTGTGCCAGGGGCACTGCCCGGTACAGGATGTTGCAGGGCACTTCCCGCAACTTTGCGAGGCCGAAACGCAGGCTTTTGCGCGGTTGTTAGGAGTCCACGTGCAGCGTCTGGCAACCTTGGCTGGTGGGGAGCACGTGTGTACCACGTCGGTCCCCGTCGCTATGCCAAGAATGCGGCCAGGTTTGTCGCAGCAAAGGCATAAGTGAGGGTGCAGGAAATAGGGAAGGAAACTATGACAACGTCACCTCCAGTAGGCTCGTCGGCTGCTAAAGAGGCAGCGGACGAGGCGATCATTAACTCTATTGGGGCTTATGAATACGGCTGGCATGATTCCGACGCCGCCGGATCAGTAGCGAAGCGAGGGCTGAATGCCGACGTGGTTCGCTACATCTCGAAGGCGAAGAACGAGCCAGAGTGGATGTTGAAACGACGTTTGAAGGCATATAAGACTTTCGAACGGAAGCCAATTCCCACTTGGGGTCCGGACCTTTCGAACTTGGACATGGACCAGATCAAGTATTTCGTCCGTTCAACTGAAAAGGTCGCCGAGTCTTGGGAGGACCTGCCCGAGGACATTCGAAACACTTATGACAAGCTTGGGATTCCGGAGGCTGAAAAGCAGCGGTTGGTTTCCGGTGTCGCGGCCCAATACGAGTCTGAGGTGGTCTACCACCAAATTCGCGAGGACTTGGAGCGTCAAGGTGTCATCTTCCTGGACACGGATACTGGGTTGCGCGAACACCCCGAGCTGTTCAAGGAGTATTTCGGCAAGGCAATTCCAGCGGGCGATAACAAGTTTGCAGCCCTGAACACGGCGGTGTGGTCTGGTGGATCCTTCATCTACGTCCCGAAGGGCGTACATGTAGAGATTCCCCTGCAGGCCTATTTCCGTATTAACACCGAGAATATGGGCCAGTTCGAGCGCACCTTGATCATTGCCGATGAGGACTCCTACGTGCACTACGTAGAAGGCTGCACGGCGCCGATCTACAAATCTGATTCTCTGCACTCCGCAATTGTGGAAATTTTCGTGCGGAAGAACGCGCGCGTTCGTTACACGACCATTCAGAACTGGTCCAATAACGTGTACAACTTGGTCACTCAGCGAGCCGTGTGCGAAGAGGGCGCGACCATGGAATGGATCGATGGCAACATCGGTTCGAAGGTCAACATGAAGTACCCATCAGTGTATTTGACGGGTGAGCATGCTAGGGGCGAGGCACTGTCTATCGCATTTGCTGGTGAGGGCCAGCACCAAGATACTGGCGCAAAGATGCTGCACCTAGCTCCACACACTTCCTCGTCTATCGTGTCCAAGTCGATTTCGAGGAACGGTGGGCGATCGTCCTACCGCGGTCTAGTCCAGGTAGACGAGAAGGCTCATGGTTCCAAGTCGTCGGTGGTATGCGATGCGTTGCTTGTTGACCAAATCTCGCGCTCTGACACCTATCCTTATGTTGACGTTCGTAACGACGAAGTCGAGATGGGGCACGAGGCGACTGTCTCTAAGGTGAGCGCTGATCAGCTCTTCTATTTGATGAGTCGTGGACTCACTGAAACTGAAGCGATGTCGCTGATTGTGCGCGGGTTTGTTGAACCTATTGCGCGTGAACTGCCTATGGAGTACGCGCTAGAACTTAATCGTCTAATTGAACTTCAGATGGAAGGGTCGGTGGGTTAACCGAAATGAAGACCGATCATTCTAAAGCAGTGTTGGCTTCAGAAGGAATTAGCCAGCAGCAGTCTAAGGTCGCTTCGTCTAGGGCGGACCGCGAATCTTCATTCGAGGTAGCAGATTTTCCTGTGCCAACTGGGCGGGAAGAGGACTGGCGTTTCACTCCGCTAGACCTGGTTTCGGAATTGTTTGATGAGAATATCAGCGGCCCGGCACCAAAGGTCTCGATCTCCGAGGGTGATGAAGGACAGATAAAGCTCACGCACGTAGATGCGGACAAGCATCAGCCACTCGTGGGTAAGCCAGGGGATCGAACTGCAGTCGTAGCGTGGAACGCCTCCAGGGAAGTATCGACCCTTGAGGTCGCGGAAGGTTCCGAGGCCTCTACACCTATCGTGGCTGAAGTCGAGGGCGATTCGCTGAGCCCAGCTGCATCGCACTTGGTAATCAAGGCAGGGAAGAACTCCAGCTCGACTATGGTGCTTCGGCATTCTGGTTCAGCCTGCGTAACACAGACTGTTGAAGTTGACGTCGCTGATGGCGCGAATCTGACCTTGGTCTCGGTGCAGGAATGGGACGAGAAGTCTACTCATGCTTCGAACCACCGCATCAGGATTGGCCGTGACGCTTCCTTGAAACACGTTGTCATTACCTTGGGTGGTAAGACGGTGCGTATCTGCTCCGATGTCGAGTACGCGGCTCCGGGTGGCGAGGTCAATATGTTGGGTGTTTATTACACGGATGCTCACCAGCATCATGAACACCGCCTATTCGTTGATCACGGACCAAAGAATTGCTACTCGCGGGTTGCCTACAAGGGCGCTCTGCAGGGTAAAGGTGCGCACTCGGTGTGGATCGGCGACGTGCTTATCGGTGCTGAGGCGTTTGGTACGGACTCTTACGAGCTAAACCGCAACTTGGTCCTGTCCAAGGGGGCTATGGCCGACTCTGTTCCTAATCTCGAGATCGAAAATGGCGAGATCGAGGGTGCTGGGCATGCTTCGACAACTGGTCGTTTTGATGATGAGCATCTTTTCTACCTGATGAGTCGCGGCATTGACGAGGATACTGCTCGCAGGCTTGTAGTCCGAGGGTTCTTCGCGGAACTGATCAAACAGATCGGAGTACCTTCGATTGAAGAACACCTGATGGAGAAGATTGAAGAAGAACTAAATCAGGGGGAGGCACTGTAGTGGCTTTGCAATTCGCATGCAAAGTTTCCGATCTGGATGCCGGTGAAGCTACCTGCGTGACCTTGCCAGATGGTGACGGGAAGGCTATCAAAGTTGCTGTCGTTCGCGATAGCGACGGTATCTTTCACGCCATTGGTGATACCTGCTCCCACGGCGACGTACCTTTGTCCGAGGGTGACGTCGAGGATGGCACCATCGAGTGCTGGGGGCATGGCGCACAGTTTGATCTGGAAACTGGGCAGCCGACTTTGCCTGCCACTGAGCCTGTACCCGTGTACGAACTAACTCTTGACGGCGACGATGTTCTTGTCGACGTCGATGCCAGCAAGTAAAGGAAGAAAAATGTCGACTCTTGAAATCAAAGGCCTGAAGGTTTCTGTCGAGACCAACGAGGGTCCGAAGCAAATTCTCCACGGGGTGGATTTGACGATCAATTCCGGTGAGGTGCACGCCATCATGGGCCCGAATGGGTCTGGCAAGTCCACCTTGGCTTACTCGATCGCTGGCCATCCCGGATACACGATCAATGATGGCGAAGTGTTGCTCGACGGTCACAACATTCTGGAAGGCACTGCTGATGATCGTGCTCGCGCTGGGCTCTTCTTGGCAATGCAGTATCCGGTCGAGGTTCCCGGTGTATCGGTGTCCAACTTCTTGCGGACTGCGCGCACAGCAGTTGATGGGAAGCCGCCGGCACTGCGTACCTGGACCAAGGAACTGGAGCAGGCAATGGAGGACCTTCGTATTGATCCGGAATTCGCCAACCGTGACTTGAACGCAGGTTTCTCGGGCGGCGAGAAGAAGCGCCATGAGATCTTGCAGATGCGCATTCTTCGTCCCAAGTTTGCTGTACTTGACGAGACTGACTCCGGCCTCGACGTGGATGCGCTGCGTATCGTGTCTGAGGGCGTAAACCACGTCCATGACGAAGTCGGCAGCGGTATTTTGTTGATCACTCACTACACCAGAATTCTGCGTTACATCAAACCGCAGTTTGTACACGTGTTTGTGAATGGCCACGTCGTAGAGCAGGGCGGACCTGAGCTTGCAGACCGTCTAGAAGAAGAAGGCTACGATCGGTTCACCGGTAAATAATGACTACTTCGGAAAAAAGGGTGGATTTTACTGCCGAAGAGCTGGCTGGCCTGCGTAAAGATTTCCCGATCACTGCCCGTATCGGGCGGGGCGGCCAGCCCTTGGCATACCTTGACTCTTCTGCAACTGCACAAAAACCTATCTGGGTGATGGACGCTGTTTCAGAGTTTTACTCCCGCCACAATGGGGCAGTAAATCGCGGCACTCATCTACTCGCAGACGAGTCGACAACTGCTTACGAAAAGGGACGAGACGCAGTAGCGAAGTTTATCGACGCGTCTTCGTCTGAGGAGGTCGTGTGGACGCGCAACGCCACAGAGGGCGTGAACCTTCTGGCCTACTCTATGCTGAATGCTTCGCTTGGGGCTGGAGGAGCGGAGGCCGAACAGTTCAAGATTGGTCCCGCAGACCGAATCGTGGTGACTCGGGCAGAGCATCACGCGAACCTCGTTCCGTGGCAGCAGCTGGCGGAACGTACTGGCGCAGAATTTGCTTGGTTGGATCTAACCAGCGACGGATGCATCGATCTGGACACGCTGAACGTCATCACTCCAAATACGAAAGTGGTTGCGTTTACGCATGTTTCTAACGTAACGGGTGCTATCAGCCCCGTTGAGGCGATTGTGGCGGCAGCTAGGAAAGTTGGCGCGCTGGTTGTGCTGGACACTACGCAGTCTGCCGCACACATGCCAATTTCCGTGCGTGAATTAGGAGCCGATTTCGCTGTACTGTCGGGGCATAAGCTCTGTGGTCCTACCGGTATTGGCGTTCTGTGGGGCCGCAAGGAGCTACTGGATGCACTGCCTCCATTCATGACCGGCGGGTCCATGATTACTGATGTGCAGATGGAGAAGACCTCTTTCCATGCTGCTCCAGCTCGTTTTGAGGCTGGCACGCAGGCGGTTGGACAGATCGTTGGTTTCAAGGCTGCACTTGACTACCTATCCGAGGTGTCAATGGAGCGTGTTGCCGCTCATGAGGCGGCGATTACCCGCCAGCTTCTGGAAGGGATCAAGCAGATAGATGGGGTGCATGTGCTGGGGCCTAAAGAGGCGGATAACCGCGTTGCGGTTGTTTCGTTCGTCGTGGATGGTGTTCATCCGCATGACGTGGGCCAAATTCTGGACTCGCACTCGATCGCGATTAGGGTTGGCCATCACTGTGCTATCCCGTTGCACAAGCATTTTGGTGTTCGAGCCTCTGCAAGGGCATCGGCCTCTCTGATAACCTCCGCTGAGGAAATTGACCGATTCCTGGACGCGCTTGGACAAGTCCGCAAATTCTTTGGAGTGTGAATGTCAGATCTGGAACAGATGTACCAGCAGGTGATTCTGGACCATGCCCGCCTGCGTTACGGCAGTGGCGGTTCAGATGGGGATGGCGTTTCTCATCAGGTCAACCCCACATGCGGTGATGAGGTCACTCTGGGGTTGTCCCTATCAGACGAGAACAAGATTGCTGAACTGTCCTGGGATGGGAGCGGTTGCTCAATTTCTCAAGCTTCCCTGTCGATTATGTCCTCGATGGTGGAAGGCCAATCAGTGGATTATGCAAGGGAGCTATACGAGGCATTCCTGCGAATGATGCACGGTCAAGGAACTTCTCCCAGCGAGGAGGATCTTGACTTGCTAGAAGATCTGGCTGCTTTTGAGGGCACAGCGAAATTCCCCGCTCGCATCAAATGCGCTTTACTGGGATGGATGGCTCTTATCGACTCCATTTCGAAAGCCCAGGCAGGTGGCAAAGGCGAAGCGAGTGGAAGTGCCCCGCACGCTGGATGTGAACCACAAAGGAGCTCAAATGACTAACCCTATGGCTAACCCTGATCCGGTGCCAGAACGCTTTACAGAGCCTGGACCAGCCTCTCTAGCCGATGCCCATCAGGCTAGTCACGATCATGCACCGCAACAGAGTTTTCGTGAGGTGACCAACGAAGTAGCTGAGGGCGCTACTATTACGGAAGAGGACGTCCTAGAGGCAATGCGAGACGTGATCGATCCGGAGCTTGGGATCAACGTCGTTGACCTTGGTCTTGTTTACGGGGTCCATATTGACGAAAATAATGCAGTTGTAATGGATATGACGCTGACCTCTGCGGCTTGCCCGCTCACTGATGTGATTCAGGACCAGGCTGCTACGGTGCTAGCTTCGATGGTGTCCGCTGTTGCAATCAATTGGGTGTGGATGCCGCCATGGGGACCGGACTGCATCACTGAGGAGGGGCGCGAGCAGTTGCGCGCTCTTGGATTCAACGTTTAGATCCTGTACTTAAAAGTAAATGGTGCCGCTCTTGCGGCACCATTTACTTTTAATTTCCGTAAAAACGGCCTAGGGTCTCTGTCTTGAAGTCCTCGTAGTATCCCTCTTCAATTGACTTCCTAATATTTGCCACCAGTTGAACAGTGAAGTGTTCGTTGTGAATAGTGGCCAGGGTAGCCGAGAGCATCTCCTTGGCCTTGAATAGATGATGCAGATAGGCGCGGGAGTAGTGAGTGCATGTATAACAGGTGCAATTGTCATCCAGAGGACGGAAATCCCGCTTGAATTCGGCTCGGGTGATGTTGACTCTGCCAGTAGGCATGTAGATCGCTGCATTCCTAGCCACCCGGGAGGGGTTCACACAGTCGAAGGTATCCGCACCGTTTTCTATTGCAGTGAAGAAATCATCAGGTTCAGAAATGCCCAGAAGGTGGCGGGCTTTGTCTTCTGGAAGTTCTTCACATACCCAGCCGACAATGGTGCCGAGGTTTTCCTTCTCGAGCGCGCCCCCAATACCAAAACCATCAAATGTGGTCCCGTCGATTTCCATCGAACCTAGATCGCGAGCTGCCTTGCGGCGGAGGTCCTCGTACTGGGCACCTTGCAGAACCCCAAATAGTTGCTGATGGGGCTTGTCAGCTCTCTCTTCGGTGAGCTTGGCATGGGCACTTAGACAGCGCTCCGCCCACCTGCGAGTCCTCTCTAGGGACGTGACCTGATAGTCGTATGGGTGTACCAGCGAGGTGAGCTCGTCGAAAGCAAACATAATGTCTGCTCCCAACTGATGCTGTATACGCATAGACACTTCTGGATTGAAGCGATGCTTGGAACCGTCTAGATGGGAACGAAAAACTACCCCGTCCTCGTCTACCTTCGCCCTATTTTTTAGCTGCGGTTGCGACACCGGGGCAGTAGTTTTCCCTGAAAACTCTTGCGACAGTACCTTCTTGTAGCCAGCTCCCAGACTAAGAACTTGGAAGCCGCCAGAATCTGTATAGGTGGGGCCGTCCCAGTTCATGAATTTGGACAGCCCCCCGGCCTCATCGACTATCTCAGGGCCGGGCTGGAGGTATAGGTGGTATGCGTTAGCAAGTAGGGCATTGGCACCTAGCGACCTCATTGATTCCGGAAGCACCGCTTTTACAGTGGCTTTAGTTCCTACTGGAATAAAGGCAGGCGTGGGAATATCACCGTGGGGAGTATGAATAATCCCCGTGCGTCCTAATTTCCCATCGAGCCGTGCACCGATATCGAAACTTGTCACTTATTTAGCCTCCAGGTACTCTGTCTCAGCCTTTTTCAGTAGGTGAATGACTGTGTACGTAACTGGTAGCAGTACAACTTCGAGTAAGCATTTATAAACGTACCCAGTCAGTACATAGTTTAGGAACTGGGCACCGGTAATGATCCCATAAAACGCTATTGTGCAGAAGATAGTTGTGTCAGCCAGCTCACCGACGAGTGTTGACGAGATCAGGCGCACCCACAAGTGGTTTTCGCCGAAGCGGTTTTTGATTGCTACCAGGACTTTTGAATTGAGTAGTTGCCCCACCAAGTATCCGCAGACTGAGGCAGCGACGATTCGCGGTACAAAGCCGAGCACGGCTTCAAAAGCTGCCTGGTTTTCGTATCCGGGGCCAACTGGAGCAACTTGGACTAGATAGAAGATTGCTGAGGCCAGGATGGACATAGCGAATCCCACGATGATCGTTCGTTTCGCTGCCCGGTAGCCGTATATTTCAGAGAGCACGTCTGCCAGGATGTAAGTGAATGGGAATAGAATTGCGCCCCCGTCGAAGATCAGTGAAAATCCTGCAATGGGGGTGTCGACCGAGATCAATTTGGTTGCCGCGATATTCGAGAGCAGCAGAAAAGATACGAAAAAAATCGCGATCAGATCGTAGAAGCGGGAGGAATTTCTGGGTTGGTATCGCACTGAGGCCATGTAGGCGATTTTATTACCTTTCTGATAGTGCTCGCAGCGAAAACCACAGCTGTGCACGTGCAGCCGGGTCATCAAGATTGATAGCTAACGCACGTCCGGCAGCTCCAAGTTTTGCCCGCACAGTGTTGCGATGCATTCCGGTTTCCTTTGCCACCTGCGCGATGTTGCCATTTGTGGAGATGAAGGCGTCTAGTAGCGAGAGCATCTCATCATTTCCATTCGCCGCCGCAAGGAAGTCCTTGGCCCACAGTCGCGCATCTTTGGCGCCCACCAATGCCATCATGGCGTTACCTGAGATCTCATCCCAGGTAACCTGCTTGCGGGTGGGAGAAGTTTTCTTTAGGGCAAGCTCAGCGGTTTGCGCGGAATCGTCGGCCTCTTTTTGGCGACGCACAGCCCCGATGCCAGCTTGTAGGTCAAAATCTGCCAATTTCGACAGCAAAAGTGGCATACCGTCGGAGGGGACCAATATTTGCAGTCGATTCTTGGTCAGTTTGAGTGGAACGGAAAAGTGTGAATCTATTTGTTTGTGTGCCCGGGCTAACTCAGATCGATCTCCTTTTGCCGCAACAAATGCCAATTTAGGGGCGAGTCGATTGGCGCGTGGGTATGCGAGCGAATAGATTTCACGGGCAGTATGCCTGTCACCTGATAGGAAGAGTTCTAAACATCGTGCTGACAATGCTAGGCGACTCTCTGCCAACCTTTCGGTAATGGTCAGTGAAGTCTGAAGTAGTAGCGCACTCGTGGAAATAGCGTTTCGCATCCAACTGAGCAGAGGGCGTTGGGTTTGCAATACCAGATATGCATCGTGGCCTTTGAAACTTGCTGTGGGAAGAACGATGGTATCGCCGGTTGGGCTTTGCTCAGTAATAGCTGCGGCCTGACAGTTTTGCACCGTCTCCAATAATATACGTTTGCTCGGTGAGGGATTGCCTGCTGCGCTTATGACCTCTTCGGCAGTGACAAGTGCCGTGTTGGCGCGCGTTATTCGTGCTAATCGGTCGATGATCGTCGCAAGGGGATTTTGTGATGACGCGGCTTGGATCAAGCTTTGCTGAGCTTTCCCAAGAAGTCGAGCAGAAGCAACTGCTTCGGCCTCTAGGAGGTCTGCGACCAAGCGTGAGATCCGCACAAAGTTAGTCGCTTCTGGCACCTCGATAAGATTTAGTCCGTGCTCGCGAGCGGCGGTTAAAAGTTCCCTGGGGACTTGCCTCTGCCAGGGACCAACACCGAAGGCGAGGGCGGATACGTGTGCTTTGTTTAGTCGCTCTACATACTCCTCCCATTGGTGCTCAGTTTTTGGGGATCCGCAGGAAGTAGTGAGCACTAGTTCTCCGCCCTCTAAAAAAGGGGTGGGATTGAGGTGTTCTGTTACTGCTACCCACCTTATTGAGGCGTGAGGGTGCGGACACCAGAGCGATACCAGTTTGATACTTGGGTGGTGGATAACGTCTGAAATGCTCGCCATGTATCAATTGTGCACAAAAGTATTTAAAAATATGTGCACTTTGACAGTAGCGGGAATGTGAGTGGGACCATAGTCTCATGTCTGACAGCATTACTAAATGTTGGAGGACGAAGATGTCGAAACTACCATTCCCACAGGTACGTAACATTGTTACTGACCTGCCGGGACCTAAATCGGAAGCATTTGCAAAACGGAAGCAAGATGCTGTCTCGGCCTGTGTTGCTACGCAAAATCCTATTTATGCGCAGTATGCAGGGGGAGGCGTCATTGTTGACCTAGATGGAAACAGCTTTATCGACATGGGGTCAGGCATCGCGGTTACTACCGTCGGTGCTAGCAACGAACGAGTCGCTAAAGCAATTAAGGAACAGGCTGACAAGTTCACGCACACCTGTTTTATGACTACTCCATATGAGGGGTATGTCGAGGTATGCGAGTTCTTGAATCAGGCGACTCCGGGTGATTTCCCTAAACGGTCGGTACTGCTCAACTCTGGCTCAGAGGCGGTCGAAAACGCCGTCAAGGTCGCTAGGCGTTTCACTGGCAAGCCCGCTGTTGCCGCCTTCGAACACGCCTACCACGGACGCACGAATTTGACTATGGCAATGACGGCGAAGGTAGATCCTTATAAGTCAGGCTATGGCCCATTTGCCCCGGAAATCTATCGCATGCCAATGTCTAATCCCTATCGTGACGGGCTAGATGGTGATCAGGCAGCCAAACGCACTATCAATTGGCTCGAGAAAATGATTGGGGCTAAGAGCTTAGCTTGCATAGTGATAGAGCCGTTGCAAGGGGAGGGCGGATTTATCGTTCCAGCTCCCGGCTTCTTGCAGAATCTGGCTAAGTGGGCAAAGGAAAATGACGTTGTCTTTGTAGCTGACGAAGTGCAGTGTGGATACGGCAGAACTGGCAAGATGTTCGACTCAGAATGGGAAGGCATTGAACCGGACGTCATCTGCACTGCGAAGGGAATTGCCGGGGGCATGCCGCTGTCAGCAATTACCGGTCGCGAGGAGATAATGAATGCGGGCGTTCCGGGTGGCCTCGGCGGTACCTACGGAGGAAACCCGGTATCTTGTGCGGCAGCGCTCGCAGTAGCTGAATCGATAAAGAACGATGGGCTGCTCGAGGTTGCTCAGAAATTCGAGCAAATTATTTCTAAACGCATGGGCGATTTGGCTGCTAGGGACAATCGCATAGGCGATGTGCGTGGACGCGGCGCAATGATGGCAATCGAGCTCGTCGATGAAGCTGGAGCTCCGGACGCCGCCCTCGCAAAAGAGATCCAGAAGCGTGCATACCAGGCAGGAGTAATCCTGCTTTCTTGTGGTACCGAAGGCAACGTCATTCGAATGTTGCCTCCGCTTTCAATGCCCGAAGAGCTACTTGAAGAGGCTTTGGGCGTTATCGAAGAAATTCTAAAGGAGATATAACATGACTCAGAAGGCACAGGGGCCTTATGAGGATGCGAAGAATCAGCTTAAGAAGGCTCAGGAGATCCTTGGGTTTTCAGATGCTGACTACGACCTCTTGGCCATTCCGCGGCGTGAGATGAGCGTTGCGATCCCCGTGAAACGCGACGATGGTACTCGGGAAGTACTTCACGGCTACCGAGTGCAGCACAATTTGTCTCGCGGTCCTGCCAAAGGCGGCATTCGATTCGCAAAGCAAGTTGACATCGACGAAGTCCGGGCACTGGCAATGTGGATGAGCTGGAAGTGCGCACTGCTGTCACTTCCGTATGGCGGCGCTAAAGGTGGCGTCCGAATCGATCCTAGCCAATACTCTCAGGCGGAATTGGAACGGGTTACTCGTCGGTTCACCGCGGAAATTTTGCCGATCATAGGTCCAGAAAAAGATGTTCCTGCGCCAGACGTAGGAACCAACGAACAGACAATGGCGTGGCTGATGGATACCTATTCGCAGTCTGTCGGATACACGGTTCCCGGCGCGTGCACCGGTAAGCCGGTAGAGCTGGGAGGCTCGCTCGGCAGAGCAGAATCCACCTCCTTGGGCGTGTTCCTCATGGTCAAAGCTGCCCTGCAGAAGTTGGGCGTGAATATTGAGGGCGCTACTGCAACGGTGCAGGGATTTGGCAAGGTAGGTCGCGGCGCCGCGAAATTTATGGAGCAAGCCGGCATTAAGGTAGTTGCCATTTCTGACGTATATGGCGCTATTCGCAATGACGAAGGAATCGATGTCAAGGCGCTGGGCGAACATGTTGACGCGACCGGAAAGGTGGTTGACTTCCCGGGAGCATCGGCAATGGATCCCGAAGACGTCTTGATGCTGGATGTAGACGTGGTGGTTCCCGCAGCAATTGAAGGTGTGATTCGCGAAGATAACGCGAAGAACATCAAGGCTCCGATTATCGTCGAAGCTGCAAACGGTCCCACAACTTCTGATGCAGATGAGATCCTGAATAAGGAAGGCAAACTCATCGTTCCAGATATTCTTGCTAACTCCGGTGGCGTACTAGTTTCGTACTACGAATGGGTGCAGTCCAGGGATAACTTCTTCTGGGACATCGAGCGAGTGCAGAACGAACAATCTCGGCGCATGTTGGCTGCCTGGGAAGAGGTCGATGAGTATGCGACTGAAAAGGATGTGACTCTGCGAGTAGCTGCCACGGCGTTGGCTGTGGATCGTGTCTTGCATGCTCACAAACTACGCGGGCTATACCCGTGATCGAGAGGTTATAGAGATGTCTGTAGAGATACCAAGTTCGTTGCAGGCGTTTGTCCGGGGTCTTAATCCTGAAGAAGGTGTATGGATTGCCGGCAAAGCCAGGGCGGCGAGCGATGGCAAGACCTTCCCTGTCTATGATCCGGCTACCACTGAGGTCATAGCGTCGGTTTCCTCCGGCACTAGGCAGGACGCTTCTGCGGCGGTGGATGCAGCAGAAGCTGCTTTCGAGGGATGGGCAGATACCTCTCCGCGTGAGCGAGCCGAGATTCTTCGCAAGGCCTTCACACTCATGCTCGAGCAGGCTGAACCGTTGGCTGGGCTAATGGCCTGGGAGAACGGCAAAGCTATGTCCGATGCGAAGGGCGAAGTAACCTATGCGGCGGAATTTTTCAGGTGGTATTCCGAGGAAGCCGTCCGGTCAGATGGGGACTATGCGGTTCCGCCGGCTGGCGGAACCCGTCTTATGGTGACGCATAAACCGATCGGAATAGCTGCACTGATCACCCCGTGGAACTTCCCGGCAGCCATGGCGACCAGGAAGATCGCACCAGCTCTTGCAGCAGGTTGCACAGTGGTGTTAAAGATGGCCTCTGAAACACCACTTACCGCGTTGGCGGTCATGCGGATATTGAAGGAAGCCGGGGTGCCAGATGGTGTTGTCAACATGGTGCCATCGCAAAGCTCGGCTGACATATCCGAGACCTGGTTGGCTGATCCTAGAGTCCGTATTATCTCGTTTACAGGCTCCACAGCAGTAGGATCCTTGCTTATGCAGCAGGCTGCGAAGCGAATCGTCAATTCGTCTATGGAACTTGGTGGCAATGCATCCTTCATCGTAGGCGCTAATGCAGATGTTGACGCCGCGGTGGAGGGCACGATGGTCGCCAAATTCCGTAATGGGGGACAGGCTTGTACGGCAGCAAACCGGCTGTACGTTAATGCCTCCGTAGCCCAGGAATTCAAGGAAAAACTGTGCGCGAAGGTGAAAGATCTGAAGGTTGGGTCTGCGTTTACCGAGGGTGTCGAAATCGGCCCGTTGGTGAATCGCAAGGCGTTAGATGGGTTGCATCAGCTTTTACGCGATGCTGAATCTGAAGGTGCTGAAGTGCTTGCTTCGGCTGAGCTTCCAGATCTCGAGGGATATTTCCTACCTCCTCAGGTAATTGAGGTAAAGGATAATTCCTCCTCGTTATTCCAAAACGAGATTTTCGGTCCTATTGCGCCAATATTGGTGTGGTCGGATGAAGAACAGATGCTGAAGGATGTAAATTCTACCGAGATGGGGCTGGCCTCCTATATATACGGAGACTTGCAATGGGCATTGAGGACTGCCGAGAAGATTGACGCTGGCATGGTTGGCGTCAATCGAGGGCTAGTTTCCGATCCTGCGGCTCCGTTTGGTGGAGTAAAGCAATCTGGAATAGGGCGCGAGGGCGGCCGTGAGGGAGTCCGCGAATTCCAAGAGACGCAGTACTTTAGCGTAGCTTGGTAGCCCTGGATTAGGCAGTTGTGGTCCAACTATATGAGGGCCACAACTGCCTAACTATTTGCGATCATGGTTGGAGGTTCCTCCTGGCCTGTCACAGGGGCCACCGATTTGTGTAAGGGCGATTTCCCTGCAAAGAAATCGGGGTATCTGAACCGACAGATGAGCATTAGAACAACCCCGAGGCCTAGAAGAAACAGCATAAGGATGAAGACTAATCCTATGCCGCCTATCTCGGAACCGGATCCGAAATTTGGGTCGAACGAATCATAGGTAGTGATTGCTAATAGGCCAAATAGCATGACTGCGCCTAGGCCCGGAAATAGGAATGTCATCAGGAAGCTTCCAAGGGACGTGAACCACCGTTTCCTGAAATAGACCACGCAAGCTAGGGCAGTGAGGCCATAGTAAAAGCAAATCATCGCACCTAAAGTTGCTACCGTGTCCCACAGTACTTTCTCCGAGAGGAACCTCATTACAGTGTAGAAAGTGCCAGCTGCAACGGCTGCAACAACTGTGGAAAATCCGGGCGTGAAGTATTTTGGATGAATTGATGCAAGCTTTTCGGGAGCTGCACCGTAATATGCCATAGAGAGCATTGTTCTAGCCGGAGATACCGCGGTGGACTGTAGGGAAGCCATTGTAGAGACTAGGACCGCTAGCGAGATTAGGATGGCACCGGAGCCTAAGACGGGGGTAGCGAGGGCGAAGAAAGCATTGTTAGCAATTTTTGGGTTTCCCAGTCCGAGAGCGTCTGCTGGGTCTACGCCTGCGTAAGACATGGCCCCCAAGGACACGAACATGTAAATTACGACCACTATTGTCACGGTAAGAGTTGCAGCTCTACCAGGAGTGGAAGCGGAACCTTTGGTTTCCTCGGACATGGTTAGGGTTACGTCCCATCCCCAGTAGATGAATAAGGCTACCGACACGCCTGCGGCTAGCTGGGCCATTGAACCGAGCTCAAATGGGTTAAACCAGGAGAGCTGAATCTGGTTGAAATGATAGGCCTGGCCCGAGTAGGCAAGATAGAACATGACAGCACCAAACCCGATGAAGATGAGAAGTTCAAAGCCAACGAGGACGTATTGAACTACTTGAGCTGTCTGCATGTCGCGATAGGAGATCCAGGTTGCCACTGCCATGAAAACGAGGCAGGTAAGGATGTTTATCCCGATATTTTGTGAAAGCTGGGCGATTTCAGGTCTACCAGTAATTTGGGAAACGGCTAAATAGAAGAAATCCACTGCTATACCGGCAAGATTCGACAGTACGACCGTAGTAGCAATGATAAGTCCCCACCCGTTCATCCATCCCAGATAGGGGCCGAAAGCTCGCACTCCCCAAGTGAATGATGTGCCTGCGTCTGGAATAGCTGAGTTAAGCTCCCTGTAGCCGAAGGCGGTCAGCAACATCGGGACGAATCCAATCAGTAGGATCGCGGGTAGCTGATGTCCGACTGCCGCGGCAGTCGGGCCGATTGCGCCGGTCAGAGTATATGGGGGAGCGATACAGGAAAGGCCGATAACGATAGCGCCGACAAGGCCAACGGAATCTGCCGATAGTCCTTTCGCGGACGGTGTCTTTGCCTCATTCGCCATGGGTATCACCTAGAACAGAGATTGGATCTGCCCCATCGCGGGGGACAACTACCAATGGCACGGGGATGGCGCGCATTATCTTAGATGCGACCGAGGACATGAAAAGCTTACGAGGCTGTGCCAGTTGTGAAGAACCTAAGACTGCTAGTCCAGATTCACGCCAATCTGTATTAGTAGCGGCCTCTTCGATGGAATTTCCTTCGGTCAGTTCGAGCTCTATCGGGTAATCAGCTCCTAGGAGGATTTCTGCCTGTTCTCGGACATCTTGAATGTGCTGCTCTGCCTTTTCTTGTACGCGGCTGTGCGAGGGCACATCTGGAAGGTCTTGAGTAGCTACCCAGGAGACTATTCGGAGGGGAACTTCACTCCTCTTGGCTACTGAACAGGCGTAAGCCAACAGATCTTTGTTGCCTGGGCGGTTGTCTGCGCCCACGGTTACACGTGTCAGTGCCTTTATCTTTAGATCACGCATTCCGCGGGGAGCTAATGCTAGAGGAACAGGGCAGGTGGCCATGAGAGCTTGACCGACTGATCCCAAAGAGAGCCGCCCGAGCATACTTCGTTTCGACCCGGATATCACTAGCATGGTTGGTTTTAGTTCTACTACGGCATCGAGGAGCCCTTCCTCGGCGCTGTCGGCGTATCGTATATGGGTTCTGATTGTTAGGTTTGATCCCTCGATAGCTTCTTCCATCCATGCCTGCGCCTGTTCCTCGACCATCATATCGTAGGAAGCATCAGGCATGACCACGCTTGCCCGCTCGCGCAAAATGATCATCACAATATCGACTTTTGCATCAAAAGATCGAGCAAATATGCAGCCAAGTTTCAGGGCATCTTTTCCTCTTGGCTCGCTGGTATATCCAACTAGTACGGACATGCGTCTTAGCTCCTTCCGCCTGGTGCTGGCCTGGATAGGCAGCGAAACTGGTGGGGTTCACGCTACCCCATAACCCCACAGTGGGCCACCGAGGGGAGGGGGCGGAACAAGGGTAACTTAGAATGTTTGTTATGAAATAGTGCACAAATCTTCTAAATTGTGTAAAGTATGTACCACACAACTAGTGTAGGCCGTAAGTCCCATAAGTGTGGCAGGTTTTAGAAACCTTCAGTGTTTACGAACGCTTTATAAGGGTTTATTGGCTATGGCAGCCAAAACGGAGGAGTAAATGACTGTACAGCTCGATGAAAATAAAATTCAAAAACTCATTGAGGAACAGGAAAAGATTCTCAATGACAACACTCAAAAGTCCAAGCAGATGTTCGAGTCTGCGGACCATCTATCAAACGGGGTAGCATCTGCGTACCAGGCGCGTGATCCGTGGCCAATCTATATTGATCGTGGTTCTGGCGCGAAAATCTGGGACGTAGATGGAAATGAGTACTATGATTTCCATAACGGCTACGGCTCGATGGTGCAGGGGCATGGTCACCCGGCTATCGGAAAGGCACTAGCTGAACGGTGGCCAAAAGGCTCTCACTTTGGTGCAGCTACGGAAGACGACATCGTGGTCTCTAATATTCTGGCCGAACGTTTTGGGCTCGAGAAATGGCGTTTTACTAACTCGGGATCCGAGGCAACCATGGATGCAATTCGGATTGCCAGGGCTTATACCGGCCGAGACACGATAATGAAAATATTCGGCTCATACCATGGTCATCATGACGCGGTAATGGTATCGATCGGGGTGGCTTGGGACGATATTGGTCCGCGCGATCACTATAAGCAACTGCCGTATGGTGGCGGCATCCCGGAGTCGACCGTAGAGCTGACTATTCCAGTGCCGTTCAATGATGCGGAAGCTATGGAGGCGCGCATTATTGAACTCGACAAGGAAGGGCGCAAACCCGCGTGTGTAATCATGGAAGCGGCCATGATGAACCTCGGTGTGGTGCTTCCTGAGCCGGGGTATCTAGAGGCAGTACGTGAAATTACCAAGAAACATGGGGTAGTGCTGATCTTTGACGAAGTTAAGACCGGGCTGTGCGTAGCCGCTGGCGGGGCAACTGAACGCTTTGGCGTAACTCCAGACATGGTTACGTTAGCGAAGGCCCTAGGCGGCGGCCTACCAGCAGGTGGTATCGGCGGCACCGCTGAGGTTATGAGTGTTGTTGAGGATCACACCGTAAACCAGGTGGGCACCTACTCTGGAAACCCGCTGTCGATGGCTGCTGCGCGCGCGTCGCTCGAGCAGGTACTAACGCCGGATGCATACAAACACCTCGACCACCTAAATGATCGAATTCTGAAGGGCTGTAGCGAAGTCATAGCTAAATACGACATTGCGGCCTACACCGTCGGAATTGGTTCTAAAGGATGCGTGACATTCTCTGATGCGAAGATCGTCGACTATGAGTCCTATGCTGAGCACCAGTCTGGTGGAATCACTGATCTGGCATGGCTGTGGAATATGAACCACGGTATTTTCATGACTCCGGGTCGTGAGGAAGAGTGGACGCTGTCAGTTGTGCATGATGATGCCGCGATTGACGCGTATGTAAACGCTCTCGACTCGCTACTGGCCGAGGTTACAAAGTAGAACCTCATTATTAAATAGGTGTGGCCGGCTTATCGCCGGCCACACCTATTTAATTTAATTTGTTGAGCTTACAGAGAGTCGGCGCTAAAGGTATCGCAGGCCTTCATGGATCCCTGCTCAATGCCGGTCTTAAACCACCTGGTGCGTTGTTCGGAGGAACCGTGGGTCCAGGAATCTGGATTAACTCCACCTTGGCTTTGCTCCTGTAAATGATCGTCTCCGATAGCTGCTGCTACGCCAAGTGCGTCAGCAATTTGAGTATCGCTGGGTTTCTTCAGGAAAGCTTCTCCGCTATTTTTGTCAACAGTTTGGGAGGCATGGTTAACCCATATCCCCGCGTAGCAGTCAGCCTGCAGCTCCATGCGTACTGCGGCGGAGCCGTCCCCCTGCTGGCGGGTGTCATGAGCATTGAACTGTCCGGTTAGGTTCTGAATATGGTGGCCGAACTCATGGGCAACGATATATTCCTGTGCCAGCGGCCCGTTCTTTGCGCCGAATTGGCTTAGCTGGTTGAAGAAACTTAGATCAAGATACACAGTGCTGTCGCCGGGGCAGTAGAACGGTCCCACATTCGCTGAAGCAGCACCGCATTGAGTGTTGACAGAATCCTGGAATATCTGGAAGCCAGGCTTCTTATAATCCGCGTCGGCTTGCTCGGGCAACTGTTCTGCCCACATCGCGTCTAGAGACTGTGCAGTTGCAACCATTCGGCACTCGTCTTTTTCATTTGCTGCCTTACCAGTGGTGCAGTGCGACAAGTCAATTCCTGGCTGCGCGGATTGGCTTTGCTGTTGTTGCTGGCCGCCGCCGGTCAAGCCACCAATTAGATCTACCCCTGTGAGTTGGGAGATGACCACTAGGGCGATTACGACAAAAAGGGAGCCGCCGCCACCAATAGCTAGTCCGCGTCCGCCCCTTCCGCCTTTGGAGGTACTGACTCGCCCGGGATCTAACTGGATATTGTCATTGAAGCTCATATACAAATGGTAAATTACCTCACCGGTTTTGGCTTCTTTTTAGCCTCTGCAGCGCGGCTGTTTTAGGATGGGGCAGTGATTACTGCGCAGGATTTGTCGATCTCTATCGGTGATAGGCAGCTGGTTAGCGGTGCCAACTTTTCCATTCGGAAAGGCGACCGCATTGGTCTTGTGGGGCGGAACGGTGCCGGCAAGACCACGACTATGACCCTTCTAGCAGGTTTGGCTGAGCAAGAAGGCACCATTGCCTACTCCGGTCAGGTATCTAACTCCGGTACCGTCGGTTACTTGTCTCAGGATCCCAAGGTGGGTGACCCCGAGCAAAGTGGCATGGAACGGGTCCTGCAGGCACGTGATTTGGCGCGAATGCTGCACAAAATTGCGGTTGCGGAAAAACAGATGGCTGAACTGACTGGGGAACGCCAGCAGAAGGCCATGAATCGCTATGTGCGTTTAGACCACGAGTTCACTATCTCAGGTGGTTATGCGGCAAGAGCGGAAGCTGCGCAGATTGCCGCCAATTTAGGACTTAGCGAAGAGGTTATGAAGCAGCCTCTTCACACGCTTTCTGGCGGTCAGCGACGCCGGGTTGAGCTCGCTAGGGTGCTGTTTTCAAAAGCTGACATTTTGCTCTTGGACGAGCCGACCAACCACCTTGATCATGATTCTATTATTTGGCTTCGCGACTATCTGCGATCCTATGCGGGCGGGTTCATGGTAATAACCCACTCAGTCCAATTGCTGAAGGACACCGTGAATCAGGTGTTTTACATGGACGCAGCTAGGGGAGTCATAGATATATACCAGACTGATTGGGATACCTACTTGCGCCAGCGCAGTGATGACGAAAAACGTCGCGCTCGAATGAGGGCAAATGCGATGAAGAAGGCGGAAGCACTGCGCGCCCAAGGCGAAAAGATGCGCTACAAGGCGACTAAGGCTGTCGCGGCACAGCAGATGCTCAGGCGTGCTGATGAACTGTTGGCTTCTGTCGGTGCTGTTGGGCAAGAGGAAAAAGTGGCCAGGTTACGGTTCCCTGAACCCGCTTCCTGCGGCAAAGTACCACTGCGTGGCGAAGACCTTACCAAGACCTATGGCTCGCTGGAGGTATTCATGGGGGTGAACCTTGCGATTGATCGCGGCTCGCGAGTTGTAGTTCTTGGCTTCAACGGTGCCGGTAAGACAACCCTTTTGCGCCTCCTTGCGCACCTTGAGGAACCTGACATGGGTGAGGTAGTGGACGGGCACGGACTGAAACTTGGCTATTATGCCCAGGAGCACGAGACCTTGGACATGGAAGCGACTGTGCTCGAAAATATGACTCATGCCGCCCCGGACCTGGATGACACCCATGTTCGCAATGTGCTGGGACAATTTCTTTTTAGCGGAGACGACGTATATAAGCCGACCAAAGTTCTCTCTGGCGGCGAGAAGACCCGGCTTGCCCTGGCAACTCTGGTGGTATCTGCAGCGAATGTTCTGCTCTTGGATGAGCCCACTAATAACCTGGATCCAGCCTCTCGCGAAGAAATCCTGAATGCCCTTGGAAACTATGAAGGGGCAGTCGTCCTGGTAACGCACGATGCGGGCGCTGTTCGGGCTCTGGAACCAGATAGAGTGATTCTGCTTCCCGATGGCGACGAGGATTTGTGGGACGAATCCTATATGGATCTAGTAGAACTTAAGTAGCTATTCTTCTGTTTTTAGATACTCTTCAACTGTGATTGCGCGGACTGGGAAGTCCCGGAGTTTTACATACTCAACAAGGAAATCACGATGTCCTTCGCAGGCTAACCAGACTTTCTCGCGTCCGTAGTGCAATTTCGGATTTCTCCAGCACACGGCGTATGCTGCAGGCTCAGTGCACTGTCTGGCTGAACATTTCATTTCCTATGAACCCCCAAACCGATCCAAGGTTTCGCCACGGCATTGCTGTGTCAGCTACTCTAGCAAGCGCGGGCTTTGGACAAAACGCTACGCCGAAATTGGCAGCGGAAAGCATAGGAATATCATTTGCACCATCTCCGATAGCAACTACCGGGGTAGTACTAGAAGCTTTCCAGCTAGCAATTGCCCACACCTTCTGGTTTGGGCCGACTACCTCAGAGGCAAGCTTACCGGTAAGCACTCCACCGCTAACTTCTAGCCTGTTGGCGAGCACGTAATCCACTCCCAGCCCGCTTGCTATTGGATCAACAACCTCGACAAAGCCGCCAGAGACGACAGCGAACTTCCCTCCAGCCTGGTGAGTTCGGTTTATGAGTGAGTTAGTTCCTGTGCTGACCCTCATTCGAGCGCGGACTCTTGCGAAGGCCTCCTCGTCAAGCCCCTCTAGCGTAGCTACCCGTCGATGCAAGGACTCGGCAAAATCCATGCGGCCGTTCATGGCTTCGGCAGTGATCGCGGCTACCTCTTGCAGCGTGCCCGCTTCGAAGGCAAGCTCTTCAATGACCTCTTGTTCAAACAAGGTGCCGTCGGCATCGGATACTACAAGAGGTTGCCGGTTCAGACCCGCAGGTACTTCAGCCCAAGATGCAGTAGCCGTGCATGGGCAAGGCTCCATCGATTGACGTTCCCAGGAAGCAACCGCGAAGTCTGCCTCCGTTGCTATTGCGCGGGGAGTTGGAACCTCCGCGAGTGCGATGCCTAGCGATGCTGAATCTGGGCAGACGAGCCGGACGAACCTCGTCACTGGGGGATTACCAAACCCTTCGGAGCGACGGCGATGCCAGATTCAGTCACTGAAAGACCGCGAGCGCGATCGTGCTCGTGATCGAATCCAATTTTGGCGCCGGGCTCAACCACGACGTTCTTGTCTAGGATGGCTCGCTGGACCTGGGCATGTCTACCTATCCGGCAGTTGTGCATCACCACGGAGTCGTCGACACGGGAGTAGGAGTGCACATACACGCCCGGAGAGAGTACGGATCCTTCGACGTGCCCGCCAGAGATGGTGACTCCCGGAGAAACCAGTGAATCCACAGCTAGACCGCGACGTCCCTCGTCGTCAAAGACGAACTTTGCAGGCGGAGTCGATCCCTCAATCTGCGTGTAAGTAGGCCACTCCTGGTTGTAAAGGTTGAAGATCGGGTGGACAGATATCAGATCCATATTGGCGTCATAATAAGCGTCCAAGGTACCGACGTCACGCCAGTAATCGCGATCTCGATCGGTAGATCCGGGGACGTTATTGTCGATGAAGTCGTAGAAGCCTGCTTCGCCTCGATCAACGAAGTATGGAACCGCGTCTCCGCCCATGTCGTGCTCGGATTTCTTATCTAGAGAATCCTGTTCGAGGAAGTTGACGAAGGCATCCGTGGTGACAACATAGTTACCCATTGAAGCAAGTACCTTGCTGGGATCATCCGGAAGCCCCGGAGTGGAAGAAGGCTTCTCTACAAACGCAGAGATCTTGTCGCCGTCTGTTTCTAGGATACCGAATTGATCTGCAAGTTCGATCGGCTGGCGAATACCCGCTACTGTGAGCGCAGCCCCGGTTTCGATATGCTTCTGGACCATCTGGGAGAAGTCCATACGATAAATATTGTCGGCGCCGACTATCACTAGGTAATCCGGCTTTTCGTCTCGGACGATGTTGAGAGTTTGATATACGGCATCGGCCGAGCCTAGGTACCAGTGGGCACCTTTGCGCTGCTGGGCGGGCACAGGTGTTACGTAAGAGCCTAACAGGGTTGACATTCGCCAGGTCTTGGAGATGTGGCGGTCCAGAGAGTGGGATTTGTATTGGGTGAGCACCACTACCTTGGTGTAGGAGGAATTCACCATGTTGGAAAGGGCGAAGTCAATCAGCCGAAAATGTCCTCCGAAAGGGACCGCTGGCTTGGCGCGGTCAGCAGTAAGAGGCATAAGGCGTTTTCCTTCGCCGCCGGCAAGGACGAAAGCTAATACGCGTGGTGTGGACATGCTTCAACTTTAGCGGGCAAGTAACACCCCGCGCACGGGTTTGGAATTCGATAAAGTAATGGTGTTCACAATTGAGATGATCGGATTAGGAGCCTCCCATGCGCGTTGATCTGCTTAGCCGCGAATACCCCCCTCACGTCTACGGTGGTGCTGGCGTGCATGTCGAAGAATTAGCCAAGGTGTTGAGGCGGAGCATAGATCTTAGAGTGCATGCCTTTGATGGGCCTCGTCAGCAAGACAGGGTATACGGCTACGACTATCCTGCCGAACTAAAGGAGGCCAACGGGGCTTTGCGGGCACTCGGAGTTGACCTGCAAATGGTGCCGAATACGCAAGGGACTGATTTGGTGCACTCGCATACTTGGTACGCGAATATGGCTGGCCACTGGTCAGCACTGATGTGGGACGTACCGCACGTGGTATCTGCTCATTCTTTGGAACCGCTGAGGCCGTGGAAAGAAGAGCAACTCGGGGGCGGATATCACCTCAGCTCATGGGCCGAGAAAACTGCCTACGAGGGCGCTGATCAGATCGTTGCGGTCTCAAATGGTATGCGCCAAGACATCTTGCGCTCTTACCCAAGTATTGATGAACAAAAAGTGCGGGTAATCCATAACGGTATCGACCTCGAAGTCTGGAAACGCCCACAAGATAATGCTCAGGTAGGGGAAGTACTGAAAAAATTCGGCATCGATCCCGATCGGAAGACCATAGTTTTTGTCGGCAGAATTACCAGGCAGAAGGGGCTTCCTCATCTACTGAAAGCCTTGCAAAACGTTGATAAAGATGCGCAAATTGTGCTGTGTGCAGGAGCGCCTGATACTGAACAGATCGCTAACGAGGTAGACACGCTAGTAGAAAAACTTAGCGAGACGCGAAGCGGCGTAATCCTGATTTCGCAAATGCTGCCCCGCAAGGAAATCATTGCAATTCTTTCTGCCGCGACTGTGTTCGTTACTCCTTCGATCTATGAACCACTCGGCATTGTGAACCTGGAGGCAATGGCTTTGGGACTTCCTGTCGTAGGAACGAAAACTGGTGGTATCCCGGATGTCATAGTGGAAGGAGAGACGGGTTTCCTTGTTCCAATCGAGCAAAAAGATGACGGTACTGGAACGCCACTCGAACCTGCCGAATTCGAAGGAGCCATGGCGGAACGCATCAATGCGGTACTTGCAGATCCGGATCGGGCGCGACGAATGGGGCAGGCAGGATTGGAAAGGTGTAAAGAACATTTCACCTGGGAGTCCATTGGCAAGAAAACCGTTGCGATGTACGAAGATTTGGTGCGCTAGCGCACGCCGGAACGGAACCGTATAGGGTAAAAATATGGCAGCAGTTATAGAGCTTAATGACGTACGGGTGCGCCGAGGCACCACCGTAATCCTAGATAAGGTCAATTGGAGTATTAACGAGGGCGAGCACTGGGTAATCCTTGGCCCTAACGGAGCCGGAAAGACTACGCTGGTGTCATTGCTGAGCGGAGGCATAGAGGCCGATGCGGGAACAGTCCGCGTGCTGGATGAAGAACTGGCACAGACAGATCTGGCGGAACTGCGTTCCCGAGTGGGCACCATTGGGGACGTAGCTGATCAACTAGTTCCCTCGGGCACCCACGCTATAGACGCAATACTCAGTTCTGTGTACGGCGCTCCCTCCAGCCAGGAACAGACGTTCGAGGACATAGATCGTCAGAGAGCACAAGATCTGCTGCATCTTTTTGGCATTTCACACCTGAAAGATCGTGAGGTAGACAGCCTCTCGGATGGCGAGCGGCAGCGAGTCATGATTGCGCGAGCACTGATGCCCGATCCTGAAGCATTGGTGCTAGACGAACCAGCGCGCGGCCTCGATTTGGGAGCACGTGAGGACTTGCTGGGAGCTCTCACAGAGATATCCACTGATAAGCACGCTCCAGCAATGATCATGGTCACCCATCATGTGGAGCAGATACCCCGCGGTTTCACCCACGCCCTCCTGCTAAAGGAAGGACAGGTCGTCAAGAGCGGGCCAATTTCCCAGATCCTTACTTCTGAGAATGTTTCCAACCTGTTTGAATATCCACTTTCCGTGGGAGGTAGTGAGGGCCGTTGGTGGGCCCATAAGGCGGATAAGAAATGATTGGTTGGGTCTGGCTAGGGGCCGCTCTGATGGCCGTGATAGTGGAACTGCTAAGCGGTGATTTCTTCTTCCTGATGCTAGGGATTGGTGCAGCAGCAAGCTGCATCTGCGCGTTCTTTTGGCCAAATCTGTGGTGGTTGCACATCCTTTTGTTTGCAGCAGTCTCCTCGGTTCTTGTGCTTACAGTTAGACCACTTATCAAGAAGAAACTGGAAGCATCGACCCCTCGGGTTGCATTCAATGTCTCGCGCTATGAAGGCCGCGAGGGAGTTACAACCTCGCCTGTAAGCCCAGCTGGCGGCACTATAATGCTAGACGGGGAGCGATGGTCAGCTACCTCAGATCACGATATTCCACGGGGCATTGGAATCCGCGTTATAGAAGTAAGGGGAGCTACCGCAGTAGTGGCCCCAGTAAGTAGATGAGGAGACAAGAATGTCAGCTTTTTCCTTAGCGCCGGCGGGAATGATCGGAATAGTGATATTCCTGCTCATAACCTTTGCCGTAGTGATTGCAATATCTAAGTCCATTATTGTGGTGCGGCAAGCCACGGCCGTAGTGGTGGAACGACTGGGCAGATACCAGACGACACTGACCCCGGGGCTGCATGTGCTGATTCCTTTCATTGATTCAAAGCGGGCAGTTGTATCTTTGTCGGAACAGGTGGTCGCTTTTGCGCCCCAGCCAGTTATCACGGCAGACAACGTATCGGTAACTATCGACTCTGTTATTTACTACCAAATAAACAGCCCTGAGCAGGCCACATACGAAATTGCGAACTACCTGGTCGCGATCGAGCAGCTAACAGCGACCACTCTGCGTAACGTTATTGGCACTATGGATCTAGAAGACACTTTGACTTCGCGCGATTCGATAAACACGCAGTTGCGCGGGGTGTTGGATTCCGCCACAACAGCGTGGGGTATTCGCATCAACAGAGTAGAAATTAAAGCGATCGATCCGCCCCCATCTATCCAAGAGGCAATGGAAAAGCAGATGCGTGCCGAGCGGGATAAGAGAGCTGCTATTCTTACCGCTGAAGGGCAGCGCGAATCTCAGGTGACTGAAGCGGAAGGGCAGCGCAAGTCTGCGGTTCTTATTGCACGAGGTGACGCAGAAGCAGCCGTGACTCGTGCAGAGGGCGAAGCAGAGGCTATTGCGAAGGTATTCCGTGCCATTCACGAAGGTAATCCCGACGAGAAACTTCTGTCCTACCGCTATCTGCAAATGCTGCCGGAACTTGCTAAGGGTGACGGCAACAAGACTTGGATAGTGCCTGCCGAAATGACTGCTGCATTGGAAGCGATCTCGAAGGGATTTGGTAGCGCCAAATGAGGCCCGTAGAAGAAGAAGTTCTGACAAAAATAGCTGAGTCCGATACCCGCTTTGTGCGCCTATGGTTTACAGATGTACTTGGTGTTCTGAAGTCGGTTGCTATTGACCCGGTGGAACTTGAGAGAGCGTTCGCCGAAGGCATTGGTTTTGATGGATCGGCTATTCAGGGTCTTAGCAGGGTCTACGAGTCAGACATGATTCTGCGGCCGGACGCTTCTACGTTCCAATTGCTGCCGTGGTGTACTGACAGTGACCCCGTGGGAAGAATGTTCTGCGATCTAACTAATCCCGACGGGTCTGCTGCTCAGACAGATCCGAGGGCGGTGCTGGAGCGGGCATTAGATCATGCGGCAAAACTAGGTTTCTCGTTTAGAATCCACCCCGAGATCGAGTTCTATCTGTTGAAGCCAACCCGGGACGCAGACGGACGAATTGTGCCGGTAGACGAGGCGGGCTATTTCGACCATGTCGCTCGTGGAGGCGACAACGATTTTAGGCGCCGAGCAATTGAAATGCTCGAAGCTATGGGCATCAGCGTCGAGATGAGTCACCACGAGGGAGGGCCGGGACAGAACGAGATCGATCTCCGGTCGGTAGACGCGCTTACAGCAGCCGACAATATTATGACCTTCCGGACCTTGGTCAAAGAGGTTGCTCTTCGGGAAGATATGCAGGCAACCTTTATGCCGAAACCGATAGCTGGCGTACCTGGTTCTGGCATGCACGCCCATATGTCTTTATTTGAGGGCGAGCGCAATGCGTTCCACGATCCGTCGGGGCAGTACCAGCTGTCTCGGACTGCTCGCTCATTTATTGCAGGCATCTTGACTCACGCACAAGAAATGTCTGCAGTAACTAACCAACATGTAAATTCTTACAAACGGTTGTGGGGAGGCGGAGAAGCGCCCTCGTTCGTTTGCTGGGGACATAACAACAGGTCGGCATTGGTACGAGTTCCAAACTACAAACCCAATAAGCCGGAATCCGCGCGGATCGAATATCGAGCGCTAGATCCGGCAGTGAACCCATATCTGGGATTTGCAGTTCTACTGGAAGCCGGGCTTGCTGGTATCGAGAACGGGTATGAATTGGCCCCCGAAGCGGAGGATAATGTCTGGGCTCTAACGGACCAGGAACGGCGGGTGTTGGGAATTCCCTCCTTGCCGTCCTCACTATCCAGCGCTGTAAAGGCAATGAAGAAATCTGACCTGGTAGCCGCCACTCTCGGAGAAGAGGTGTTCGAATTTGTCATCGCGAATAAGGAGCGCGAGTGGCAAGAATATAGGGCACAGGTTACAGAATTTGAGCTCCGCCAGTTCTTCCTATGAGGATCGCACCGGATATCTCGCTGAAACTTCGCAAGGCTGGTGTGCGCGATGTGCAGAGGGCGAAGAAGTGGTTAGAAGAACTCGAAGAGTGGGCTGACCCGACCCCATTTTTGGCCGACGCTGCAGATCCGGACATGGCGTTGCTTGGGCTACTTCGTTTGTGCGAGGAGGCCCCGTCGCGGGCACAGAACGCCATGGCCCACTGTGGCAAGCAATTGTTTTCAATACTCGGACTTTCGCAGGCACTTAGTGATCACCTTGCCACTCATCCCGATGACCTGGAAGTTTTTGAATCAGCTGCGTCGCAGACATTTTCTGACATCTTTTCCGGTAGCTATGACCCTGGCGCTGAAGCGGCAGCAGCGGCGGCATGGGCAAGTAACTACAGGCAGCTATTTGCGAGCGTGGATAGCACAGACGAAATCCGGAGGGCGTATCGCAGAGCACTCAGCCAGATTGCGTCTGCCGATCTATCGTCTGATCGAGCACTGGATATTGTTTCCTATGTAAGTCGGTGTATCTCAGCCCTGGTCGACTTGACCTTGCAAGCTGGACTTCGGGTTGCCCAGAATAAGGTTGACCCACAAGAGAACATTCGTCTCGCAGTAATCGTTCTGGGAAAAACGGGAGCTGGAGAGGTCAACTATATTTCGGACGTCGACGTCATGTTTGTTGCTGAGGCGAACTCGGACATTCCAGAGAGCGACGTAATCGAGGTGGCCGGAAAGATAATCACCGCCCTCACAGCTATCTGCAGTGGACCCGGCGAGGAGCTGCCACTATGGCCTCTTGACTTGGGACTTCGGCCAGAGGGTGCAGACGGAGCTGTTGCAAGAACTCTTGACTCCTACAAAACCTACTACTCGAAATGGGCACAGTCGTGGGAATTTCAGGCTTTGCTCAAAGCTCGATATGCGGCAGGGGACAAGGAGCTAGCTGAAAAATTCTCTGCTCTTGTGGGCCCTCTAGTATGGGAAGCATCAGCTCGGGAGGGTTTTGTCGAGGACGCAAGAAATATGCGACTGCGAGTGGAAGCAAATGTGCCCTCGGAGCAGAAAGGACGTCAACTGAAGCTCGGGCCGGGTGGGCTACGAGATGTAGAGATGACAATCCAGCTAATGCAGCTTGTCCACGGCCGCTACGACGAGTCTGTGCGCGTACCACATACCCTGGAGGCTATTCAGGCGCTAGCCGCGCAGGGGTACATTGCCCGCGAAGGAGCCGCGAAATTAGCCAGGTGTTACCGTTTCCTAAGATGTGTCGAACACCGAACGCAGTTATTCCGACTTCGCAGGACCGCGCTGATTCCGTCCTCTGAAAAGGAGCTCAGGAGGATAGGAAGGTCTATAGATGCGCAGAAATACCCGAATGCCCGCTCCCTACAGATCGAGCTGACACACGTTCGCCACGATGTTCGAACTCTGCACCAAGAACTGTTTTACGGCCCCCTATTGCCGGCAACGGCTTCCCTTTCCGCTGATGAGGCTGCTCTTTCCCCAGAAGCGGCTAGTGCGCGACTGAAAGCAATTGGTTATAAGGACCCGGCGGGAAGTTTGCGTCACATTGAAGCGTTGACTGCTGGAGTCAGCAGGAGAGCAGCATTGCAGAGACATCTGCTACCGGTGATGATCGGATGGATCGCGGACGGGGCAAATCCTGACGCGGGATTGCTTAGATTCCGCCGACTTAGCGAGATCATTGGTACGTCGCATTGGTACTTGGCAATGCTGCGAGATTCTAGAGTCGCCGCAGGTTACCTAGCGAAACTACTGCCAACGAGCACGTACTGTGCGGATGGGTTCGAACATTTCCCGGCTGCTGTGGCATGGCTTGATCACCCTATTGAACTGGAAGCGCGCGAGAAAGAGCGCCTTTCTGGCGAGATGATGGCCATTGTTTCTAGGCATGACGATGCAGGGGAGGCAGCACAATTAGTGCGTGAGATTCGTTCTCGCGAACTATTGCGGGCAGCTCTGGCGGACTGTTTGAGCGGCGTGGATCCCGAACGTGCTCGAAAATATATTACGCCTGTAAATGATGCAGCCCTGGCTGCTGCCCTGAAACTGGCGCATCGCAGTGCTGGAACCTCTCCGAAAGCGCGGATGGGGATTATCGCGCTGGGGCGTCTAGGAGGCGAAGAGCCTGGATACGCTTCGGATGCCGATCTTATGGTTGTCTACTCGCCGGTAGGCGAGGGGGCACAGGAAGAGGCCGAGCATACAGTTGCTACGCTGAAGTCCTTGCTTTCGGATGTGGGCCCGCAAAGGCCGTTCAAAGTAGATCTGGGGTTACGCCCAGAGGGCAAAGATGGTCCGACTGCTAGGAGTCTAGAATCGACTCGCTCCTATTATGAACGATGGGCCTCCCCATGGGAGCGGCAGGCTCTACTCCGCGCACGACCAGTAGCGGGTGATCCTGAAGTGCTGGATGAGGCCATGGAGATAATTGACCGTTTCCGGTACGGCCATTCCTTCGACAATGACGAATTGAAGAGTATTAGGATGTTGAAGGCTCGAATGGAGGCAGAACGTTTGCCCCGGGGGATGGACCCGCGCTCGCACGTGAAACTGGGGCCCGGGGGACTATCGGATGCAGAGTGGACCATTCAACTGCTCCAGTTGATGCATGCGCATGAGGACGTTGCGTTGCGTACCACCAATACGCTCGACGCGCTGGGACAGGCCGAACGCCTAAGCCTGGTTACGCCCGCCCAGGCGCGAGCGCTGGAAGCCGCATGGAATGCCGCGACTCGCATTAGAGCTGCCAATACGCTCGCTTCTGGTCGTGACGGGGGCGCTAAACTGGATTTGTTGCCACGAACTAATGACGAGATAGCTGCCGTATCGTTGATACTGGGATACCAGAGAAGCGAGCGTAGCCTAGTTGACGATTATCGTCGTAAGGCACGACATTGCAGAGACGTAATGGAAGAAATATTTTACGGGTAGGAAATGAAACTAGTACTGATTCGCCATGGACAAACGTCGTCGAACCTAGCGGGAGCGCTGGATACAGCTTATCCGGGCGCAGACTTGAATGCGGATGGCATGAACCAAGCTGCCAGTCTTGCCGCGGGCTGGGAGGATCGGGGGCTGCCGAAGCTCGATGCGCTGTACAGTTCCTTTATTCAGCGAGCCCAGCAGACTGCAGCTCCACTGGCGAAGAAGTTCGACCTTGACTTGCAGGTCCGAGAAGGACTCCGAGAGGTTCGTGCTGGTGAACTCGAGATGAACACTGATGCCGAATCAGTTACCGAGTACCTGTCTACGTTGATCAGGTGGGTCAGGGGAGACCTGTCTTACCGAATGCCGGGAGCAGAGACCGGACAAGAAATTCTTGATCGTTTCGACAAGGTTGTAAAAGAGGCCCACGCAAAGGTAGGTGAGGGCACCGCCGGTATCGTCTGTCATGGCGCTGTTATGCGGTTATACGCAGCCTCTCGAACGAATCAGATTACCGAGCAGCTAATATCGCAATTTCCCGTCCCGAATACCCAAACGACTTTATTAGAGGGCGAACCCGGGTCTTTTACGGCTTTGACGTGGGCCGGCAAACCGATAGAGGAATGGCCAGTGCGCGATGATGCAGGCGAGCCACTGTCCTCTCAGCAGGCCATGCGTGCAATGGAAGGTAAAGCGTAAAGAATTTGGGGGAAGGCAGCTGCCTTCCCCCAAATTCTTAAAGCACTTTGTCGAAGAATTCGCGAGTTCTAGGTTGGCTTGGGTGCTCGATTACTTCTTCGGGAGTGCCGTACTCGACGATCTGTCCCTTATCTAGGAAGACAACCTTATCCGCGACCTCACGGGCAAAAGCTATTTCGTGAGTAACCACAACCATCGTCATACCTTCGGCGGCCAAATCCTTCATTACCCCCAGTACTTCGCCAACTAGCTCAGGGTCGAGGGCTGACGTTGGCTCGTCAAACAGCATGAGCTCTGGTTCCATAGCTAGTGCCCTTGCAATAGCAACGCGCTGCTGCTGACCGCCAGATAGTTCTGATGGGTAGTGATCTGCCCGGTCAAGCAGACCGACGCGATCAAGGTGTTGCAGAGCGAGTTTGCGCGCCTGTTCTTTTGGGACACCTTTTACCTGGACTGGTGCTTCCATCACGTTTTGCAACGCGGTCATGTGGGGGAAAAGGTTAAATCGCTGGAATACCATCCCAACTCTAGATCGCTGTTTTGCGACCTCGCCATCAGAACGTCGCTTGAGCAGAGTTCCTTCGGGGGTAATTGAACCATGGCGGTGAGCGCGCCATTTATTCAGGATCCCTTTAGGGGCCTTTTCCTCGGTCATTCCGAGGAGTTCGCCATTTAGGTAGATACGTCCTGCGGAAATAAACTCCAATTCGTTGATACAGCGCAAAAGGGTTGATTTGCCAGATCCAGAGGGACCAAGGAGAACACATACCTCGCCGTGCTTGATCTCTAGGTCAATACCCTGAAGGACATGCAGGTCACCAAAAAATTTGTGGGCGCCTTCGATTTTGACCATACTTGTTGCTTCGCTCATGGGGTCACATCCATAAATGCAGTGTTGGAGTTCTCGGAAATTGCAGTCTTTTTACTACCAGTAGAGGAGCGCTGTTCGAAACCGCGGCCAAAGTAGCGTTCGATGTAGTACTGGCCAACCATAAGAATTGAAGTGATCAGCAGGTACCAGAACACCGCTACAAGTAGTAGGGGAATCGGAGTGAATGTCCTGTTTCCGAGTTCCTGTACCGCGAACTGGAGTTCCAAAGTAAAGGGAACAGCGGCTACCAGAGAGGTAGTCTTGAGCATCGAAATGGTCTCGTTGCCGGTTGGAGGAATGATCACGCGCATAGCCTGAGGCAGAATGATTCTGCGCATTATTTTCGCCGGTTTCATACCCAGTGCAGTAGCTGCCTCGGTCTGGCCACGGTCCACCGAATTTAGACCCGAGCGAATGATCTCCGCTAGATACGCGCCCTCGTTCAGCCCCAATCCGAGCAGGGCACACAGTCCTGGAGTAAGGATCTTATCGGTGGAGTAAGAAAACAGCTCGGGCCCAAAAGGTACTTTGAGAGATATTGTCTGGTACAAAGTGGGAAGAAGCCCCCAGAAGATGAGCTGGGTATAGATTGGAGTGCCGCGGAAAAACCAGATGTAAAACCACGCTACAGACTTTGTTACGGGATTCTGGCTCTGGCGCATAATCGCCATGGTAGTAGCCAAAATGATGCCTATTATCATAGCTCCTACCGTCAGTAGCAGGGTGAATACAATACCCCGCATTACTGATGGATGGAACAAATACTGGCCAACAACATCCCAGCGGTAGTTGGGATTGGTCACCAGCGAGTTGATTATCGCGAGTGCAATTAGCGCTACTACCACTGCGCCAATCAATCGGCCCGGTTTGAACACGGGCTGAGGATTATTCCTATGTAGCTCTTCCATACCTATTTTCTAACTTGCGGATTATTTTCTGCATTCTTTTTGGGCAGATTCAATGGTGTCACCAACGTGGGTGAAGTCGCCATTGGTCCCTCGTATTGAATATCCCACAGTGATTGAATCGGCGAAAGTTGCATCGTGTTGCCTGCCTGCAACTTCGGAGATTTTTGGGGTTTGTGGGGAGTGAAAACTCTGTTTCCTACTTTGCCGTCTGCAGCGCACTTGTGAGGCGAGGACTGGGCATATTTAGTATTTTGGCCCGCTACCTTCACGACCTCGGACATCGTGCTCACCAAACCGATTGCGGCGTTGTAAAGAAAGCCATGCGAAGCTAGCTTTTTGGGCGCTAGAGCAGCGATGGGAGCGCCCATCTTGCTCTCGAGTTCCGCTAGCTTGCGCATGGCTTCTTCGTTTTTCTGTTAGTCAGATACGGCAGGGTTGATCTCGGCCTTAGATAGGCCTGCCTTATCTGCACCGTAATGTGCAAGAATCTTCTTTAGCTCGCCGGAGTCCATGAGTGACTGCATAGCCGCCTGCACTGCCTTGGTCAATGCCTCATCTTTCTTATTGATAATAATTCCCTGGGGAGAGGCCTTGAGTACATCGCCGATCTGCTCGATAGAGCCGTTGGACTTCTTCACGGTATATCCGATTACGGTTGAGTCGGCGAAGGTTGCATCGTACTGCTTGCCTGCGACTTTAGGAGCGATCTCGGTTTGTAGATCGTGCGGCTTTACTTTGATTTTCTCCTTGCCTTCCGCAGCGCATTTGTCAGATAGGGTCTCGACGTAGTCGTACTGGAAGGTGCCTTTTTGCACGCCGATGGTTTTGCCGCAGGGGTTAGAAGGATCAAATTTGTTGGGATTTCCCTTTGCGGTGCCAAAGGCGGATCCGACCTGGACGTAGGAGATCATGTTGACCTCTTTTTCGCGCTGCGGGGTGATCGAGAATGAGCTCAACGAAAGATCGAATTTTGAGCCGATCTGCGGAATAATCGAGTCGAAGGCGGCATGCTTAGTGTTTCCGCCCTTTAGCCCCATGACTTTGGCCATCGCATTTACCAAGTCGATGTCATAACCAGTAGGTGTTTGACCATCGATCTTTAGATATTCCGCAGGAGCATAGTCCGCGGAGGCGACGGAGCGCAGTAGATCCCGTTTAGATATTTCTTGCGGAACGAGGGCGGCGACTTTGTCGTCTTTTTGAATCTTAGATACGTCGTAGCCCTTCTCACCCGGATCGGAGGAATCCGATCCGGGGGTAGCGTTGTCTGCACCAGAGCACGCAGACAAGGAAAGGGCGGTTGCTGCGGCAATACAGAAGATTTTCTTCATCGGGGTGGCTCCTTATAAATATTAACTGTTAGGAATATTATGCATACTTCTGCATTGGTATGCAAAACGGCTCCCACCAGGTGGGAGCCGTTTCACAAAAAAGTGCTCTATTTGCCTCGTAGAGCCCTGCGGTTGAATTTCACCTTTGAGGGATCTATTCCTCGGGGCATGTTCATCGACTTTGCTTGTAGTGAGCGAAGTCGGTTGGTTACGACCGGAACTTCTTCCTTGCGTAGCGTCTTCTTTAGCTTATTGATAGTGCGCAGAAGTTGATCCAAAGGAACTTGTCCCTTTGCATGTCCAACTTGGATCTGGTGTACCTCTACCTTGGGAGCAACTCGGGAAACCTTCTTTGCCTCGTCAGCTAGCATGCGCTCTACCTGGGCCGGAGCTCCCTCAGAGACAAGAACGATTCCTGGACGACCAACTAGTCGGTAAACGAGATCCTGATTGCGGTTCATAGCAACGGGCTGTTCTTCGATGTCCCAGCCACGCCGGATCTGCCTCATGATGGCCCCTGCAGCGCCTGCATGTCCATCAAGTTGCTTGTACATTGCGCGGTTCATGAGTCGCGACAGAGTTGCGGTAGTAGCCAGAAGGCCAAGCGAGATGCCAAAAAGAATGCCCAAGACTAGATGAGAGGTTAGCCATCCCACGAGGACTGCTACAAGCAGGGGGATAACAAATGCGCCCGCGAGGGCCCATCCTACCCAAGGGTAGGAGCGTTTGGTCAGGGTAAATGCATCTTTAATGTTGGCGAAAAAAGACCGTTTCGGCGCGGCAGTATCGTCCTTAGCCATCAATTCCTACTTTCTGCTTGTATCTAGCCTGAATTCTACGTGTTAGAACCTCTAAAACAAAAAGTTATCCACAGATTTGTGTACCCCCTACAACGAGGGGGATTGGCGTGGTTCGGTAGAAGCATGAGGATTCGCGGTTATGAAGTGCTTGAGGTCATAGGTTTTGCCAGTCTTGGTCCCGTGTGGAAGGTGCGGGATAAGGCGGGCAAGATATGGGCTGCAAAGTTTGTGAAGTATCCTGACCCGGACCGTTATAGCTCAATTTCCCAGGTTGATGGGCCGCACCTAGGCACATTGCATGATCTGGTTCCTGTCGATAACCGGTGGGTTCTAATAATGGAACTCGTCGAAGGGAGTCCGCTCAATTCAGAAATCGAGCTCCTGCGTCCTCGTAGGATTGCAGCCGACATACTGGAGGCACTAGCTGCGCTGCATCGGCGTGGCGTAACGCACGGAGACGTTTCTCCCGCGAACATACTTGTTTCAGAGGGCGGGCGGGCAACGTTGATTGATCCTGACCTTTCGAATGAAAGAAAAGGAACGCCTTCGTATGTGCCTTCAGAGCCAGATACTCCCGCGCGCGACATCTACGGGTGGGGCAGAATATGTCAGGAACTGGGTGTTCCGTCACTCAGCGCGGATGCACTAGATCCGCAGGAGCGTCCGGCGGCCGAAAGTCTGCTACAGGACTTCTCAGCAGAACCTCCTGCACGTGCACTCACTCCCGAACCGGTGGCGGCACTACGCTCGGTTGGGTTACTTGACGCTGTCACTATCGAACCTGATAAACATGCTAAAAAACCCAGGTGGTCAGTCATATCTATGGGGGTTGTGATCGCCTGTGCTGGCATCGGGATAGTACTTGGGTCATTCCTTAGCGGAAAGAGCGAATCATCGGCGTTATCAGGGGAGCCAAAACAGGTCGCAAGTAGTGCTGCTAAACAGCTGGAATCTGTGCCACCCACTGTGCAGGGGCACAAGAGCCCCCGGACAGAAGAAAAACGAGCAGCAGACTTGGCTCCAGGTGCGTCCGTGCTCTCAAAACTGCTGAAACAGAGGGCCGCAGCCCTTGAAAAAATGGATAAAGAAGCTCTCGCTAGCGTCAGTTTTCCAAATTCACCCTCACAACAGGCAGACATGAACTTGTATAGGCAGATGCAGCAGAATGGAATAACTGCAAAAGGATTGAAGATCAAAGTTACGGGTGAACACGAAGCTAACGGCAAGGTAGTTGCCACTATCACCCAGAGCAGTCATCAGCAGTGTAATCAGACCTGTCAACGAGTGAATAGTGTCGAGTACAAAGCAACGTTCAAAATTAGGAACGGCAAAATAGTGTCGGTTACTAGGGAATAAAAAGTGGGCCGGTCGAATCCGACCGGCCCACCGTAAGAGAACTGCTACAGTCCTACTTCTTCAGCAAAGTCGCCCTCTTCTAGGCGCTGCTTTACTGCCATGAGGTAGCGAGCTGCGTCGCCACCGTCGATGAGGCGGTGATCATAGCTGATAGCCAAATAGACCATGGAACGAATTGATATGTTCTCGTTTCCATCGGCATCCTTTACTACAACCGGGCGACGGACAATAGTGCCGACTCCCAAGATTGCGACCTCGGGCTGGTTGATAACCGGGGTGTCGAACAGGGCCCCACCAGAACCGGTATTGGTAATGGTGAAGGTCGATCCCGACAGTTCATCCGGCTTGACCTTGCCATCGCGGGTGCGGGAGGCCAGATCATTGATCGAATGGGCGATCTGAGCAATATCCTTCTCGCCACAATCCTTGATTACCGGTACAAATAAGCCCTTCGGCGTATCTACCGCGATGCCAACGTGCTCGTGATCGAAGTAGGTTACTTCCTTGCCATCGATGCGAGCATTCAACTTGGGATGAGCCTGCAAGGCTTCAGTTGCCGCCTTGACGAAGAAGGGGAGGAAGGTGAGCTTGGTACCCTGCTGCTCCTGGAACGAGGCCTTAGCCTTCTTGCGAAGGTTGGCAATGCGGGTTACATCGACCTCGACAACAGTAGTCAGTTGTGCGGATACCTGCAGCGATTCCACCATCCTCTTGGCGATGGTGCGCCGTAGACCAGACATCTTTTGGGTGCTGCCACGAAGTCCCTTCTGCCACTCGGGAGTGGTTGCGCGGAATGCCTTCTTGGCGGCCGGTGCATCTGCTGAAGCAGGAGTGGCCTTCGGATGAGCTGCAGCTTCCAGCACATCCTGTTTGCGAATCCTGCCTCCAATGCCGGTGCCGGTGACGGTCGCTAGATCCACACCCTTTTCCTTGGCGAGCTTACGCACGATCGGGGTTACGTAGCCTCCCTTTGCAGCTGAGCCAGTTGCGGCAGGCTTACCGGCAGGTTTGGGAGCCTCTGGTGCCTTGGGGGCTGCGGGAGCCTTAGGAACAGCAGGTGCCTTCGGAGCTGCAGGTGCCTTCGGAGGAGCTGGCGGAGTAGGTGCCTTGGGGGCTGCGGGAGCCTTAGGAGCAGCAGGTGCCTTCGGAGCTTCCTTCTTTTCTTCCTCCGGCGCAGCCTTCGCTGGCTTGGAACCTGCGTCTGCAGAAGCGCCGATGCGGGCAATGACTGTGTCTACGTCTACGGTCTCGTCTTCAGGGACGACGATCTCGACTAGGTAGCCGGATACCGGAGCAGGAACCTCGGAGTCGACCTTGTCGGTAGATACTTCGACCAGCGGTTCGTCGGCCTCAATCTTGTCGCCGACTTCCTTGAGCCAGCGAGAGACAGTGCCCTCGGTGATGGATTCGCCCAGAGCCGGCATCTTCACATCGGTAGCCTCTTCGGCCGATGCGGTCCCAGGGACCTCCTTGGAGGAAGAACCATCGGACTGAGGGTAAGCCCACTGTACGATCGTCTCGTCTCCGTCCTTCTTCGAGGAGGAAGGAATGTCATCGGTGCTGCCGGACTGGGCAGCGTCCTGCGAGGAAGAGATGCGGGCGATGACTGTGTCTACGTCTACGGTCTCGTCTTCAGGGACAACGATCTCTACTAGGTAGCCGGATACCGGAGCAGGAACCTCGGAGTCGACCTTGTCGGTAGATACTTCGACCAGCGGTTCGTCGGCCTCAATCTTGTCGCCGACTTCCTTGAGCCAGCGAGAGACAGTGCCCTCGGTGATGGATTCGCCCAGAGCCGGCATCTTCACATCAGTCGACTCACCATCGGCATGCGAGCCTTCAGATTTCTCTTCAGACTTCGGAGCATCGGCTTGCTGGCCAGATGCATCAGGAGCAGAGGAGTCCTCTTCCTGCTCAGACGAATCACCAATGATTGCGATCTCGGTTCCCACATCGACAGTCTCGTCTTCAGGAACCAAGATTTTGAGGATGGTGCCTGCAGCCGGAGAGGGAACCTCGGAATCTACCTTGTCAGTAGATACTTCAACGATAGGCTCGTCCACCTCTACAGTGTCGCCGACTTCCTTGAGCCAGCGAGAGACAGTGCCCTCGGTGATGGATTCGCCCAGAGCGGGCATCTTCACTGATTCAGACATTTCGTTTCCTTCTTCGCTTAGTTGTGGCTGTGCAATGGCTTACCGGCAAGCGCCATTGCGGCCTCGCCAACAGCCTCGTTCTGGGTGGGGTGAGCATGGATGAGATTTGCTACATCGTCTGGGTATGCCTCCCAGTTGATGATTAGTTCGCCCTCGCCAACCTGCTCGCCAATACGGGCACCAAGGGCATGGTATCCAACAATTGGACCGTCTTCGACGCTGACCAACTTAATAAATCCTGCGGTAGCCAGCATCTGAGACTTACCGTTGCCAGCAAGGTTGAATTCAACGGCCTTTACCTTGTCTTCACCAAACTCTTCCTTTGCCTGCTTCTCGGTTAAGCCGACAGAGGCAATTTCAGGCTCACAGAAGGTGACGCGCGGGATACCTTTCTCGTCTACCGGGACAGGATCCAGGCCGGCAATATGTTCGGCCAAGAAAATACCTTGGGCGAACCCGCGGTGGGCAAGCTGCAAGCCAGGGACAATGTCCCCGGCAGCATAGATATTGCCAACCCCGGTATGCAGGTTCTGGTCTACGGTGACAAAGCCGCGCTCCAGCTTAATTCCCTGCTCCTCGTATCCGAGATCAGCAGTACGAGGTCCGCGACCAATAGCAACAAGCAATAGGTCGGCGTCGAAAGACTTGCCGTCCTGAGTCTTTACATGAACTCCCGAATCATCCTGGGTTACCGAATCAAACATGGTGTTGGTCTCGAACTTGATACCACGTTTGCGGAACTGCTTTTCGAGTCCCTTAGAAATAGCTTCGTCCTCGTTAGCGACGAGGTGGGGAAGCCCCTCAATAATGGTAACCTCGGCGCCGAAGGAAGCCCAAGCTGAGGCAAATTCGACTCCGATGACGCCACCACCCAAGACGACTGCCTTAGAAGGAACCCAATCCAATTGCAAAGCTTGTTCTGAAGTAATTACCCGTCCCTCAATTTCGAGCCCGGGAATTGTCTTCGAATAGGAACCGGAAGCCAAGATAATGTTCTTGCCGGTGATCTTCTTGCCATCTACCTCGACAGTATCCTTTGCAACCAGCTTGCCCCAGCCCTGGATCAATTCGATCTTGCGAGACTTGATCAAGCCCTGCAATCCCTTGTAAAGACGGCCGATGGTCGCATCCTTGTACTTGTGCAATGCGGCCATGTCGATGCCCTCAAAGTTCGACTTCACTCCGAACTTTGAAGACTCGCGTATATTGTCTGCAGTTTCTGCGGCGTGCAAGATTGCCTTGGTGGGGATGCAACCCCTGTGTAGACACGTGCCACCAACCTTGTCGCCTTCGACAAGTGCAACCTTCATGCCGAGCTGGGCACCGCGAAGCGCTGCTGCGTACCCTCCGCTACCTGCTCCTAGAATCACAATGTCGTACTGGGGTTCGCTCACGCTAATCTCCTTTGGCGTTGTTGAAGAGAGGCCAACGGTGGCCATTCGGGTCTATTGTCCCACTTTTATTCAAAACTCGCTGGAAAGAATAGAGCTTTTTCGCTGTTATCCGCTAGCGCAGGGTATCCTAAGGAGACTGAAACGAAAGGAAAAATAGTGAATACGGCAGGTGTGAACCGACTCGACCCAAGGACAAGATCTCTTGGGTGGGCACGCATATTAATCTTCTGTGTTGCCGCAATCACTATTTGGATCGGAGCTGTTGAAGTAGCCGAATTCGTCAAGGTTGCGCAAGCCCCCGTGCGCGTTACTGCCCTGCTGGCGAGTGTTGGATACGCTGCTGGCGCACTCGGCCTCATACACAATGGCAGAAAAATGCGCATGATTGCTTGGGTAGCTTATGTCGGGGAATTGATAGCACTACTTTGTGTGCTGGCGTTAGCACGACCTGGAGCTACTACGGTCGCTCTCGCATGGGAAAAGGCAGGGGAGTATTTCTACTACCTTCCTGCCTTATTACCCTTGATTGGAATTATCTGGTTGGCCTGGTCAGATCCTCGCCGCCTAGTGGGGCGTTAGACACCACCAGGGAAACCTAGCTGCCTCCACGCTTCGTAGAGTGCTATGGAGGCTGAGTTCGCAAGGTTCAACGACCTAATATTTTCCACCATGTGGATGCGCACTCGCTCTGTTACGCGCGGATGATCCATTGCCCATTCTGGAAGTCCGGTGGGCTCTGGGCCGAACATAAGCCCATCATCTGATTCATAGTGGACATCGGTGTACATATTGCTGGTATGCCCAGTGAAGGCGTACACATTACCGGGAACCGCGTCAAGCGCACTATCTAGATTTGGGTGCACTTTCACGTGGGCCAAATCGTGATAATCAAGGCCGGCTCGTTTCAGTTTGGTGTCGTCCATGTCGAAGCACAGGGGCTCGACCAGGTGCAGCATCGAGCCTGTGCAAGCCGATAGCCTGATTGCAGCCCCTGTGTTCCCGGGGATTCTAGGTTCAAAAAAAATTACGTGAAGCACCCTAAGATTCTAGACCTACTTGGTTTCGTGGGTTGCCATCAGCACCGCGCGAGCTAGCGTGTGCGAGTTGGCGGTGAATACAGCTGTGGTGGGCGTCGTGTCTTCATCTAATTCCAGTGAAGGCGTGTCCAGAGCGGTGATTGCGAAATAGTAACGGTGCGGTCCATCTCCGGCGGGTGGGTAAGCACCGTAATAAGAATGTTCTCCGGCATCGTTGCGTAGGTGCATCGCTGGCCCCTCCAGACGAAGATCGGATTCGCCGATACCTGCCTCGAGTGTTGTAACAGAAGCCGGGATGTCAGTTATTACCCAATGCCAGTAGCCAGAGGGAGTGGGGGCGTCTGGATCAAAACAGGTAAGAAGAAAAGACTCTGTTTCTTCTGGGAATCCTTCCCACGTTAACTGTGGAGATACGTTGCCTCCGGGAGCGCTATGCTCCGCTGGCATTGGTTCGCCCTCACGTAAATTTTTGGAAGTCAAAGTGAAGCTGGGAGTCTTGGGCATCAAGTCATAGGGGGCGGGAGCCTGAGGGCGAGTTAAATCCATTTTCTTCTCCTAAATAGTTGGCCTTCCCTCTCATGGTATGAAAGCGCTCGGGTATACGCCACAGAGCCTAAAAAGCGGTCATAGTTGCCAGGGGTAGGACTTACAATATTCGAACAAGCGTTCGAGAGGGGGAGTCGTGCCATCGCAGATAGAAAGACTGGCCAAGGCTAGAGCGGTATTGCAAGCGGTAGCTCCGACAGTTCAAGAAAGAGGATGGCAACCGCGCCTAGGTCAAGGAAGACAAAAGCTTCTGAGTAACTTAGCGAAGGCAATGGGAGAACATGCCTGGGCTGGAGTCATGGGGATTCCAGACATGGGGTGGTTAGCTGCCGAACAGGCAGGAATAGATCTGAGTCGAATTCTGGTAGTACCTTCTGGGACTGGCCTGGATGCCAAGATACTTGCAACCCTGATCGATGGTGTGGACGTAGTGGCGTTAGGAAAAATTTCATTAAGCGTTGGCCAACAGCGCTCATTGTGGGGGCGTATGCGGGCTCGTAACACCGTACTTTTGACTGATGAAAACTGGCCCAGAATGCGACAGGTCGGATGAGCCTGCGTAGATGTGTGGGGTGGCTGCCCGGCTGGCAGTTCTCCTCTTTTGCGGATTTGGAATCTACTGCTCCGGCAGCTGTAGTGAGCGCGAACAAAATAGTTACTGTTACTCCAGCAGCGGCTAGATATGGGGTGCAAAGCGGGCAAAAAATCAGATGGGCCCGGTCTCTTTGTCCGAAGCTGATAGAAGTTTCTCCTTCAAAACTACTGACACAAACATTTGAACCTGTCTTGATTGCTGCCGAAAGTGTAATGGCTGGTGTTACGCCTTGGCGGCCAGGATTATTTTTTGCTCCCGCCAGGGGGGCCGCTAAGTGGCATGGCGGAGAACAAGAACTATGCGTGGGGCTGACCGAAGCGATCGCCGAAGCTGGGGGGTGGGAATGCCGAGTAGGGATAGCAACGGGAACCCTGAGTGCAATACTGGCAGCCCGAGAACAGGTGATAGTGCCAGAAGGGGAAGAACGTGATTACTTGGCGCCCCGTCCTCTAAAAGAAGCGGTGTGGGCACGAGGGGCCGAAATAGCGAAAACCGCACAACTACTATCTAAATTCGGGATTGAAACGTTAGGGCAGTTAGCGCAGCTGCGTAGACGCGAAGTCGGAGCCCGATTTGGGATGGATGGCCTAGCTCTGCATGATTTAGCTAGCGGCAAAGACATACGAATAGAGCCTGCAGCAAGAGGGGAACAAGGGGTAAGCGTGAGCGTTCCCTGTGAAGAGCCTGCAAGTAGCTACTCTCAAGCCGCCTTTACAGTAAGGATATGCATACTGCGATTTATGCGAGCCTTGGAGCAGAAAGGCCTTACCTGTGCGCGAGTAAAGATATCCGCTGCCGCCGCTCGTGGAAAGGAGCTACAAAGAACCTGGATGCTTGACCCCGGATGGGGTGAAAAAGATTTAACAGATCGCGTCAAATGGCAGCTGGAGGCGTGGACCAGCACTGATAGCGAAACATCGGGGCCTGTACAGGGCATCACTCTAGAAGCTGTGGACTTGTTCACACTAACTGCACGACAGTCTGCGCTGTGGAGTGCTGGCGGTAAAAATACTGACTCTGCCATGGCAGCAGCGCACAGAATACAGGCCCTTTTGGGGCCGCGGGGTGCAACAATCCCGGTTCTGCAGGGAGGCTACGACCCGCGCAGCCGTGTAGCTCTAATTCCGGTCGGAGAAGAAAGGTCTCCTAAATATGCTTTGGATCGCCCCTGGCCCGGTCAGTTACAAGGGCATGCCCCTGCTTGGATTTTAGAGAAGCCTAAATTGCTTACTCTGGTGGATGAAACAGGAAGAGCGGTAGAAATAACCTCAAGGTTGGCGCTTAGCGCTAATCCCGTTGTTGCACGGTGGGAGCGAAATAGCGTGGCAATTCAAAGGGTAGAAGGGCCCTATCCCGTACTGGATAGGTGGTGGGGGCCAGCTTCGGAGCGTTCTCCACGAACTTATCTGCGTTTGCGTTCGGCAGGAATAGACATGCTGGCAGTGTGGATAGACAAAAAATGGTGGGTGGACGGTTTTTGGGAACAAAGTAAAATTGGGAGGAAGACTTAGGAGCGGGATGAGCGGAAACTTTGGGAAAGTTGCAAACGTCTCTTTTGAGCAGCTACTCGCACTTGTAGGACCGCGTATGTGGCAAAAAGCTACGGAGTTAGCGGGCAGGGTGTCACGAATAGAATGGGGCAACGGCACAGTATCGGGCAAAGTTTTCGAGAGCGGGAAGACGTATGGAGTGACTGTCTCCATACCCAAAATTAACCTTCCTAATCAGCATCTTCACTGGGACTGTGAATGTGAAGACGGAATATGGTGTGCGCACGGGGTAGCGCTGCTACTGTCCAGTCTAAGTTCAGCCAATTGGCAAGAAGAACTGGAAGCACTATCCGGCACGAGCCCGATAGGCGAAGAAGGGGACAGCCTTGCCGTCTGTTTTGACTTGAAAAATCGGCAGAAAGGACTATCACTTCGACCTCTTCGAAAGTCAGAAGAAGGATGGTCTGATCGGGCTCTGAACTGGAGACAGATTGCTTCGACGAGCCGAGCTGCCATTCCGACGGGAATGAACGAAACGCATCTTGCTGCATTGCATGAGCTGTGTCTAAAAGCGCATATGGCCCGCCCTCAAACAGGACTTAACCTCATCTCACTCGGGACAGGCGCAATCCCAGCGTTACGTGAGTTGCTGGGGAGAGGGGTGCAAATATTTGTAGGTGCGCAGGATCTACGCCCCGTGAAGTTTGTGCAGGGGGGCCATTGCGGAATCGACGTGCGCGCCCAAGAGAAGCTAACGCTGCAAGTAGGTCTCCAATTAGAGGATGAATTTTACCCAGCTCCAGAGGTGTGGCTAGGACCGGCATGCGCCCTATTACCACGAAGAGGCTTATTGGTATCTCTTTCCGGAATGACTATTGGACCGTTGCGGTGGCTAGATACGGCAAAACCCGTAACCATTCCCAAGGCACAAGTAGGGGAGTTTAGGTCTCATTGGCTACCGCAACTAAAGCTCGCCTACGAGGTTTTTTCTTCCGACCAATCCATGGCCTTGAACATCGCTGCCGAGGTATCTATTGGGCTGGCAATAGATCTTAGCGAGGACGAAGCAACGCTTTCGTGGAAGCTACGCAAAGAGTGGCCCGAGGAAACTCAAGAGGATGAGCTCTTGCACGTTCCGAGCGATCTCACCCAAACGTGGGAGCAAATAAAACAGATTGTTCCCGATATAGATAAAAAGACGCTCACCGTTCCCGAACTTGCGGCGTGGAAGCGACAGGTTATTCCGACTCTGGAAGATATTGGCATTTCAATATCGTTCAACGAGGCAGCTCAAGAGGCGCATCTAGATAACGAAAAGATACATGTGACCTTTGCGGGCACTTCAAATAAAGATTGGCTGGATCTGAAAGTTCGTGTACTCATAGGAGATGCTGAGATTCCGCTGGGGACACTTTTTGCTGCCTTGGATTCTGCTATGCCCGCGCTTCGTCTTCCAGATGGACGTTGGGTAGACCTTTCCGGTCCCGAGCTGCAGAAGTTGCGAGATTTGATCGAAGAAGCCAAGTTATTGCGTCCTGGGGAAGAAGGACTGCTGATTCCAAAAACTGATGTGCAATGGATAAAGAGGGCGCGTCAGCTTGGCGATTTCACAATGGGACAGGTTCCCTGCATTTCCGACGACATAAGGCCAGTGGAAGAAGTGCCAGGGCTGCGGGTGAAACTGCGGAATTATCAGAGTTACGGAGTAAGTTGGCTGGCCCATAGAATGCAGAATGCCATGGGCGGAATTTTGGCAGACGACATGGGGCTTGGAAAGACAGTTCAGCTCCTTTCCGCAATTAAGTTGTCTAGAACGGAAGGAACAGTGCTTGTAGTTGCCCCCACCTCTGTGGTAGCTACTTGGGTTCACGAGGCTGAACGATTCTTGCCTGATCTAAACGTGGCTTCGGTGCAGACAACTGCTCGGAGAAGAAATGAATCTTTATCGGATATGGCGCAGAGGGCAGACATTCTAGTTACGACCTATACCCTGGTTCGTCTAGAAGCGGAGCGATACGCCAAACTTGGGTGGGCTGGCTTGATTTTGGATGAAGCTCAGGCTGTAAAGAACTCTGATACTGCCACTTTTAAAGCCCTGCAGAACTTGAACGTGGGCTGGTGTTTTGCCGTTACTGGTACGCCAATTGAAAATTCCCTGTCTGACCTGCATTCTCTGACCTCCTTGGCGCTTCCTGGCCTGTTGCCATCTGCGCGGCAATTTCGTTCAAAAGTAGTATTGCCGGTTGAAAAAGATGGGGAAGAATTACCTTTGCAGGCCGTTCGAGCGCGGGTGGAGCCTCATTTCTTGCGTCGGACTAAGGAAGAAGTAGCAACTGATCTGCCTCCAAAGAGTGAACAAGTCCTAGAAGTAGAACTCGTAGATCAGCATCGGCATCTTTACGACAAACTCCTTACCCGCGAGCGGTCTAAGGCGCTTGGGTTGATAGATGATCCATCTGCAAGAGTGTCGCTGCTTTCCTCCCTCACAAAGATTCGATTGATGGCAATTGACGCTTCTTTGGTGCAGGAACAGGCGAATGTGCCATCCGCCAAGACAGAGGCGCTCATTCAGCAGCTGAGCCAGATTATTCCGTCGGGCCACAAAGCTCTGGTTTTCTCGCAATTTACCAAGTATCTAAAGAGGGTTAGGGCGCAAATTGAGGCGGCTGGCATGAAGACCTCCTACTTGGACGGAGCTACTACCAATAGGCCGAGAGCAATAGCGCAATTTTCTGAAGGGGACGCGCAAGTATTTTGTATTTCCTTGCGCGCAGGCGGAACAGGATTGACCCTCACTGAGGCTGACTATGTCTACATAATGGATCCTTGGTGGAATCCAGCGGTGGAAGAACAGGCTATCGACCGAGCGCATAGATTAGGGCAAACCAAACCGGTAAACGTCTACAGGCTGGTAGCTACTGACACTGTGGAGCAGAAGGTGATGGAGCTGAAAGAGCGAAAGCAGCAATTGCTTGGACAGGTTTTCGGAGCTAGCGGGCAGAACTTGGACACTGCAGATATTGCGCAAATTCTAGGAATCGCCAACTAGCCATTCGAACAGGTGTTCGATACTCTTGAGGGGTGTATTTTCCGTACTATGAGCTTCATGCTCACTCGGCATACTCGTTTTTAGATGGTGCTAGTTCGCCAGCAGCCCTAGTCGAAGAGGCTGCCACGCTTGGACTAGAAGGAATAGCGATCACTGATACGGATGGGCTGTATGCGGCTGTGCAGGCGAATATGGCAAGTAGGCGTGTTGGGATAAATGCTCTGTATGGTGCAGAACTAACTGTTGAAGGCGCTTGTATTCCGGTGATCGCTCGTGGGCCTAAGGGGTACAGTGCACTCAGTGAACTTATTTCTAAGGCTAATTTGGCGTTAGGTGAGCGTAAGAAAGCTCAATATACGTTGGGGCAGCTCAGTGATCAATTAGCTGATGAAGCGGTAATACTTACAGGCACCAAAAACGGATTACTAGGGAAGGGGGAGGACGTAGATCGCGCTACTTTGCGACGTCTAAAAGATCTTTTCCCCAAAGATAATATTGCTGTGGAGTGCACTCTTTATGGAGTATCCGGAGAAGCAGAGTGGGCAGATTATCTTGCGCAACTGGCAAAACAGGAGTCCTTGCGGTTGGTGGCTACTACTGCCGCCCGGTGTGCACGCATGAGAGATCGCCCTCTAGCTGACGTGTTAGCTGTTACCCGTATGAATAAAACTCTAGATGAGGCGCAGGGGTTCCTGCCGGCAGCCAGGGCTTGCTTGCGTTCTGCTAACGAGATGGGTCAGCTTCACCGGACGCATATTGAGGCAGTAGAGAATACTGCGTATTTCGGCGAGAGGTGCGCGTTTGATCTTAGGTTGGTAGCTCCTGATCTACCTCGGCCTCCGGTTCCTGAAGGGCATACTCCAGCTAGTTGGTTACGCCATTTAACGTATTTGGGAGCGCAAGAACGCTACGGTTCAAAGAGGGAAAATCCGCAGGCTTATGCGCAGTTGGATCACGAACTAGCGGTAATTGAGAAACTCGATTTTCCTGGATATTTCTTGATTGTTTGGGATATTGTCCAGTTCTGTAAACGCAAAAATATTTTGTGTCAAGGACGCGGGTCCGCAGCAAATTCCGCAGTTTGTTACGTCTTGGGTATTACTGCCGTGGACGCCGTTGCCAACAAGATGATGTTCGAGCGATTCCTCTCTCCGCTTCGTTCTGGGCCTCCCGATATAGACGTGGACATTGAAGCTGTACGGCGTGAGGAAGTTATCCAGTATGTGTATGCCACCTATGGTCGCCATCATGCTGGGCAAGTCGCTGCAATTCAAACATATCGTCCCCGTTCGGCGGTGCGTGACGCCGCCAGAGCGCTCGGCCATCCGGTGGGCAGGGCAAGCGCTTGGACAAAATATGCATTTGGGGGGAAACGGAAGAAGGTTACTCGCGCAGAAGGAATTCCTCAGGATGTGGCGCAGATGGCTGATCAGTTATTACAACTGCCTAGACATCTGGGGCTTCATTCTGGAGGGATGGTTCTTACTCGCCAGCCCTTAACCTCGGTATGTCCTGTGCAGTGGGCTGCAATGAAAGATCGGTCTGTGTTGCAGTGGGATAAGGATGATTGTGCGGATGCTGGCTTGGTTAAATTTGATCTACTTGGGCTCGGCATGCTTACTGCTTTGCGGCTAGCTTTTGACGCAATTCAAGAGGACGAGCAAAGGGAGAAACCGCTTGCGCTCCACAATATGCCTGCCGAAGATCCGCGCGTTTATGAGCTCCTGCAGCGTGCTGACACCGTGGGCGTGTTTCAAGTTGAGTCTAGAGCGCAGATGAACACCTTGCCCCGACTGAAGCCGCGCAATTTTTACGACATAGTCGTGGAGGTGGCCCTCATTCGGCCCGGACCTATTCAGGGACAGGCCGTCAATCCCTACATAAATAGGCGGAATGGTAGAGAAGAGGTGACTTACCTTCATCCTCTTTTGAAACCAGCCTTGGAAAAGACGTTGGGGGTGCCGCTATTTCAGGAGCAGTTGATGCAGATCGCGGTAGATGCTGCAGGTCTTAGTCCCGCTCGTGCTGACGAGCTGCGAAAGGCTATGGGGGCAAAAAGATCTGTAGAAAAAATGGAACTTCTGGAACCAGAACTTCTTTCGGGGATGGAACAGCGGGGCATTAGCGAGGACGTAGCTAAAAAAATTTTTTCTCAGTTACGCGGATTTGCCGAGTTTGGTTTTCCCGAATCGCATGCTTTTTCCTTTGCCTATATTGTGTATGCTTCCGCTTGGCTCAAGGTGCACTATCCAGAATACTTTTACGCTGGAATCTTGGGTGCCCAGCCAATGGGCTTTTATTCTCCGGAGTCGCTGATCTCTGATGCAAGAAGACATGGGGTAGCTGTGGGCGGGCCAGACTGCAACGTGTCTCAAACCGGTCCTACAGTGCAAAAAGGTTCTATAGGTCGTGATCTGCATACGTCACCAGTCAAACTGGATGTGCGCACAGATCGACTAGTACGCCTGGGCCTTGAAGCAGTCAAAGGGGTGGGGAGTTTCTGGGCCAACCGGATCGTGAGTGAGAGAGACCTTTTTGGTCCTTACTTATCTCTGCGGGATTTTGCTGAGCGTAGCGGAGCTCCGGCAAGTGTAATTGAGGCGTTGGGGCAGGCAGGAGCGTTGTCTTTTACGGGACTTTCTAGGCGCGAGGTTATGTGGGCCGCCGCTGCTGTGGCTAACCCAATTTCAAGGAAAGGCCAGTATCAGCCGTATTTGCCGGGAACAACTCCAGTGGTATCGGTGCCGGAGTTGAAAAGAATGGGGATTGAAGAACGCATGGTTGCAGACATGTCGACTATGGGCATTTCGCTGTCTACTCATCCCTTCAGTCCTTTGCGCCAAGAAATGACGAAGCGGGGTGTTTATCCAATTGCAGAGTTGTCGGAGCGTGCAGATGGCGATCAAGTTTGGGTTGGGGGATTGGTCACTCATCGGCAAAGACCCCATACTGCGAGAGGAACCACATTTTTATCTTTAGAAGATGAAACCGGACTTGCTAACGTGGTCTGCTCGCCAGGGCTTTGGGAAAGATATCGGCAGGTAGCGACTACTTCGCACGCTCTAGTTGTGAGGGGAGTAATAGAAAAAGGAGATGGAGTAGTAGCGGTGGTAGCGAATAAGTTGGTACAGATTTTAGATGTTGTTCCAGTCCATTCGCGGGATTTTAGGTGAGCGGATTGGTGTGAGGCGTCGAATGTGTGCTAAGTTTTTCCTTGTTGCGCGGGTGGCGGAATAGGCAGACGCGCTAGCTTGAGGTGCTAGTGACCATTTAAACGGTCGTGGGGGTTCAAGTCCCCCTCCGCGCACTAGGAATAACCCCGGTTCGCCGGGGTTTTCTTGTATTACCGGGAGAGCAGGATGCAGTCAGAGATCTTTGGCAAAATTGTTCTAAATCAGCCTAGCGAGGCAGATATTCCCCAACTTGTGCAGGTTCTTTCTGATCCTTCCATTAGTAAATGGACCACCGTGCCTGAAGGATATGGCGAGGCCGACGCCCGGTATTGGATTAACACTTACATCCCAAGGGTGTGGCAGGAGGGTGGGGCCTCCTGGGTCATTCGTGAGCATGCAGATGGCCCGATTGTGGGATCTTTCGAGTATCGAAAAACTGCCGATGGCTATGAAGCCGGCACGTGGCTAGCTAAAAGTGTACGAGGCAATGGCTACATAGATAAAGCTCTGGATCTGACATTAGATGAGATATTCGCAACTGGCGCAAGGCGCGTCGAGTGGAAGGCAGAGAAGGGGAATTGGGCATCCCGTAAAGTCGCTTGGCGTAACGGATTCACCTACGAGGGAATTCGCCGGGGAGTTGGGAAAGCGGATGGTGTATGGGTATATTCCCTACTTGCTGATGATGCACGTACCCCGGTCGCGCCCTGGAGCGGCTCCGGCGCTCAGGCTCTTCCCGATTCCAGGGATCCGGAGGCGTTGGTTCGCCAATTCCATCAGGTATACGGACTCCCAATTCAAACTGACACTCCTTCGGTGGATCGACCTTCGCGAGTGCATATGAGGATGTCCCTCATTCTGGAAGAGGCAACGGAGCTCGTTACTGCGGTTTATGGCAAGTCCGCTGGAAAAATTCTTGAAAATGCTGTGAAAGAAGCAGTAGCGGCAGACGATGGCGAGCGTGACATCATCGAGAGCGCTGATGCTTTGGCTGACTTGGTGTATGTCATCTACGGCATGGCGCTGGAATGCGGTATCAACCTCCCTGCAGTCTTAGCTGAGGTGCAGTCTTCCAACATGTCTAAGTTGGGCGAGGACGGCAAACCTATCTACCGAGAGGACGGAAAAGTACTTAAAGGGCCGGGATTTTTCGTACCAAATATCGCGCGTGGCCTGGCACAAGGACTTTCTGCCGAGCTCTAGGCACAAAAACATAGGACTTCCGGGTGCCTGTGCGGCATCTTGTTCGCTAAACTTGTAGGCGAGTTAGATACATATTTGGAGGGGTTATGGCCAAAGTTGTGGTGATTGGTGGTGGCTACGGCGGCATCACTGTTGCTGGTGGTCTTGATGACGTAGCTGACGTCACACTAATCGAGAAGAGGGATCAGTTCGTCCATCACGCGGCTGCCCTCAGGGCTGCTGTTGATTCGGGGTGGGGACATACCATCTTCATGCCGTACTCGAAGCTTGTGTCTAACGGGAATGTCGTGCACGGTACCGTGCAGCGTGTCGATGGGCATACGGTGTACGTTTCGGGTCATGAGCCGATTGAGGCGGATTATTTGGTACTGGCTACGGGTACGTCTTACCCATACCCAGCCAAATACAACGTGACTGAATCCGAGGTTGCAAAGGCGCGCCTCAGCCAGACACGCGAAAATTTGGCCCGAGCACGTCGCGTGATGCTGGTTGGCGCCGGCACCGTAGGCGTGGAATTTGCCGGGGAAATCTCGTCTAACTTCCCCGATACCGAAATCGTCATGGTAGACAAGGCTGACACGATCCTAGGCACTCCGGGCTATGTCGACGAACTCCGCGACACCATTACTGGTCAGCTGCGCGAACGTGGCGTGCGTCTGGTATTGGGATCTCCGTTGGCGTATATGCCTGGTTCTGACGTGGGTGTTCTATCGCCATTCGAGGTTGAAACCGTCGATGGCCAGAAGATCGAGGGCGACATCTGGTTCTTGTGTTACGGGGCTCGCACTAACTCCGATTACTTGGTTTCGAGCTTCGGCAATGTGATGCGACCCAATGGGCAGATCAATGTGGATAAGCACTTGCAGGTAAAAGATCATCCGGGCATTTTCGCGGTCGGTGACATTACGGATGTGAAGGAATCCAAACGTGCAGATGCTGCAAGGGCTCACGCACGGGTAGTTATTTCCAATATTCGTGATTTGATCGCTGGGCAGAACATGACTACGTCTTACGAGCCTGGCAAGGAATGGGTTATTCTGCCGTTAGGTCCTGATGGTGGTGCAAGTCAGTTGGTCACAAGGGATGGGACCATAGAAGTGGTCGGTCCCCGCGAAACGGCTGACATCAAGGGTACTGACTTGATGGTTTCTATGGTCCGTAATCAATTGCATCTGCAGTAAAACTAAGGAGTTATCATGCCCGATCCGTCATTGGAATTGGAACGCCTGATTGATGCTTTGAGGGTGCACTTCAATGCTGCCCGTGACAACGATCCCGATTCGGATCAGGTCTATGAAGCCGAGAGCGCTCTTGAAGATGCGTTTTTCCGTTACGACAACGCGCTCTTCACTGCCTACGAGGCAGAGCTGACATTGGACATCGTTGATGATGAAGAAGACGACGATGAAGATGATGACGGCTTAGATGATGAGCTCGACGATGACGAAGAGGACGAAGAGGACTACTTCGACGACGATGAAAACGAGTTCGAAGAGTTTTCTATAGATGACTAGTGGCGTCTGCCAGGGCTTCTTCTATTTGTCTTGGCAGCGTCAAAGTGTCCGCCCGCAGATCTATCTGTAGCTGAGCGGGGGTTCGTGCCCCCACAATCGCAGATGATACCTGCGGGCGGTCGCGTACCCAGGCTAGAGCGACTTCGGCTGGCGACCTCTCTAGTCCATTTGCTGCAGTGATAACGGCATCAACTTTGCGGCGTGAAGCCTCATCTAAGTAAGGAGCGACATAACCAGCAAGATGTTTTGCAGCAGCCCGCGAATCGGGAGGGGTAGAGGTAGCATACTTGCCAGTTAATACTCCTCTTCCCAGCGGTGCCCAAGCCAGTAGGGAGGCGCCTGAGAAATCGAGCGCATCGATGGCTGCGTCCTCTATATCGCGATTGAGAAGTGAATACTCATTCTGTAGACACACAAGTGGAATTGGGCTACGGGCGGCAAGGTAGGCGAACTGCCAGGCACGTAGATTGCACCAACCGACATATCTAGCCAGCCCTGTCTGCTGGATAGTTGCGAGTGCACTTAGAGTCTCGCTAATTGGTACACAATCATCCCAAGATTGTACGAGCAACAGGTCAACATAATCGGTCTCAAGACGTTTCAGCGAAGCGCGCAACGAAGAGAAAATAGATCCGCGAGAGGCATCAACTCTCCCAGCATTTACTCCGACCTTTGTAGCAACTACTACCTCGTCCCGTTCCCCAGCTATTAACGGGGCTAATGTTTTTTCAGCAAGCCCGGCGCCGTATCCGGGTGAGGTATCGAAAAAGTTTCCCCCGGCTTCCCGGAAAAGGTCATAGCAGCTGGCAGCATCGGCGGCGTCGGTGTCTCGGCCCCAATTCAGTGTTCCGAGTCCAAGGGTGGAAACGCGCAGCCCGGATTTACCTACAAACCGATAGTCCATATCTGCAAGCTTACGCGAGATCGATACCATAGGGCCATGACACAGAAGGCGAACACCACTGAAATTGCAGGTCTGCTCTTAGACATGGACGGCACGATAGTTGATTCGGAACCCTACTGGATAGCCTCGGAACGGGAAACTATGAATGCCTATGGAAAGGTGTGGCAAGACCGCGACGGACAGCAGCTAGTTGGAAAAGCAATCCGTGTGGCCTCCCAGATAATGATCGATCAGACGGGGATTGAGGCTTCTGCCGAGGAAGTATCCAATCAGATAATTTCGAACATGGAACGACACTACGAACGCTCAGGTGCTCCATGGATCGCAGGAGTTCGCGAGAGACTCCGGGAGTTCGCTGCCGCTGGAGTGCCAATCTGTATCGTTTCGTCTAGCCCGGCTGTTTTGGTAGAGGCAGTTGCCAAGGATGCGCCGGACAAGACGATTGTTGCCACGGTGGCAGGCGATGAGGTGCAGTCTTGTAAGCCGGACCCGGAACCGTATTTGACGGCTGCAAAAAAACTAGGGATTGATATTAAGAAGTGCATCGTTGTTGAGGACTCTAATTCGGGTTTGCAGGCTGGAATTGCCTCGGGCGCGAAGGTCGTGGCTGTCAAAGGAGTCGCGAAGATCGACGACTACGAGGGGATCACATATCTAGATTCGCTAAGCAGTCTTGATCTGGACGCAGCACGAGCTTTAATCAGCAGCGCTGAGTAGGTGCGCGGTTGCGTCCTCGGGCTGAGGTGGCTCCGTTCCTCCGAAGGCGGGGCAATAATCTTTAAAAGCACACCATCTACACAGCGGTGATCTACGAGGCCGAAATGCATGTTGTCTTGCAGCTGTTTCTATCTGGTTCCAGATTCCAAGGACGCGTTCTTGCATCTGCTCGACCTGCTGAGGGGTGGGATCGATGGTAAGTACCTTGCCATCTTTTAGGAAGATTAGCTGCAACCTAGCAGGCAGTGCCCCTCGATCTGATTGCCACATCATGGCGTAGAAAAGCATCTGGAAGATCTTGTCGTCTTGGAAGCGAACAGAGGGCGATTTGCCGGTTTTGTAGTCTACAATCCGCACCTGCCCAGTGGGCGATAAATCGACACGGTCTATGAATCCGCAGACGTTAAGATTGCCAATTTTTGTGCGGATGAACTGCTCCATGGCTGCTGGCGCCAGCAATTGTGGATTTTCAATGCGGAAGTAGCTTTGTAACAGGCTTCTGGATACTTCTAGCAGTTCTTGTTCAGCTGCCTCGGTAGGCACCACTTGCCTTGCATACTCCTCCTGAGACAGTTTTTCCCATTCCGGTCCCAGTAAAGAAAACGCATGCTCCTGGGTACGCCCCTCTGGAGCCTGCTTATACATCTGCTCGAGCACTGCGTGTACCAGGGTGCCACGCAAAGCTGCTTCAGAAGGTGGATCAGGCAGCTTGTCGATTGCTCGATAGCGGAACTTCAGAGGACAAGATACGAAATCCAATGCGCGCGAAGGAGATAGGGCAAAAGAACTCATGGTCATAAATTAGCGCAGCTGTATGTCATATGGCGTTCGGGCCGCCTTAGCCCCTATAAAAAACAATATTGGGCGTTCCTAATTCGAAAGGTTTACCGACCACAGATACGATGGGGCAATGGAGTCAAAGAAGGTGCAGCACAGAGCCCGTGCACAATTTAAGGTTGGGGAACTTGTCCAGCTGACCGATCCGAAGGGTCGGCTGCACACGATTCAACTTAGTGAGAAGGGTTTCTTCAATTCCTCTCGGGGCTCCTTCCCGCATTCTGCCCTAATCGGAAAGCCTGAAGGCACAGTAGTTACGGCACGAGAGGGAACCGAATTTCTGGCCCTTCGCCCTCTATTGAAGGACTACGTTCTTTCTATGCCGCGTGGGGCTACCATCATTTATCCGAAAGATTGCGCTCAGATTGTGCAATACGCTGACATCTTTCCGGGTGCCCGCGTGCTAGAGGCCGGTGTAGGTTCGGGCGGGCTGTCAATGTCACTGTTGAGCGCCATTGGGGCTGACGGCAAGCTAACCTCTATCGAACGTCGTCAGGATTTTGCCACCATCGCGAAAGCTAATGCGGATATGTGGTTTGGTTACCGTCATCCGGCGTGGGACGTTCAAGTAGGAGATTTTGAACAGGTTGCCCCCACTTTGGGAAGTCACTGTTGGGACCGGGTCGTATTGGACATGCTGGCACCGTGGGAGTGCTTACCTGCCGCTTACGATGCGCTGGTTTTTGGCGGAGTTCTTTGTATTTACATAGCTACTGTTACACAGATGTCACGCACCATAGAAGCGATGAAGAATCAGCAGAAGTGGGTTGCGGTGCACGCTTGGGAAACGACGGAGAGGCAATGGCATGTCGAAGGGCTGTCAGTACGTCCGGAGCATTCCATGGTGGGACACACCGGTTTCCTAATTACCGCTCGCACGTTGGCGCAAGGACAGAAGCTACCACGTCGGGGACTACGGCCAGCACCAGCTGCGAAAGGACAGGGGGGCCAGTGGGACCACGTTGACACCTGGGAAGCTAAGGATCTTGGGGAACGCACCATTGCAGATAAGAAAGTCCGGAAGGTAACGCGAGACCTAATGCGCCGAGCAGAGCTGGCGGGATTGGAGGATCCGCATGAGTGAGGCTGAAAGTGATACGCATAGGCAGATCGTTTCGCTAACCGAAAAGAACGGTCGTCTTTCCAAAGCGCTACATGCTGCCAGGGGGCAGCTCGCAATGATGCGTAGCCAGCTGGAGCAGATAACGAAGCCCCCGGCTCAGATTGCGACGTTGGTGGCAATAGAATCTGATGAGTTGGAAGTGCGTTTAGGAGCAAAGCAACTGCGTGTCGGATATGCGCCCACAGTAGACCCAACGGAGCTGAGCGTGGGGATGAGAGTCCGATTGAGCGAGGATCTTATCGTGCTGGGGTCGCTTGGCTATCCAGCCGAGGGCGAAGTGGCTACGGTTCGCGAAACCTTGCCAAGCTCTCGAGTTGTGGTTGCCACAAGCACTGGGGGAGAAAAAACTCTGGTCTTGGCAGGCCGTTTGCGGCATGGAGGAATTACCTCAGGAGACTCCGTGCTCGTCGACGCGAACGCAGGTACAGTGTTCGAGAAGTTGATTCGAGAGGACGTAGAGCAGCTGCTAACTCCTTCAATTCCAGACGTTACCTACGCCGATATTGGGGGATTAGACGATCAAATTGAGCGGGTGAGAGATGCCGTCGAACTGCCTTTCAAGCATCCCCAGCTGTACACGTCTTTCGGGCTTAGGGCACCCAGAGGAATTTTGCTGTACGGTCCTCCGGGATGCGGTAAAACTCTGATCGCGAAAGCCGTGGCTAATTCACTTGGCAGTGCTAAGGAGCCAGCCTGCTTCTTGTCGGTCAAAGGTCCAGAATTGCTGAACAAGTTTGTAGGTGAAACTGAACGGCAGATCAGAGCATTGTTTGCCAGGGCTCGCTCTCTTGCGGACTCCGGTCGAGTTGTGGTGATCTTCTTTGACGAAATGGAGGCACTATTCAGAACCAGAGGTAGCGGTATCTCTTCTGACGTAGAAACTATGATCGTGCCCCAGCTGCTCGCCGAGATGGATGGGATGGAATCGCTCGATAATGTCATTATTATCGGGGCCTCGAACCGGGAAGACATGATTGATCCGGCAGTTCTACGCCCTGGTAGATTGGACGTCCATATTCGGATTGATCGACCCAGCGAGCAGGGTGCCAGCGAGATTTTGCGGATCCATCTTCCCGACTCGCTGCCATCGCAAGAGCCCGTCGCTAAGTTGCGAGAGCTCGCTATGGAACTGCTCTACGACAAGTCTGAGCGTACAGAAATATTTGCCGTGGAGACCTCGTCTGCACCTCGTAAACAGATTTATTTGGCGGATACCGTAACGGGAGCAACCATCGCTGCCGTTGTCGAAGCAGCCAAACGGTTGGCAATTAAAGACGCGTTGGCCGGTAAAGGGCAGGCAATGACCGCCGCTCACATTCGAGCAGCCGTCCAAGAGCAAGTATCTTCTGCCCGTGAGATGGGAGGAGCTGCACTAGCCGAAGAATGGATGGGTATGTTCGGTGCAAAGGTCACTAAGATAATTCCGTGGGAGGGCCAATGAGGCTAATCGGAACAGAGACCGAATATGGGGTAAGTGATCCAACGGATCCGCATGCTGGCGCCATCGCTCTTTCAGCTGCGGCCGTAAATGCTTACCGTGAGGCTTCGCGAGTTGGCGTTGATTGGGACTATGCCGGAGAAGATCCTCTAAATGACATGAGAGGAATGCGGCTAGATAGAGCTAGTGCCCACCCCTCTCAACTAACTGACGATCCGCTTCGGCCAGCTCCCAGCGGAGATTTTGAATACCTGGCACGGCCTTCAGAGGCCGAGAGGAAGTTAGTGAGGGCGCCCGCCCTCGCGATGGGAAATGGCGGAAGAATGTATGTTGACCATGCCCATCCCGAATATTCCTCCCCAGAAACTACCACTGTAAGGGAGGCGGTTCTGTATGACCGAGCAGGGGAAGCGGTAGCTCGCAAGGCCATACTCCAGGCTGAACGAGACGGACAGAACCTTGCTCTTTACAAGAACAACGTAGATGGTAAAGGTGCCTCCTATGGCTCCCATGAGAACTACTGTCTGAAACGAGAAGTCCCGTTCGAAGACGTAATTGAGGTGCTGCTACCGCATTTCTTGACGCGCCAGATCATTTGCGGTGCTGGAAGAGTGGGGATTGGGCAACGCTCTAGCAAGCCTGGTTTCCAGATCTCTCAGAGGGCAGACTACATAGAGAACGATGTTGGCTTGGAAACTACTTTTAATCGGCCGCTTATTAATACTCGTGACGAGCCACATGCTAGCGCTGATAAGTGGCGTCGCCTGCACGTAATTGTAGGAGATGCCAACATGCTGGACTACTCCATCTTGTTGAAGCTAGGAACTACCTCTCTAGTCTTGAGCTATCTTGAAAGCGGGGGAGGCGGCCTAGAGCTTGAAGCAATAGGGATCAGCGGCGACCCGGTTCCGTATGCTGCTGCAATTTCGCATAACTTGGGTTTGGACATGCGAATCCCAGTTCGGTCTGGTGCGGAGTTGACCCCGGTTGAACACCAGCTAACTCTTGCCGAACTAATAGGGGAGGCACTCTCTAAGCGCGGACTGCTGGAGGGCGAAAATAAGCAAATACACGACCTCTGGGTTGAGACCCTTGAAGATCTTCGCTCTGACCGAAAACTTGCTGGCAGACGAGTCGAATGGGTGGCCAAATACAACCTAATGGAGGCAATGCGCAAGCGCAGAAACACTGACTGGGATGATCCCGTCTTAGCGGCGATGGATTTGCAGTGGTCCGATTTGAGGCCGGGAATGTCTCTTGCCCACAAGATGAGCAAGAGAGTTGACCACCTATTCACTGAGTCGCAGATTGAAGAAGCTGCCATTAAGCCGCCGAGCGAGGGACGAGCTAGGTTGCGGGGCCATGCTGTGCGCGGCCTAGTGCAAGTTATAAAAGGATCTTGGGGCAGTCTTGTAATAGATCCCGGTGGAAAACAGCTACTGCGCATGCGGCTACCCGAACCAGATGAGCGAGACAACGAAGAAGCAGTAGAAGCTGCTCGCCGGGGTGAAGCTGAGGGATTCATTGCCAAAATGAGGAAGGAAAAATAGTTTCGATGCAAGAACAGATTTACGGTGGCAAAGACGAAAACGCAGAAGAGGGCGGACAGATTCATGTCTCCGCACAGCAAAATGACCAGGGGATCGATGATCTGCTAGACGAAATCGACTCCGTACTGGCTACTGATGCCCAGTCCTTCGTCCAGGGGTTTGTGCAAAAGGGCGGACAGTGACTCGCAGAGTTATCGGTATAGAAACCGAGTATGGCATTACTTGTGCTTCCACTGAGGGCGGCAGACCACCTCTTGACGCTGAACACGCTGCAAGAGAACTCTTCGCTCCTTTAATGGAGAAGGGCAGATCCACCAATCTGTTCTTGGAAAATGGAGGAAGACTCTACCTAGATGTAGGTGCGCATCCTGAGTATGCCACTGCTGAGTGTGATCGGTTGGCCGATCTGGTCGCTCAGGATCAAGCGGGCACTAGTATGCTGTCCGATTTGGCCGCGGCAGCGAATAAGAAATTTGCTAGCGAAGGTATCCCTGGTCGAATCCACCTGTTCAAGAACAATCTGGATTCTGAGGGCAACTCGTGTGGGTGCCACGAAAACTATATGTTGCACAGGCGCGCCGATTTTCGAGCGATGGCCGATTCGTTAGTTGCGTTTTTTGTAACCAGACAGATTCTTACCGGGGCAGGCTGGGTGAGTCCCGAGGGGCAATACGCGTTTTCGCAGAGATCAGACATCATGTGGGATGCTGTGTCATCTGCTTCTACCAGGTCTAGACCAATAATTAATACCCGTGATGAGCCTCTTGCCGATTCTGACCTATATCGACGCATGCATGTCATTGTTGGAGACTCGAATGTGTGTCAGACAACTACTTGGCTAAAAGTAGGCATGACTCACTTGCTCCTAAATGCGATTGATCAAGGGGTGAAGATTGATGCTCTCGAGATCTCTGATCCCATGCGCGCAATCAGACAGATAAACCATGACCTAACGGCAACTGAAAAGTTTGAAATGAGTACCGGTAAGGCAATGAACGCCCTCGATGTGCAGCGTTCCTTCCTTGACTATGCGGCTGCGGCGGATCAGTCTGATACCCCAGAAGCTAGGGATATTCTGACGTTATGGGACAAGGTGCTGACCTGCCTTGCAAAGTCAGATTTGGAACCTCTGCGCACCCACATAGATTGGGTAGCCAAGAAAGCACTCCTTGAGCGGGCCAGCACTCGCCACAAATTACCGTTGTCTTCACCAGTCATTGCCAGATTAGATTTGGCATACCATGACATAACTGATGCTGGAATCGGGCAGGTAATGGTGCGAAAAGGATTGCTTAGTCAGGTTGTGACTGAAGAAAAAGTGCAGGCAGCGAAGGTGGCTCCTCCGAAAACTACCCGAGCTTGTTTGCGCGGAGCCGCAATTGGAGCAGCGAAAGCGATGCGGCGAGATCTTTCAGCCGACTGGTCGCATCTTCGCCTGGATGACGGTTCACACGGCACAATTGGACTGGGTGATCCACTCAAAACTCAGGATGACCGCGTTGACCAACTAATTTGCGATATAGAAGGGTAGCAAGTGGGAGCGCACTCATCGGTTGCGACCGGAAGAAGAAGAGCCAGTTTGTCGTGGCAGAAAAGATTGCTGCGAATGTGGCCGGCATTTGCTGTAGCTGCAGTCACCATTGTCGCTATCGTCCTCGCAGTGTTTGTGTTGCCGGGTGGAGATGCTAAGCCTCGTACCCTAAAAGTCGAAGGCAGGCTTGGGGCTGCTCCGGTTGCAGAGTTTCCCATCCCGTATCCAGAGGGAAAACAGAAGGTGAGGACGACGATCCGTGGCAGTGGCCAGGTCGTAAAACCGGGCCAACCTGTACTACTAAACCTCACCGTGTTTTCTGGAGAAACTGGCGAGATCTTGTCACCGGATTCACGACCGCAGCTTATTCAGGCGAGCGCTACAACTGACGACTTAACGAGAGAAATGGCTCCTCTGGTAATAGGACGAACAGAGGGGTCACGAGTAGTTGTTTCTAGACCTGCGAAACGCTCGGGCAAAGATACGATGGAAATTGCGGTGCTAGATATTCTTCCCACCGCAATTATAGGCGAAAAACTTGATCCACCTGGGGCGCCAGCAAAAATAGCAATTGAGAACTCTTTACCACAGCTCGTTTCCCGTGTGGATAAGAGCCCAGACAGCCCCTATTTGGGAGTACTGGTTAAGGGCGAGGGAAACCAGATTTCCTCAACCGATAAGGTAGTCGTCCAATATGGGGTCTGGAATTGGTCGGATAAAAAGCAAACCGCCTACACCTGGCAGAACGGGCCACAACTGGTGGATATAGCGAAGACTTTTCCAGGTGTGAGAGAACTGGTGGCGGACCAAACATTGGGGTCGCGTTTATTGCTAGTCATCCCAGCTGACCAGGCGAGTGGAACGGATACCCTGATAGTGGTCATGGATCTTCTAGCCCAACCAGATCAGGCAAGAGCAAGACAGAAAGAGGCCAGAAAGTAAGACGGGACGAGCGGGAAAAGTAAATACCCTGTTTAATAGGTGTTTACCATCTTGGCTTTTATAGGACTGCTTCAAGCACAAAGGGGACACTATGCAGTTTGAAACTTGGCCCAGCGAAGACGAATTTTTGGAGCTGGCGAAGAATAGGCGTGTAGTTCCTGTTGTGCGAAAAATAATGGCTGACGAGTTTAGCGCGATTGGCCTTTATCGGAAACTTGGGTGTGGAGGGCCAGGCACCTTTCTTCTAGAATCAGCCGAATTCGATGGGTCATGGAACAGGTGGTCATTCATTGGCGTGCGTTCCCGCGCGATACTGAGTGCCATCGATGGGCAGGCGAGGTGGCATGGTGAGGTGCCGGAGGGGATCCCTACGACGGGACCTCTACTAGCAACCTTGCGGCAGGCTCTTTCCGTTCTGAAAACAGAGAAGATTCCTGGCTTACCCCCCTTGACCGGAGCTTTCGTGGGGTCACTGGGATGGAACACACTTACTGAATGGGAACCTGCTGGAAAGGCTGAAACGCCCTCGGAATTTCCCATCCCAGACGCGACTTTGGCCCTTGTCGGAGAGGTCTGCGCGGTTGACCACTACGATGGCTCCGTATGGCTTGTCTCTAACGCGATCAATTTCAATGGCGAGCAAAGTGGTGCCAAAGATGCCTATGAGCGCTCTCTTCAGGCCATAGAGCAGATGCAGGAGCAAATATGCGAGCCGCTGAAACCGCAGAACTGGCAGGTTGGTACAGAGAAAGGTGAAATCCGCCAGCGGGTGGGGGAAAAGGCATTCGAGGAAATGGTGGTGCGCGCCAAGGAACATATTCGCGCAGGGAATATCTTCCAAGTGGTGTTGTCCCAGAGAATCGACATGGATACGGATGCTGATCCACTCCTCGTGTACAGAATGCTCCGTCAGATAAACCCGTCCCCGTACATGTACTTGCTCAACATGCCGGGTCCCAAGGGCAGCTTTGCAGTAGTAGGATCCTCGCCCGAGACATTGATGCGACTCGAAGAGGGCATCCTGACGACCTTCCCGATTGCGGGATCGCGTCCTAGAGGGAAGACGCCGGCGGAAGATCTACAGATGGAACAGTCTCTGCTGGCAGACGCGAAAGAGCGCGCCGAACATACGATGCTTGTCGATTTATCGAGAAATGACCTATCGAAAGTATGTGACCCGGCAACGCTAACCGTCGACGACTTCATGTCTATCAAGAAGTTTTCGCACATTATGCATATTTGCTCCACGGTTAGCGCTAAGCTGCTGCCGCAGATGGGCGCGCTTGATGCCTTTACCGCCACTTTCCCCGCGGGCACCTTATCTGGTGCACCTAAGCCGCGAGCACTGCAAATCATTAGTGAATTTGAACCTGCCCAAAGAAACGTGTTCGGCGGTGTAGTTGGCAGATTGGATCTTGATGGAGACGCCGATTTAGCGATTGCGATTCGGACAGCGGTTATTTTCGACGGAACCGCTTCAGTACAGTCCGGAGCTGGCATAGTCGCCGATTCCGATCCACATACCGAATATATCGAAACTCGTAATAAGGCAGCTGCGGTTCTTCAGGCAGTCCGGCTAGCCCAAGGGGCACGGTCTTTGGACACGGATAGGGCATAACCGAAAACCTGGGTACCATTAGCTAAGACGGAAGGACTCCAACTGTGAACGTACTTGATGACTTAGTTGCAGCGGCAGTAGCTGACGCCAAAGAGCGGGAAGCCCACGTCAGCTTAGATCAGCTCAAGCAGCGTTGCTTGAAGCAGCCAGAGGCCTTAGATGGGCTTGCAGCTCTGCGAGGGGATGGGGCAGTATCAGTAATTGCAGAGGTAAAGCGATCTTCGCCCTCGAAGGGCCCCATTGCCAACATTGCTGATCCAGGCGCATTAGCTAGCCAGTACGAGGCCGGTGGAGCCTCAGTCATCTCATGCCTAACTCAGCGGTACAAATTCAATGGGTCGTTGGCAGACTTTTCAGCGGTGCGTTCGGCCGTCGATATTCCTGTCCTAAGGAAAGACTTCATTGTTACCCCTTATCAGATTCATGAAGCCAGAGCCTACGGCGCCGATTTAGTATTGCTCATCGTTGCGGCGCTCGAACAAAATGCGCTCGTGTCGCTGGTTGAAAGGGTACATTCGCTGGGAATGACAGCTTTGGTTGAGGCTCATTCTCGGCTTGAGGCCCTACGCGCCCTCGACGCTGGGGCAAAAGTGGTCGGCGTGAATGCCCGCGACCTAACCACGCTAGAGGTGAATATGGACAATTTTGCGCAGATTGTGGACATCATCCCTGAGCGGGTTGTTGCGGTGGCCGAATCCGGTGTGTCCAGCCCTTCCGATGTACGCGATTATGCTGCGGAGGGAGCTGATGCGGTGCTAATTGGTGAGGCATTGGTGAAGAGTTCCAGTCCACGAACCGCTGTAGCCGAGATGGTTGCAGCCGGCGCACACCCAGCGCTGGCTAAGTCTAGAAATAGAAGAGTAGGAAAGGATTTCTAAAATGGCGAAGGTGCTGCAGGGGCCGTTCGTAGACGGCCCGTACTTTGGCGATTTTGGTGGTCAGTACGTAGCTGAGCCACTGATGGGTTTGTTGGAAGAAGTCCAGACTGCTTGGTACAAATTTCGTGAGGATCCAGCTTTTATCGCTGAGTTAGGCGAGCTAGCTAAGAATTATACTGGTAGGCCCTCCTTATTGACCGAGGCACCTAGGTTTGCGGAGCACTGTGGACGCGTCAGGGTTTTCTTGAAACGAGAAGATCTGAATCATACCGGGGCTCATAAGATCAACAACGTACTTGGGCAGGCGCTGCTTGCCAAGCGTATGGGCAAGAGCCGTATTATCGCCGAGACCGGGGCAGGGCAACACGGTGTTGCTACCGCTACCGCTGCAGCCCTAATGGGGCTCGACTGCACCATATATATGGGAGCTGAAGACACTAGGCGACAGGCACTAAACGTTGCCCGTATGGAATTGTTAGGTGCACAGGTCGTTTCTGTGACAGCAGGATCGTGCACCCTGAAGGATGCTATCAACGAGGCTTTCAGGGACTGGGTAACCAACGTAGGTAGCACTCTGTATCTCTTTGGGACTGCTGCAGGGCCTCATCCATTCCCAACGATCGTCCGCGATCTGCAACGGATCATCGGTGATGAGGCGCGTGAACAGATCCAGCAACAAATTGGGCGTCTTCCAGATGCGGTTTGTGCTTGTCTAGGAGGAGGATCTAATGCGATTGGTATGTTCACCGCGTTCCTGGACGACAAAGATGTGGAACTTATCGGCTGTGAAGCCGGGGGAGACGGGGTTGAGACCGGGCGGCATGCCGCCTCGATCAACGGCGGCACCATTGGGGTTTTCCAGGGCTCGAGGGCGGACTTGCTGCAGAACGAGGACGGTCAGGTCATAGAGTCGCACTCTATTTCGGCTGGCTTAGACTACCCGGGCATTGGCCCCGAGCATGCCTACCTGGCGCATCAGGGACGTGAGACTTGCTATGCGATCACGGACAAAGAAGCAATGGATGCGTTCGCATTGCTGTGTCGCACTGAGGGTATCATTCCCGCTATTGAATCGGCTCATGCGCTAGCAGGCGCTATTCGATGGGGAAAGGTACAAGAAGAACAGGAAGGCGGGGAGCCTCCTGTAATAATTGTGAACCTCTCGGGTAGAGGCGACAAAGACGTAGAGACAGCCATGAGTTGGTTCGATCTTGGAAACCCGATTGAATCTGACGGATCTGGAACGGCGGCAAAGGCAGCGAAATGAAGAAAGCATCAGAAGCGATTAGGCAGGCTAACGAGCGCTCAGACGCTGCGATAATAGGGTATTTAACTACTGGATACCCAGACCTGGAGACGTCTATTGAGGCAGGAAAAGTACTTGCTCGTGCAGGTTTTGATGTCATCGAGTTAGGCCAGCCTTATTCCGATCCGTCTATGGACGGACCAACTATCCAAAAGGCGGCGGGTGCAGCGCTTGCGTCGGGAACGGTAACTGCAGATACGTTTACCGCATGTAGGGCGTTGGCTGAGGAGTCAGTAGCTGTCATGGTCATGACCTATTACAACTTGGTCTACCACATGGGGCTGTCGAATTATGCTGCTGCTCTTGCGGATGCAGGCGGATGTGGCATGATTCTGCCTGATCTGCCCCCAGAGGAGGCCGCAGACTGGGAGAAGGTAGCTGCTGCGCACGGTTTGGAAACGACGTTCCTCGCTGCTCCGTCCTCGCCAGAGCACAGGTTGAAAAAGATAGCCCAGTCCTCAACGGGGTGGGTATATGCTGCCTCGACGATGGGGGTGACTGGTGCACGTACCGATATTGACGCCTCTGCTCGGGGACTGGTCGATAGATGCCGGAAAGCTGGTGCGGAACTTGTAAATGTCGGGTTCGGAGTATCAAATGGCGCACAGGCTCGCAAGATTGGCCAATATGCAAACGGCGTGATTGTAGGTTCAGCTCTAATCAAGACACTCATGGATAAGCCTAAAGAACAGGGATTGAAAGATCTTGAGGCACTAGCTAACGACCTTGTGGCGGGCGTAAAGGGGGCGCGCGCTTGAGGGCAGCAATTCCTTCACCGTCTCAGGGCGTATGGCATCTGGGCCCGCTGCCAATTCGCGCTTACGCCCTCGCAATTCTTACCGGTGTTGTAGTAGCTATTTTGGTTGGACGAGTGCGGTACAAGAAACGTGGTGGGAACGATGAGCTTGTACTGGATACTGCCCTGTGGGCAGTCATTTTTGGGATCATAGGTGCTAGGGCATATCACGTTATTACTGACTGGCAGCTCTACTTTTCCGAGGGCGCGAATCCCTTAGATGCATTGAAAATTTGGAATGGCGGCCTAGGTATCTGGGGTGGTGTAGGAGCAGGAACACTTGCGGGAGCACTTTACCTTCGCAAAAGGGGAGTGGCTCTTGGCCCGTTTGCCGATTCTATTGCTCCAGGGATTCTACTTGCCCAGGCCATAGGCAGGTTGGGTAACTATTTTAATCAGGAACTGTTCGGCGGGCCTACAACTTTGCCATGGGGCCTGCAAATAGATCCCGTTCACCTGCCAGCGGGGTACGCTCCGGGAACCACATTCCACCCAACGTTCTTATATGAAATGTTGTGGAACCTTGGCGCGGCGGCATTACTTTTCTGGCTGGACCGAAAGAAGAAGTTTGCTGGTGGGCAAGTTTTTGCCCTGTATGTTGTGTTTTATGCCCTAGGGCGTGTCTGGGTGGAGATGCTCAGAATTGACAAAGCGCACATAATCCTTGGCTTGCGCTTGAATGTGTGGACTACCGCAGCAATAGCAATGGCCGGCATTGTTGCGTATATAATTTTGGGGCGTAAAGCGGCGGCTACTACAGTCCAACCTGAAGTAAGCGCCGCTCCTCAAAATGCTGGCGCAATTGCGCACGCGAAGGATATGACACGTTCTACCCAAATAGAGGAGGATAGGGATACGGTTGAGCAGCGTCTGCAGATAAATCAGACAGACAAGCTCGAAAACCGATAACCTTAGAACATGCGAAGAGCGAAAATTGTTTGCACACTTGGTCCGGCTACCGATTCGCCGGAAGAGGTTCAAGCGCTGGTAGACGCTGGCATGGACGTTGCCCGCATCAATCGGTCGCATGGTACTGCTGAAGAGCACGAAAAAGTCATTTCTAGCGTCCGAGCTGCTGCGAAGTCATCTGGCAGGTCGGTAGCTGTTCTTGTTGACCTACAGGGGCCGAAAATCCGCCTTGGCACCTTCAAGAACGGTAAGGAATTACTACACAAGGGCGACACCTTTACCATTACCACTCGAGACGTCGAGGGCACGGCCACTGAGGTCGGCACCACCTTTAAAGGGCTTCCCGGCGATTGCCGCCCTGGCGATGTCCTACTAATCGACGACGGAAACGTCTCGGTTCGCGTAACTGATGTAACTGAAACTGACGTTGTTACCTCGGTCGATGTTCCAGGCCACGTCTCGGACCACAAGGGACTGAATCTTCCGGGCGTTGCCGTATCGGTCCCCGCACTTTCTGAAAAAGATCGTGAGGACCTGCGTTGGGGCCTGCGAATTGGTGCCGATATCATCGCACTATCGTTCGTGCGTAGCGCTGATGACATCAAGGACGTGCACCAGATTATGGACGAGGAGAACGTCCATGTGCCTGTAATTGCGAAGATCGAAAAGCCTCAGGCAGTCGAGAACCTAATCGAGATCGTAAATGCGTTTGATGGCATTATGGTTGCTCGAGGTGACTTGGGGGTCGAGATGCCTCTGGAAGCTGTACCGCTTGTCCAGAAACGAGCGATCGAATTGGCACGTAGGAACGCCAAACCGGTTATTGTTGCCACTCAGGTATTTGACTCGATGATCCACAATCCGCGTCCTACTCGTGCAGAAGCCTCTGACTGCGCAAATGCCATCCTCGACGGTGCTGATGCGGTTATGCTATCCGGCGAGACTTCGATTGGTGCGTACCCAATCGAGGCTGTTCGGACTATGGCAAGAATTATCGAGAACGTGGAAGAACACGGTGGGGAGCGTATTGCTCCTCTAGGTTCTTACCCTCACACCCGCGGGGGCGTGATTACGAAGGCAGCTGCTGATATCGGAGAGTTGATGGACGTGAAGTTCATGGTTACGTTCACCCAATCCGGTGACACAGCACGCCGCCTATCCCGGCTGCGCAGCCCCATCCCTATGCTAGCCTTCACGCCTCTCGAATCTACTCGGGCACAGCTAGCAGTGTCGTGGGGATTGCAGACCTATCGCACGCCTGAAGTTCGCCACACTGACGATATGGTGCGCCAGGTCGATCAGCTACTGAAGGAATCGCATTTGGCAGATCCTGGCGACGATATTGTGATCGTTGCTGGCATGCCACCAGGAACCCCTGGATCTACTAATTCCATCCGCGTCCACACCATCTCTGAGGATTAGCGGTATACAGAAAAAGGACCAGCCTGATAGGTTGGTCCTTTTTCTATGCAAATCCACAGTTTTATAGGGGGCCACAAGGCTGTCGGGGGGCGCGGTTGAAGGAGCGAGGTCACCTTCTAAGAGGCCTAGAGGCTGCCGTAGCTTCTAGATTGTTGGGGGTACGCGCTTCTGTATACGTTAGGACCAGAACAGATAGGGTCAGTCCTTTGGAGCGCTCAATGAATGCCCCGGTGTCGGTAGAGGCGAATGGAGGCCAGTCCACCTGGCATTTGTTGGCATATTCTTCAAACTAATGCGTTTATTAAGCAAGAGATGCAGGTGCTTTCGCACCCGCATCCCTCAATATAGATGACTACTTACTAGCCGCAGCAAGAACCGTCGTTCTCGTGACCATAGGAGGAGTCCCCGTACATATCAATCAGTGCGCGCTCATTCTCAACGTCGCTGTTCGCCTTATCAAGCTTCTTCTGAAGCTCTGCAACATCCGCAGAAGCTGCATCTGCATTCTGCTTAGCGGTAGCTACTTCTGCCTCGAGCTGCTTGGCGTCGGCCTCAAGTTTGGCGTTGTCTGCCTTGGCCTTGCGGTAGATCGGTCCGTGGTGGGGGCAATCTACCATGTTGATGGACTCGATGTACTTGATCGTCTTTTCATTCTTGGCGATCTGTTCCTTCACACCGTCTAGCTTAGCTTGCGCATCGGCCTGCTTCTGCTGCGACGCTGCAAGAGCTGCATTAGCTGCGTCTAGCTGGTTCTTGATCTCATTGCGAGTATCGACTAGCTTATCCAGCTTAGATCGGGCGTCGACAGGAGACGGGGCGGGCCTAGCCGGTTCGGCCTTCTTGGGCTCTTCCTTCTTATCCGCCGGTGCGGGCTTGGCTGCAGAAGGCTTTTTTACAACCTTCTGAGGCTTGTGTGCTGCGGCAAGCTTTGCATCTGCTGCCTTGATCAGCTTTTGCAACTTGGCTTTCTTGGCAGCGAGCCTGGCGTTGTCTGCCTTGGCCTTGCGGTAGATCGGCCCGTGGTGGGGGCAATCTACCATGTTGATGGACTCGATGTACTTGATTGTCTTATTATTCTTAGCAATCTGCGCTTCGATCTTGCGCAGTGCCTCTGCTGCCGTCTGATGGCCAGGCGTACCGGCGTGCTTCGCGGTATGGGCTGCGGGGACTGAGTGACCAGAGTGTCCCGGCTGAGCGGAGCTGTGGTGCGGAGCCGCAGCATGATGCGTGGTGGCTGCTGGGGCTCCACCGTGACGTGCGGGCCGTGCGGCCGCGGCATGATGTACCGGGGACCCACCTACGCGGCCATTGCTAGCTCCAGCATGCGCCTTGCTTGCTGCACGTGATGGAGCCTTCTTGCCTTCGCAGCAGGATTTCTTCTTACCGGATGCGGTCGAAGCAGTGTGCCGTCCCGAAGTGGCCGCACCGCTATTCTTTCCGGAAGAAGATGCGTGGCGCTTGCCTTCGCAGCAAGACCTCTTCTTTCCGGCTGTGGATGCTCCTGCCTTCTTTGCGGCAGCAGACGCATGGCCCTTGCCTTCGCAGCAGGATTTCTTCTTACCGGTTTTGTTAGCGGATGAGGCTGATTTCACGGCCTCTTTCTTGTCCTTCTTCCCATCGCAGCAAGATTTCTTCTTCTTAGAAGAGGACGAGTCGGAAGCAGCTGCGGCAGAGCCCTTCTTATCTGTCTTCTGAGCGTCCTTAGTTGACTCTTTGTTGGTCTTGCCTTTGTCATAAGGCGCAGACGGGGTAGAGGCATCAGAGCTGGAATCGGTCTGTGCCTGCGCTGCAGAGGCCCCCTGATCCGAAGAAGAGGAAGGTGATGAAGAGACTGAGCAGCCGGTCAATGACATCAAAGAAATTAAGGCCATCGTCGCAGTAGACATTAACAAACAGCGACTATTTTTCATGGGGTAGTCTTTCTGTATTGAGATAGGTTAGAAGAACGTCTCGGAATCGCCATAGTGAGTCTATGTAATTCCGAAATATTCCACTTGTGAAAATCAGCAGCTACAGGATTACCACAGCTAAAGGGGATTTTCCAGATGCGACTACTAAAAATGCAACAAAGAATAAAATGCTTAAATGAATGAAATATTCAGGCCGAATAAAACGGTACGCGCAGTTGCCTTATTTAGTCCTAGGTCGTACTAAGTCTACTATTACTTAAAACATGCTTAGGGGGTTAAAAATGAAAAATTGCGCTGTAATGTAGCAGGTGTGGAAGAGGGGGTGGGAGGGAGCGCTTTTGTTGGGCAGCCGCAGAGAATAAAAGGCGTGGGGCTTATGTAGCCTGCCCCACGCCTATTTTTATTATTCTCCGACTTGGTCAATAACCGCGTCTGCGACTTCACGCATCGACAAGCGACGGTCCATTGAGGTCTTTTGGATCCATCTAAAGGATTCTGGCTCTGTCATTCCCATGCGGTCCATTAGTAGGCCCTTGGCGCGGTCGACGGCCTTCCGGGTCTCGAAACGCTCCGTCATGTCCGCTATCTCTTCTTCTAGGGAGATAAGCTCAGCGTGTCTAGAGAAGGCGATTTCAACGGCAGGTAATAGCTCGGCTGGCGTGAACGGCTTCACGACGTAAGCCATAGCTCCAGCGTCGCGAGCTCTTTCAACTAGTTCTGTCTGAGAAAAAGCTGTGAGCATTACCACTGCGCAGCTAAGTTCTGTCATGATCTTCTCTGCAGCTGTTATGCCGTCCATCTTAGGCATCTTGACGTCCATGACACATAGGTCAGGCTCTAGCTCAAGTGCCTTCTGAACTGCTTCTTCACCGTCTGCGGCCTCGCCTACAACCTCGTAGCCGGCGTCCACCAATGTTTCGACAATGTCCAGTCGGATGAGCGCTTCGTCCTCAACTACCAAGACCTTACGGCCGTTGGATTTGCTGGATTCCGATTTCAATTTAGATTCAGTCACCCTTATACTCTAATATGTTCCAAGGAAGTTTTCTTCCATGGCTCAGTGGCCCAACTGGCAGAGGCGGTCGACTCAAAATCGGCATGTTGTGGGTTCGAATCCCACCTGAGCTACCAACAAGGACCAATTGGCTCCTCGGGTGCAATGATTGAGTAGCGTATTGCTAGCTATATTTGCCAACCCGCGTCCGGTTTGTGAGTAAGCTCCTGATTTTACGTTGACGTAGGTTCTCAGCATGTGGGATGTGTTCTTGAGGGAGAAATTATGGATTCGAGAACGGCTCACGGCAAGTCAATGTAGTTGACGAGTCTTGATTTTCTCCTTTTGGTTGGTGAGCTATCGCCATGGTGTCCGCGGATAGTTAGCGGGGTGCTGAGTTCTCTGGCATATCGAGGCCGGCCGCGAGCGTGCGAAGAGGATTTGTACTTAGGTGGGCGGTGTGAGCCCGACTGTGTCTGCCGAATCTTTGCAACCTATTAATCTCTCGTCATCTTTTTCCTGTGACGGCCGGTGAATTTGTCTATGTGGGACAGCTTGCCGGAAGGCGTAGTGTCATATTGAGGGCGACAGGCATCGATTTATCTTAGTTTCTATATTCGACACTTACTGCATAAGTAACTGCTTTCTAAAATAGGTAAATTGCCAAGATGCATTCAGAATCTAAAAGGCTAAGTCTCGTGGCAGCAGCTGCACTGGTTGTCGTATCAGCGGTATGGGGGTCTACTTTTTTCATCATTAAGGACCTGGTAAGTATTATTCCGCCGTTAGATTTCCTAAGTGTGCGATTTTTCCTGGCAGGAGCCATAATAGCGATTTTTAGAATCGGCTCGCTCCTAAGGGTGAACTGGCGAGTTTGGCGAAGGGGAATGATTCTAGGCTTGATTTACGGCCTTGCACAGGTTTGTCAGACTATCGGATTGGGCTATACCCATGCCTCTGTATCAGGCTTTATCTCTGCAACTTACGTAGTGCTAACGCCCGTGGTTCTTTTCGCACTCTTCCGCACTCGCATACCACCGATTACCTGGCTGGCTGTCTTTCTTGCAACCGTTGCTTTGGGAGTGCTTAGCTTACAAGGCCTGTCCGCCGGTACAGGGGAAGGGATCACCTTTATTGGAGCTCTGTTCTACGCGTTGCACATTGCTTTGATGGGGTACTGGGCACCCAAGGGGAACCAGGTTGAGCTAGGCACGATACAGCTAATAACCCTCGGCATCTTCTGCACAATTTGCGCCTCTGGCGGTGGCATTGTGCTTCCCAGCGGAGGCAAGCAATGGTGCCAAATGCTGTATATGGTCATTTTTGCCGCGGTGCTGGCAATCGTCACTCAAACCTGGGCGCAGTCACATATCAGCGCCACGGCTACAGCCTTGATTCTGACTACGGAACCGTTCTTTGCGGCTGCATTCGCCATAGCTTTCGGGGGTGAAAGGTTCACCTTCCGTCTTGCTCTGGGAGGAGCGCTGATGATCATAGCTATGGTAGTTTCAGAAATTGGCCCAAAGTGCAGTTATTCGTGGAATAAGTGGCGTAATTCGAAGGCTGCAGCGAAGCAATCGGTGTAGGCGGGTAGCGCCCGGACCTACCCAGTGCTGACTGGATGAAAAGGAGCTTGGGGCTAAGCGGTCTGAATATGCGTGCAGCCTCCGCCGCTTAGCCTCTCACTTTTCATCTATCGGGATAAAATGTCCGGTCATACGCCCGCAGGCTGTCAGTTGGTCATCTTCGTCATAGATCTTTACGGCATAAACTGCCTGGCTTCTACCAATGCGAAGAGCGCTCGCTACCGCTTTCACCTTATTTGTGGTTGCGGGGCGAAGATGCGATACCGATAGCTCTGAGCCGACCGCTGCCATTCCCTTGGGAGCGGCATAGGCAGCTGCCAAAGAGGCGGCGGTTTCGACTAGGACTGCATTAGCTCCACCATGCAAGATCCCCATCGGCTGTGTGTTTCCGGCTATATCCATCTCTACTTCGGCACGCTCGGCGCTGTAGCTAACAGCTTTTATTCCCATCCGCTCCATGAGCGTTCCGTCCCAGTTGGGTTCGTCTAATTCCTTCATAGCTAATAGGCTTTCATATGTGAGCAAGCAACGCCTACTTCTTCTAGATGGTCATTCGGTGGCCTTTCGCGCCTTTTTCGCCCTCCCCGCAGAGAATTTCCAGACTGCGACGGGCCAGTACACTAACGCGATTTACGGTTTTACTTCGATGCTAGTGAGAATGCTGCAGGAGGAGCAGCCCGATTACGTCGCCGTAGCTTTTGACGTATCCAGGAGGTCGTTCCGGACGCGGGTTTATGAGGATTACAAGGCCGGCAGAGCTGAGACGCCGGCTGAGTTCAAGAATCAGATTCCCCTGATAAAAGAGGTCCTAGAGGCAATTGGGATCCGTTGGTTTGAGAAGGAAGACTACGAGGCTGACGACATAATTGCGACATTCGCGCGGATGGGGCGCGAAGACGGACTAGAGGTACTTATCTCTTCAGGAGATAGAGATGCCTTCCAGCTGATCACTGATCAGGTAACTGTGCTCTATCCGGGCAAATCGATGTCGGATCTTAGGCGAATGACTCCCGCAGCTGTGGAGGAAAAATACGGGCTACCGCCTGAGCGCTACCCACACCTTGCCGCGTTGGTGGGCGAAAGTGCAGACCATCTTCCAGGAGTACCTGGGGTAGGTCCGAAGACGGCTGCGGGGTGGATCAATAAATATGACGGTCTTGAGGGCGTTTTGGAAAATGCTGACAAGATTGGAGGGAAACGTGGGCAAGCGTTGCGTGAGCACGTTGCCGATGTCAGGCGAAATAGGCAGCTGAACCGGCTCGTTGATGATCTGGATCTTGGGGTAGGTATTTCAGATCTGAAAATGGCGCCCGCCGATGCGAAAGAGATTACTCGTCTTTTCGACACGCTAGAGTTCAACAGATTGCGCTTGAAAGTCCTTGATGCAATAGGCGAGGGCGCTGAGGTTGAAGAGGCGAAGCCGCTTAGTGAATTGGAGATAGTCCTTTCTTCTGACTTGCAAGGGGGGATTAAGAAGTGGCTTACAAATTTGTCCCCTGGCATTCCTGTTGGCATCGCCGTGACGGGAACTCGTCAACCCGGTAGAGGCGAGGTAGATAAGCTTGCGCTCTGCCAAGGAGAGAAGGCTGTCCAGGTCGATATTGCTGATCTATCAGAGGCTGAATTTGCCGTTCTGAGGGATTGGTTCAAACACCCGACTGAGCCTCTCGTTGCCTCTGATGGTAAGGGGCTGGCACACGCGCTGAAGGGGAGTGGCATCAAGCTTGGTCCCCTCAGCTCGGATGTGCAGCTTGCGGCGTATCTTTGCAAGCCGGACGCTCGTTCATATGAGACCGCGCTTCTAGCTAGTTTGTACCTGAAGCGTGAAATAGAAGCTGCTCCAAGGCAGGAGGGACTGCTTCAGATTCCTGGCGAAATCGACGATGCCCTAGCCGAGGAAGCACGGACAATCGGCGACCTCTACGCGCCCCTAAACGATCAGTTGCGTTCCCGAGATGCTGTTGATCTGATGAACAATCTGGAGTTGCCGATTCAGCGCCTGTTGGGGCAGATGGAAGATGTCGGCATCGCGATGGATCTTGATGAGCTCGCAACTCAATACGATTCGCTTAGTGCTGAGGTAGACCAGTTGGCGGAAGATGCCTTCGCGGCGATTGGTCATAAAGTTAATCTTTCCAGTCCTAAGCAATTGCAGGTTGTCTTATTCGACGAATTAGACATGCCTAAGACTCGTAAGACAAAGACGGGCTACACCACTAACGCAGAAGCTTTGGCAGAACTATTTGCGAAGACTCATCACCCATTCTTAGAGGCGCTTCTTGCGCATCGCGATCGCATAAAGCTTCGTCAGACCGTGGAGGGGCTGCGGAAAGCGGTCCAGGAAGATGGGCGCATTCACACGACGTTCCAGCAAACAGTCGCTGCTACCGGTCGCCTGTCGTCGACAGAGCCTAACTTGCAGAATGTTCCTGCCCGTACGCCTATGGGGATGGCTATCAGAGGCGCGTTTATTCCGGGAACCGGATATGAGTCACTCTTGACTGCGGATTACTCGCAGATTGAGATGCGACTAATGGCGCATATGTCAGGTGATGCGGCACTGTTGGAAGCTTTTGCGGAGGGCGAGGATATCCACCGCACCATGGCGGCGATGGTTTTCGGAACTGCTGCTGAGGACGTAACTCCGGCCCAGCGCTCCCAAGTTAAGGCAACTTCCTATGGTCTCGCGTACGGACTATCTGCATATGGCCTATCCAGACAATTGGGAATCGACATGCCCGCGGCGTCCGCACTAAGGGATAGGTATTTCGAACGTTTTGGTGGCATACACGAATACCTAGAGTCGTTGGTTCGTGCTGCCCGCAAGGATGGGTACACGCAAACCATTCTTGGTCGCCGCCGGTATCTGCCGGATTTAACTTCGAGTAACAGGCAGCGGCGGGAAATGGCAGAGCGGGCGGCCTTAAACGCTCCCATTCAGGGATCGGCAGCAGACATTATCAAGCTGGCCATGTTAAAGGTACATGAAGCCTTGGAACAGCAATCTCTTCGCTCGAGGGTACTGCTACAGGTACATGACGAACTAGTGGTAGAAGTTTTCCCTGGTGAAGGAGAGAAGGTAGCGGAATTGATCAGGCAGGCGATGGCTGAACCTATCAAGCTTGACGTTGCTCTTGAAGTCTCGGAAGGGAGAGGGCCAACCTGGCGAGATGCAGCTCACTAACGGCTTCAATTGACGAAATGGCGGGCATTCATGCTAATCTGAACAGCGGTGTGTTTTAGCACCATGTCCATATTGTCAATCTGTCCATTTCGGAGTCTATAAACCATATGACTACCCCTAGCAAGCCGCAGATCGAGCAGGTCGCGGTAAACGACATCGGGTCTGAAGAAGACCTACTCGCCGCAATCGACGAGACGATCAAGTACTTCAACGATGGCGACATCGTCGAAGGCACTGTTGTAAAGGTCGACCGAGACGAGGTTCTCCTCGATATCGGTTACAAGACTGAAGGCGTAATTCTTACGCGCGAACTATCAATCAAGCATGACGTTGATCCCGATGACGTTGTTGCAGTAGGGGACCAGATTGAGGCCCTTGTTCTTCAGAAGGAAGACAAGGAAGGCCGCCTGCTTCTATCCAAGAAGCGCGCCCAGTACGAGCGCGCTTGGGGCTCCATCGAGAAGATCAAGCAGGAAGATGGCGTCGTCACTGGTACTGTCATCGAGGTTGTCAAGGGCGGCCTGATTGTAGACATCGGTCTGCGCGGCTTCCTCCCGGCCTCTTTGGTAGAGATGCGTCGTGTGCGTGACCTGCAGCCTTACGTAGGTCGCGAGATCGAGGCTAAGATCATTGAACTAGACAAGAACCGCAACAATGTCGTCCTGTCTCGCCGCGCATGGCTTGAGCAGACCCAGTCTGAGGTTCGCTCTTCCTTCCTGCAGACTTTGCAGAAGGGCCAGATTCGCAACGGCGTCGTCTCCTCTATCGTCAACTTCGGTGCGTTCGTCGATCTGGGCGGCGTAGACGGCCTGGTCCACGTGTCGGAGCTGTCTTGGAAGCACATCGATCACCCGTCCGAGGTCGTCGAGGTTGGCCAGCCTGTAACCGTCGAGGTGCTGGATGTCGACATGGATCGCGAACGCGTGTCCCTGTCCCTGAAGGCTACTCAGGAAGATCCGTGGCAGGCATTTGCCCGCACCCACGCCATTGGCCAGGTCGTTCCGGGCAAGGTCACCAAGCTTGTTCCCTTCGGTGCGTTTGTCCGCGTCGAAGATGGCATCGAGGGTCTTGTGCACATTTCCGAGCTGGCGGTGCGCCATGTTGACCTACCCGATCAGGTCGTCAAGGTTGGCGAGGAGATCTTCGTCAAGGTAATTGACATTGATCTAGACCGTCGTCGCATCTCGCTGTCGCTGAAGCAGGCCAACGAGGGTGTGGATCCGAACTCTGAAGATTTCGATCCGTCGCTGTACGGTATGGCTGCCGAATACGACGAAGAGGGTAACTACAAGTACCCCGAGGGCTTCGATCCTGAGACTAACGAGTGGCTTGAGGGCTACGAGGCTCAGCGCGAAGCCTGGGAGAATGAGTACGCCGCGGCACAGTCCCGCTGGGAGGCTCACAAGGCTCAGGTCGCTAAGGCTCTCGAAGCCGATCGCGAAGCTGCCGCTGAGGCTCCGATCGAGGAAACCGCTTCTTATTCCTCCAGCGCTGATGACGCAGCGCCGGCGGACAACGGCGGTACTCTAGCTTCCGACGAGGCGCTTGCTGCGCTCCGCGAGAAGCTGACTAACAACTAGTCTTAGATAGAAGGCCCCGGACTTACGGTCCGGGGCCTTTTTGTATGTATTCCAAACCTTGAGATATACAAGAATGATTTTCTAATCAGAAATAGGCTACTGGATTCTAGGGCGCATGTTTACTTCCGATGGAGGGAAAGTGGTGCAAATATGCGAATTCTCTACGATGGATGCGGTAAAGATTTTGGGTAATCATATGAATGGTTTACCCGAATGTAGGGCGCATTAAGGGATTTGCCTGCTATGGGTATGTGTAAACTAATGGAAAAGTAAACGGCATGTAAATATCGTTACTTTTTGTGCGGATGTATTCCGATTTTTTGTCCCCTATTTGATTGGACCACACATGAGCAGAATGAGCTCCCACAGGGCACTCCGGATGATGACCGGTACTATGGCGGTTATGTCGGTGTCCCTTCTTGGAATCGGGGCGGCGACTCCGACTTTTGCTGCGGACCAGCCTGTTATTGCTGCTGATCAGAAAACCGACAGGGTTATGAATTATGCGGTCAACCTGAACCGCGATGCGTCACGCGCACAACTAGATGAAGCAGTTAACCGAGCAAATGGGCTAGGTAAGGTTCTGGCTCAGTATCCAGAAATCAATACTTTCTTTGTGCAGGCATCGGCAAAGGATTTTGCAGCGAAGTATGCGAAAGAGCTTACTGCTGCCGGAATAGGCCTGCACTCCGTAGGACCTACTCGAACGAAGGAGGTTTCTGGCAAGGAGGTAGTGGTTCCGAAGCCAAATGGCGCAACTGGTGATCGAGCGGCTTCCTACGCAGCCGAGTCGGAAAGCCAATTCGTTGCAGAACGAAATTTTCAGTCTGATCCGGATACTCCTAAAGCGTGGGGTATAGCGGCGACTGGCGCGGATGAAGCTGCGAAGGTAGATGTAAAACTAGCCCCTGTTACAGTCGGGGTCATCGACTCGGGCATTGAAGGCGGCCACAAGGACCTGAAGGATCAGATCGATGCCTCTAAGTCCGTCGGTTGCAGCACGAATGGTGTCGCCGATACCAGTTACGAGGCATGGCAGCCTGATGATACTCCCGGATCAGACCACGGTACCCACGTTGCTGGCACCATTGGGGCAGCGACAAACGGAGTAGGGGTCGAGGGCGTAGCACCTAAGGCTCGTCTAGCTGCGGTCAAGGTCGTGAACCGCGATGGCTCTATCTATCCCGAATATGCCTCGTGTGGCTTTATGTGGGCCGGCCATCAGGGATTCGACGTAACAAATAACTCCTACTACGTTGACCCGTGGGAATACTGGGTTCCTTCCGAAGGAAATCAGGCGGCAGGCCTTGAAGCGGTAACTAGGGCGGTGAAGTTCTCGCAGACACAGGGAGTACTAAATATTGCTGCTGCGGGTAACTCCAATGCAGATCTAGACAATGTGAAAGTCGATAACGGCTCGCCAAACGATAATGGTGACGAGAACATCATTGAGAATCGAAATGTTGAAGGCGGTTTGGATATCCCGGCCATGTTGCCCGGAGTCGTCACCGTTTCGGCAGTTGGTTTGGAGCCTGAACCGGGCAAGCGGAAGGCAGATCTGTCGAAGGTTGATCCGAAAACCGCCAAGCTACGCAGGGCTTATTTCTCGAACTATGGTGCGACAAATGTTGATGTGGCTGCCCCCGGCGTAGACATTTACTCCACGGTTTCTAAGGCGGCCTCCGGTGGGAAAGAATACGATACCTTCTCCGGAACCTCGATGGCTTCGCCACATACGGCAGGTGTAGCTGCTCTATTGCGGGCAGTGAACCCAACCCTAACTGCCGACGAGGCGGCAGGGCTCTTGAAGAAGCACGCTAAGAAGGCCTACAACCGTCTAGAGACTCCTGCAGAAGAACTCGCGCGTGTGTCTGCTCGAAATAGAGGAGCCGTCACGCTCTCTGAAGTGGGACAGACTCCTGCAGAGAAGGAATACCGTGGCAACGGGTTTATTAGCGCACTGTCTGCTGTACTGGACGACCAGCCGGCCCCAACTATCAATGAGGTTGAGTACTCCACAGACGGGACCCATTGGGCTCCACTTGCCGGTGCCAAGATCGATAAGGACTTCAAGATTCGTGTACATGTGACCGGCCCAGCTACCGAGATAAACGCTTCTGTTTCCGGGACCAAGTTCGCATTCTCTAAGAGCGCTGACGGTGCGTTTGATGGCGATTACTGGGTTGAATCCGATCAGTATCAAGCGAAGGATTTCGCCAAAGATGCTTCTTTGAAGATCACCGCCAACGGTAGAAATAACGATGAGAGGGCAAATGACGACGCCTCGGGTGAAGTTACCTTCTCGGTAGAGGTTCCCTCCCCCAAGGCTGAACCAACTAAACCTGCCACGCCAGCGGAACCTGCCGTGCCTGGCAAGGGCGGGAAGGAAGACACCGCCAAAGAAGGTGCCTCCAGGAAAGACAAAGAAGGTGCCTCCAGGAAAGACAAGGTAGAAAACCGTACGCAGGTTGTCCATAAGACTCGTCAGTCGTTGAGCGCTACGGGTGTAGCCGGTGACGCGTTGGGAATTCTTTCGGTTGGACTTCTCGCTTTGGGATCGACGTTAGCTCTTCGTCGTACCAGCAAGAAGTAGAACTTCAACTAATCTGGTGTGGCGCTCCACTTAGGTGGGGCGCCACGCTCCTTTAAAAGTGTGGTTAGTTGAGTGAAAGGCGAAACGTTAGAAGCATTGAGCTAGCCGTGGTAATTTCGAGGGTGGCTTTACTTCCAACAAATGCTCCCGCGCTCAGAAGGCGCACTGGCAATCAGAAAGTAGGATACATGCGCCTAGTTGCATTCGATCTGGATGATACTTTGGCTCCTTCCAAGTCACCTTTGTCCCCCAAGATGGCTGAGGTATTAGAGCGACTATTAGAGCGTGTAGAGGTTGCGGTCATTTCTGGCGGTCGTTTTGAACAATTTGATAGCCAGTTGATCTCTAACCTGGGTTCGGGATGCGACCTTAGGAAGTTGCATCTATTGCCTACGTGTGGGACCCGCTACTACCGCTACAACGGTGAATGGGAGCTCATTTATGCTTTTGATCTTTCGGAGGACGCCAGGGATAAAGCTGTTGCTTCCATTGAGGACAATGCCAAGAGACTCGGCCTGTGGGAGGGCCGCACCTGGGGGCCTCGAATTGAAGATAGAGGTTCCCAGATCACTTTCTCCGCTCTTGGGCAGAATGCGCCAATTGCAGAAAAGCGGGCGTGGGACCCGACTGGAGAGAAGAAGGCAAAATTAGCAGCAGCTTTGGCCCCGATACTTAGTGAGTTAGAAGTTCGTTCGGGAGGATCCACCAGCGTTGACATCACGCTAAAAGGAGTCGACAAAGCATACGGAATGAATAAGCTCATTGAGCATACGGGTATTCCTAAAGAGGAGATGGTTTTCGTAGGGGACCGGCTTGATGAAGGCGGAAATGATTACCCGGTGATTTCCACGGGTATTAAATGCGTAAGTGTGACTGGTCCTGAGGATACCTGTCGTTGGATTGACCGTTTTATTACAACCTGCGACGCAGCGCCCACATGCTGACCGCGGCGGCCGCTGCGACATTGAGCGAGTCTACATCATGACCCATAGGTATTTTGCAGACTGTGTCCGCGGCATCTATAGCCTTTTGCGTCAGCCCGGTGCCCTCTGTTCCCAGCATGATCGCTAGTCTTGAAGTGGGATTTCTGACGAGCTCACTGTTTTCTAAGGTATCTAGAGACACGGCATTATCACTCAACGCCATAGCGATCAGATGAAAGCCTAGTTTCTTGAGCTCAGATACATCTGGAAACGATGCCCACCTGGTCCAAGGAACCTGGAAAACGGTTCCCATTGAGACTCGAACGCTCCTGCGGTAGTAGGGATCTGCGCAGGAGGGAGTCACCAAGATGGCGTCCACGTTAAGTGCCGCAGCGGATCGGAACGCGGCACCGACATTTGTGTGGTCTACGAGGTTTTCGAGAATCGCGACGCGGTGGGCACAGCGCAATGTCTGTGTCAAAGACTGGAGCTTAGGCCTCTGCATAGCCGCGAGTGCACCTCGGTGTAGGCGGAATCCAGTCAGCCTCCTAGAGGTATCTTCATCAGCTAAGAAAACTGGTATATCTCCGCCATCTGCAGCACCGGTTGCGGCTGTAATTACGGGTGCCATCGACTCCAGCCATTTTCGGGCCATTAGGAATGAACGCGGCTTGTGCCCGGTTTCAACTGCTCGTTCAATAACGTTTTTCGACTCGGCCATGAAGAGGCCACGTTCGGGTTCGATCTTTCTGCGCAACGCCACGTCCGTCATGTTCGTATAGTCGTTCAGCCGCGGGTCTTCTATGTTGTCAACCGGAATTAGCACGCTACAAGTGTGCCACTTATCCACAAATACTCCTATTCCCGTACTCCACAGGCGTGGCATATTCGACTGGTACCGGTGGAACTGAAATGGCAGCCTGAAGAGGCGCTCACCGGAAAGGCAACAATGACTTCACCAATCATTAATGAGGAATCGCGACTCTACGGAGAACGCGGGTGGACACAGGGAAGAGTAAAAGAGCTGATCCTTTCTGGAGCTAGGGTGCGTCCCTTCTGTGTTGGTTCCGACGACTACTTACCGTTTTTTGACATGGAGGCTGACACAGCGTTTGAGCTAGCGTTAGCAGTGCCCAAGAGCCAATTTGCGGATCGTCAGAACTTTTCGCCAACCTTCCTACAGATGGTTACTGCCGCTGGCGCCCATCCTGACCAGGTCCGTCTAGACGGGTACATGATAGGTCCGGAACGACCCGATGAGCGGGTAACAATTGAGGCATTAACGTGGAATCTTAGTCCCTCGGATCCACCCGTAAAACCCCACGTCTCACCTTGGGAATGGCTGAAGGAGGAGCTTTTTGGTGACGAGGAGGTATCTCCGCCAGACGAGATAGCGCCAGTATGTGGACATAATGGGTTGGGTGGGTGGTGGCTTTGGTGGGACTAGCCTAATAAGCTATAGGGGTGCTATACGAACTCCTATATGACACTGTCCTGAAGCGGACAAATCCCGAGAAAATCCACGATCTGACCATAACTGCCCTGAAATACGCTGGCACATTCGGTCCAACCCGAGCGCTTCTGTCAGTTTTCGGCAGAGGGCGAAAAGCAGCTTCCAAGAGCTTTTTGCCTAGGCCGATTCCCGGAGTTCTGGGACTTGCTGCGGGCATGGACAAAGATGCCGAAGCGGTGTTGGGCATGTGTGCGGTAGGGTTCGGATTCGTTGAAATTGGAACAATTACTCCGAAACCGCAGCCTGGAAATGATGCGCCTAGGCTCTGGCGAGTGCTAGAGTCTAGGGCCATCAGAAATAGGATGGGGTTCAATAATCAAGGGGCTGTGGCTGCAGCAAAACGCCTGGCTAAATTGCGCTCCACCCCCGAGGGCAGAGCCTGTGTGGTCGGAGCCAATATTGGCAAGAACAAGTGGACTCCGTTAGAGCAGGCACCAGAGGACTATCGTTACTGTGCTTCCAAACTGGCCCCTTATGCAGATTTTTTGGTGGTAAACGTGTCCTCTCCTAACACTCCAGGGCTACGGTCGTTGCAGGCAGTGGAATCACTTGGGCCAATCCTTGCTGCAACCCGAGAAGGGGCAAAGCAAACTGATCCTAGAGATATTCCGATTTTTGTGAAGATAGCTCCCGATTTGGTTGACGAGGATGTAGATGCGGTCGCGCAACTGGTGCGGGAACAATCGCTTGCCGGGGTAGTGGCTACAAACACCACTATCAACCATGATTTGGGCGAGGGGGGCCTGTCGGGTCCTCTAGTGAGGCAGCGAGCACTGGAAGTTGTAGCTCGTCTCCGAGAAGGATTGGGGACTGAGTTCACCATTATTGGTTGCGGCGGTATATCGTCAGTTGCCGATGCCGAGCAGATGCTTGCCGCTGGTGCGGATTTTCTGGAAGGCTTCACCGCTCTAATCTATGGCGGTCCTGCCTGGCCAGGGCGCATCAATAGAGCGCTTGGCCAGTAGATGAAGAAAAGCCCCGGCCTAAGCCGGGGATTTTTCTAGCGAATTGATTCGCCGCGTTTTATACCGGGTTTCGGTTGGCGCCAAGGGCGCAGTTGCATCATCCTTGACGCAACATACATGCCCTGTCCCGCTGGAATCGGCCTGCCCGGGAACAACTCTGCCAATTTCGATTTGATCTGCCTGTTGGTTATGAACATTTCGAGCATGGCGCTGAAGAAGATAGCGTAAATAATTCCCAGTGGAATGAAAGCCAGCTTCCCGCCCCGGGGCAGGAAGAAGGTGGCAATAAATGCAACGAACATGATCGGCACTAGGAACTCAGATAGTGTCCACCGGGTATCGATCATGTCGCGGGTCGCCTTTCGCAGGGGACCCTGGTCTCGCTCGGGAAGGTAGCGCTCGGGTGCCTTTCCGTCCATGGCCAACCGCTGCTTATTTAGGACTTCGTTACGCTTTTTCTTGCGCTCTGCCTTTTCCTCTTTAGTTAGCTTCCTGTTACCCACCACCAGAGGGCGCTCATTTCGCTTTTGTGCGTCGCGCCGCTTAGGGGTCGGCTTACTCTTTTGCCGAGCTTCTCGATTCTTTGTGGAACCGTGCTCCTGGTCGTTGTTATTAATTGGCTCACTCACATAGTGAAGACTATAGGAGGACGCCTTAGAACCAAAAAGCATTCTCGCGCTAAGCTTGTTCTATGATCGAAACATCTGAAGCACGAGCCCGCGTTGACAAGCTTTTCCCGGAGCTCGTGGAGACACTTAAAACCATTATTTCCATCCCTTCGGTGAGCTCTGACCTGGAGAATCAGGATCAGATTTTACGGAGCGCCACATTCGTGAAGGAACAGCTTGAGGCTGCGGGACTGGATGCCGAGATCTGCTACGCAAATTACGATGACGGCACCCAGGGCAGACCAGCAGTGCTGGCGCACAAGCAGGTTGATTCTGAGGCCCCGACTGTGCTGCTGTACGCTCATCACGACGTGCAGCCGGTAGGCGAGATCGATAGGTGGTCTACAGATCCATTCCAGGCGGTTCAGAAGGGGGACCGCCTATACGGACGCGGTTCGGCTGATGACGGCGCTGGCATCATCGCTCATCTTGGCGCTCTTCGCACACTAGGCGGGGATCTGCCTGTGAACGTGACCGTGTATGTGGAGGGCGAAGAAGAGGTAGGTTCCGGATCGTTCCGCAATTTCCTCGAGAAGTACAAGGATAGGCTAGCGGCGGACCGGATCATTGTCGCCGATTCTGGTAACTGGAAGGTGGGCACGCCGGCGGTGACCTCGACTCTGCGTGGGGTAGTTCAGTCGGATGTAACTATTTCGGTTGCAAAGCATGCGTCGCACTCCGGTCAGTTCGGTGGACCACTGTTAGATGCTGTTACGGTGGCTTCGATACTGATTGCGTCGTTGTTCGATGAGAATGGTGATGTAGCCGTTCAGGGTCTTGGCGGTTCGGACAAGGCTGACGTTACATATGAAGAAGAGGATTTCCGTGCTGACGCCGGTCTTCTGGACGGTGTTGAACTTGCTGGAACAGGAGATCTGGCTGCCCGTTTGTGGACGAAGCCTGCAATTTCCATTATCGGGTGGGATGTACGCCCTCTAGAAACTGCCTCCAATACTTTGGCTCCCACGACGACCTTCCGGATCTCTATGAGAACTGCTCCGGGAGTAGATTCAAAGACCGCAAATGAGGCGCTCGAAAAGCACCTGCGTGAACATGTACCTTTTGGTGCGCACATCGAAATTACTAACAACGAGATGGGGCCGTCGTACAAGGCTGCGGATTCGCAGGCAATTAAGGACTTACACTGGGCTTTGGATGAAGCTTGGCAGACTGAGTCCGTGAACATCGGCCAGGGTGGTTCCATTCCGTTTATCGCCGATTTTGCTTCTGTTTTCCCGGAAGCTGACGTGCTGGTAACCGGTGTTGAGGATCCTGAATCCCACGCTCACTCCGAGGACGAGTCCGTCCACCTGGGTGATCTGCACAATGCTGTCTTGGCCGAGGCACTGTTGCTTGTAAAAACAGCCAAGTGAAAGTAGCAGTATTTTCTTCTAACATCGAAGGCGGCGATCCGCGTAAAGTTTGCGCGGACGCCGTCTTTGGGTGGAAGCAGGCTGCCCCTGGCGACGAGGTAGTCCCTTTCGTCGGGGGACCAAGAGGGACACAGATTGCTTTGGGACTGCAGGCACTGGGATGGGAAGAAGGCCCAGCATTTGCTGTCGAGGACTGTATGGGTAACCTCGTCTCCGTACCGAGTCTGCGAAGCGGAAGAAAGATCTACATTGACTGCGCCGGTGTAGCTAATCCTCGTTCTGCCGGTCACGAGGAGGCTTTTCGGTCTGGTCCGGGTTCGAAGGGGATAGGCCTTGCGTTAGTTCACGCTCTGGAGTTAACTCCGGAGCAGCTATACGTGGCTTTGGGTCCGGCGTGCGCTGTTGATCTAGGGAGAGCTGCTTTTGAAGAGCTCGCTAAAGCGGGGTATGAACGACTCCCGGTACCTGTAACCGTACTTACTGAGGATGGTAGGCCACTGCTGGGCCTGTCCGGTACCGCAAGTGATTTCCGCGGGGAGCACCGCTCCGAGGCACTCCGCCTGCAAAAGCGAGTAAAGGAGGGCGCAGCCTTCCTTCGCTCACTGGAGGAACATAGCTTGCAACAGGCCGTCCTGATCTCGGCGGTTGGCACAGCAGAAGGATCGGGAAGCGGGGCAGGAGCCGCTGAGGTGCTTCGCCTGATGGGAGCTAAGCTAGCGCGAGCCACCTCTTGGCTCGCAAATCTGCAGGATATTCCCACGGTCCTAAATGGTTGCGACCTGGCAGTAGTATTCGAGGACGAAATTCATTCACAAGTATTGGCTTCCTCACTTAGTGCCTACGTGGGGCAAGCCGGCCAAGAGGCAGCTATCCCAACTGTAATGGTCCCGCAGAAATGTTCTTTGTCTAGGCCAGAGGTCGCCCACTTTGGAATAAATGCAATCTTTAGCCACCCTGAGCTCAGTGCTAGTGAGGTTGGCCTACGCTTAGCGCGTACCTGGTCACATCCATAGCGACACTTTGGGCTAAAAGCCATAGGGTATTGGGGTAAGAGTGCATCCGCACATGTCTAACGTGGAGGAAAGTATGACTCAGAGCGCAACTGAGGCTCCCACTCATGAGGTAACTCTAACTGAGGCTGCTGCCCAGAAGGTCCGTTCTCTACTAGAACAGGAAGGCCGCGATGACCTCCGTCTTCGCGTCGCCGTTCAGCCGGGCGGCTGTTCAGGGCTGATCTACCAGCTATTTTTCGATGAGCGTCTCCTCGACGGAGACGCAGTCAGGAACTTCGACGGCGTTGAGGTAGTCGTGGACAAGATGTCGGTTCCATATTTGGCTGGAGCCACTATCGACTTCGCAGACACTATCGAACGCCAAGGGTTTACCATCGACAACCCGAACGCGGCAAATTCCTGCGCGTGCGGGCAGTCCTTCCACTAACTCAACAAAGACTAGGAAATATGCGCAACAGAACCGTTGCCGGAATCAACCGGCTACTGGCGATCCTCGCCGTTTTTTCGATCATTGCTATAGTCCTTACCTCCTGTTCTTCCGGTGACGGCTCTCAAGCTGAAAAGGGCTTTCCGGCTGTCACCGGGAAAGCTGGCCAGAAACCGTCAATTGCTAAGGGAACAGGGCAGCCTCCTAAAGAGTTGAAGACCCGTGTACTGCATAAGGGCGATGGGCATGAGGTGGGCAAGAAAGATACAGTGCTTGCCTCTTACACCGGCCAGCTGTGGAACGGCAAGGTCTTCGATTCTACTTGGGAGAACAACAGAGGGCCTGCATCCTTTGGGCTGGACCAGGTGATACCCGGGTGGAAAGAAGGACTAGCAGGAAAACACGTGGGGGACCGCGTACAGCTGGTGATCCCGCCTGATAAAGGGTATGGCGACAAAGAAAATGGTCCAATTCCTGCCGGATCTACACTGGTATTTGTCGTAGACATCAAAGACTCGGCGAATATGACTGACACTTCAGCACTAGCTAGTGCCAAGCCTTTAAACCCGGAACTGGGGAAGGGACTGTCTGTAGCTGGCAAACCAGGAACAAAGCCGGAACTCAAGATCAGCAAAGAGTTTAAGGCACCCACTGAATTCCAGGTCACGGTTCTGAATGAGGGCAAGGGAGAACCGATCCAGGCTGACGATATTGTCGGCTACCACATCACTGCCCAACTTGTTGGCAAGGATGGCCCCAAGGATTCCCCACAATCCTCATGGGAAATGGGGGGTATCCAAAATACTCAGCAGTCGATCGGTACCAATCCGAACATGATGAAGCTATTCCTAGGCCAGAAAATTGGCTCAAGGGTTCTAGTGCAAATGCCTGCTGCCAAAGGAGCCGGGGGAGCTACCCAGGATGCGCGCGTCGTGATCCTGGACCTAACTGGTAAATTGGCTACAAAGTGACGTCGCTAGATAGATAAAGTTTTGGGAGGCACTAAGTGCCTCCCAAAACTTTATGCGGTAGGTCTACACCTTACAGGTTGACCAGGCAATCAAATTTCGTCTTAGCCGATTCGAAGCGCTGTGCCACGTTCTGCCAGTTGACGATATTCCAGAAGGCCTTCACGTAGTCTCCCTTGACATTCTGGTAGTCAAGGTAGAAGGCGTGCTCCCACATGTCCAGCATCAATAGTGGAACGGTTGCAACGGGAACGTTGCCCTGCTGATCGTATAGCTGGAAGGTGACTAGGCGCTGGCCGATGGTGTCCCACGCCAGGATTGCCCATCCGGAGCCCTGGATGCCAGTGGCTGCGGCAGTGAACTGTGCCTTGAATTTTTCGAACGAACCAAAGAACTCGTCGATGGCAGCAGCTAGCTCGCCCTCGGGCTTATCCCCACCATCCGGAGAGAGATTAGTCCAGAAGATGGAGTGGTTGGTGTGTCCGCCAAGATTGAACGCCAGGTCCTTTTCGAACTGATTGATCGCGGCCAAATCTTCCTTGTCGCGAGCGTCAGCCAGCTTCTCTAGCGCGGTATTAGCACCCTTCACATAAGTGGCGTGGTGCTTGTGGTGGTGTAGTTCCATGATCTTGCCAGAGATATGCGGCTCTAGGGCTGCATAGTCATAGGGAAGATCGGGCAGAGTGTATTCGGCCATTCTTGCCTCCTATTCGTTGTGAAGTTCCGGAATGAACCGGTGGGCCAAAAGGCCCGGTACATTCAACCTTATCTGTGAACAGGATATTTTTCTCGCACAGTCACTAAACATTAGACAGTTAAGCAGGGTCAGCAAGTTTCCTACTAAGATGTTCTTTACGGGCACAGTCCGTCACAGTCGTATGCGAGAGGAAGAAAATGGCTAGCGAACAGAATCCGGTGGAGCTGCTGGTTTACTCTGATGACAAAGAAACCCGTGAAACCATCATTACGGCAGTTGGACACAGGCCAGGCAAAGGCCTTCCCCCGGTACGTTGGCATGAGGTAGCTACCCCCGTAGCCGCTCTTGAGGCTGTAGAAGAAAAAGTATTCCCCGTAGCCGTACTAGACGGTGAAACAGCCAAAACCTCTGGATTGGTGCTGGCAAAGACAATTGCAGACACGATTGACGAAGACCACATCCCGGCGTTTATTTTTACAATCGCCCGTCCCCAGGACCAGTGGTTAGCTAACTTTTCCAAAGCTGCGGCATGCGTGCCCCTACCTATTGATCCAAAACAGATGCAAGAAGCAGTAGCAGAAGTACTAAGACAGAAACAATGAACGAATTGAAGTGGCCAGAGATTCTGGCAACAACGGTCGCCGGTAAGGACCTAACTTACGAACAAGCAAACTCGGTAATGGACCAGGTAATGACCGGCGAAGCCGGAGACGCCCGACTTGCGGGTTTCCTAACGGCGCTAGCCGCCAAGGGAGCCACGGTAGAGGAAATCCGTGGCTTGGCTGACTCGATGCAATCCCATGCAGTGGCACTCGATGTGCCAACTAACGTTTTAGACATTGTCGGCACCGGTGGCGACCAGGCACATACCGTAAATATCTCAACTATGGCATCCCTGGTCATCGCCGCAGCCGGAGTACCGCTGGTAAAGCACGGAAACCGAGCGTCGACCTCTTCATGTGGCGCTGCTGATGTGATCGAAGCGCTGGGTGTCAATCTGAACCTGAACCCGAAGCAAGTGGCTGAGGTATTCAAGAAGATCGGAATTACGTTCTGCTTCGCCAACCTATTCCACCCGTCCATGCGTTTCGCTGCCCCTGTCCGAAAGATGCTTGGTATTCCAACGGCTTTCAACGTACTGGGCCCCCTTACTAATCCGGCAGCACCAGAGGCATGCGCGGTGGGAGTAGCGAGCGAAAAGAATGCCCCGCTTGTAGCAGGCGTATTTGCAGCCAGGGGAATGCGTGGACTGGTCTTCCGTGGCATCAACCGGGGCCTGGATGAGCTTTCCGCAATTGAGCCAAACCAGATCTGGGATATCCGAGACGGCAAGGTCGAATATTCCGAGGTTGACGCTACGACGCAGCTGGGACTCCAACAGGCTAGTTTAGAAGACCTACGCGGCGGCGATCCTGCCCACAACGCCAAGGTCTTCCATCAGATCATGGACGGCCAGGAAGGTCCGATCCAAGACGCGGTGTTACTGAATGCCGCAGGTGGAATCGTTGCTTATGGTCTGAATGAACAGGTCAGCCAGGGTGATCTGGTCGATAGATTGAAGGCAGGCCTGCAAATTGCTAGGCAGACGTTGGAATCTGGCAAGCCGGCTGAGCTTTTGGAAAAGTGGATTGAACTTACGAAGTAGCCAGCTTAAGTTTTTTGTACAAACCTAAGTATTTTCCGACCCCGTCAACATCCCAGGAGGCGGGGTCGGAGTCTTTTCCTTGCCAAGAAATTATTCTGGTTCCCTCCCGCAGAATCCACTTAGAGTTTGCCAATAGCTCCTCACGGGAAAACGAAGTTTTCGCTTCATCTTCCTTTGCAGGCCACATGTTTGTTAGCGAGTCGAGGACGGGTAGGGGAGAAGTCCTGGGTGCGCTTAATGCTTTCGCTATCAGGCTTCCGTGCGAAAACCCTAAGATTTCCCAGCCTCCTTGCGGCCTCCTACGAGCGGCAATGATCTTAGGGGAGCGGCGCACCGATTTCGTCCAAAGATTTGCAAAAGCACCATCCAGAAGCGATTTTAGGTCGTCGCGGACCATAGCGGCATCCTCATATTGCTCGGCGGCTGAAAAATCTCCGATAGTTTCTATGAAAGAGCTAACGAGTGTCGAAAGATGCCCCTCCAAGAGATTGGCCGCATCAACGATTGCCTCTTCATCTTTCTTTGAGAATCCGTGGCAGGGTGCTGTGCAACCGGCAGTCTCAGCCAGGTAGCAATCCTTGGCATAGGGATGGGCTACTCGCCGCAAAGGGGAGGTGCACTGCCGTAGTCGCGACGCTCTAGAGAGTATCAAAGACGCTGCTTGCGCTCGCTTTCTGGACGAGAAGGGTCCCATTCGCTTCCCTTTAGGAACACGGGTGACTTTGAGCCTGGGCACTTCTTCCACTGTGAGCTCGACCCACCAATGCCGCATCTGATTGCGTGAGGCCCGGTTGTATGGAGGCGAAAGTCTGGCGATCTCTTGTAGTTCCAGGATTCGTGCCTGATGTTCCGAAGGCGTCCGCGTATAGGTGACTGAGGCGGCTATATCCAGCATTTCACGAATTCGACCACGGTTTTCCCCTGCAGTGAAATATGAGCGGGTCCTAGAATGCAGGTTCTTAGAAGAACCGACGTAAAGGACATCGCCTATCTGCGAACGAAAGTAGTACACCCCTGGGCAGGCGGGAATATTCTGTACCAGCGCTACCTTGCGCCTGCGTTTCAAAGGGACGGGCTTTGAAATAGTACGGACATCTTCTAGATGTGTAAGGCCTAGAGGAGCGGCCTTTTCAAGCAGTCCGTACAGCACGTCAACGGTTGCTCGGGCATCTGACAGTGCCCGGTGATCAGGAATTGTAGAGGTCGAAAATAGCCCGGCCAAGGTGCCTAACTTATGATTGCGCACCTGTGGGCGGGGCAGTACCAACCTGGCTAAAGCGAGGGTGTCCAGCACTGTCGGAGAAGGCCAGGGGTAGGCGAGGCGAGATGCCGCCCTCTTTAGAAACCCGACGTCAAAGGCAGCGTTGTGTGCAACTAGGACAGTCTGGTCCGAGAAGTAGGCGAATTCTAAGAAGGTGGGAAACACCGATGCTATGACTGGTGCCCTGCTGACAGCAGCATTTGTGATACCGGTGAGAGCGGTGATCTTGGGGGGAATGTATTGCTCTGGGTTTACTAGCGTCGAAAACTCGCCCAGAACTTCGCCGCCCCGCACTTTCACCGCCCCAATTTCTGTGATTGCCGCACCAGCGCCCATGCCTGTAGTCTCCAGGTCAACTACTACGAACGTAACCTGTTGGAGCGGGGTGCCCATCTGTTCAAAAGAGGACTGAACTCCACTGGTGGAATCTAGGGAGCGCAGTTTCGCTAGTTCTGTCGATAGCCTGGCTGTCATTACCTTCGCCTGGAGCGCAGCGCAATAGTAAGCGGGATCGGCGTAGCGAGCGCAATAACTATGAGGACACCACCTAAGAAAGCAGGCATGGTCCTTCCCATAAAGAAGAATATTGTGGCTGTGATAATAACCATAGCCCACATGGCGATGAAGATGATTACAGGCAGAGAGAGGCTAATTTTCCCCTGGGGCCTTGGAGGTGTAAAACGCTCTTCCTCGAGGCTGTAATCACGAGGTCCGCGCATTGCCATTGCCCCAGGAGAGGGCGCTTTCTTGCCCATCTGTACTCCCATGCCGGGGGCATCGGAAATATCTATTTGTTCCACAATGTCGCGGAAGCGTCGATTTAATTCCTTTTTTGACATGTCTTCCGGCCCGCCGTGCCCCAAGTTTTGCTTTCCCGTCATACGATGAAGACTAGCGCTTGCCACCCACAGGTGAAAGCTGGCAGATGCGAACTTGAAGGGAAAGACGTGTTTTATCGACTGCTGAAGGCGATTTTAGGCCCGATACTAAAGATTGTCTATAAACCTTGGATAGAGGGCGCCGAGAACATTCCCTCTGAGGGGCCCGCCATTTTGGCCTCCAATCACCTGGCCGTAATTGATTCGTTCTTTCTGCCTTTGATGATTGAACGGGAAGTTGTGTTTATGGGAAAGGCCGACTACTTCACCGGGAAAGGCGTCAAAGGCAAGCTTGTGGCTCGCTTCATGCGGGCCGTTGGCACTATTCCTGTAGATCGAACAGGTGGCAAGAAGTCGCAGGCTGCTTTGCGTACCGGGCTTCGCCGACTAGACGAGGGCGGCCTGTTCGGTATCTACCCAGAGGGTACCCGTAGCCCCGATGGGCGGCTTTACCGCGGTAAAACAGGGGTTGCCCGAATGGCACTGGAATCGGGAGCTCCGGTAGTGCCGGTAGCAATGATTGGCACCAACGTGGCCCAGCCTATTGGTACTGTGATTCCTCGCCCTCACAGGGTTGGCATCAAAGTCGGTCCGGCGTTGGACTTTAGCCGGTACCGGGGGCTAGAAAACGACCGCTTCGTGTTGCGTGCAATCACAGACGAGATTATGTATTCGCTAATGAGTCTTTCCGGGCAAGAATATGTGGACAAGTACGCAGCTGATGTAAAGCGCAAGCTCTCTGAAGAGGGTAAATTTGCCGGTCCCGTGCCTGGTGGAAAGCAGAAGTAGTAAAAATGGGCGGTGTGCGCCCAGTAACGTAAAACCTTTACAATAGACCGTGACACAGATTAAATCTCTTGGAAGGAATTGATGACTATGCGTCGCGTAGCCCTGCTAACTGCCGGTGGTTTCGCTCCCTGTCTGTCAGCTGCCGTTGGGTACCTGATCGATAACTACACTAAGCAAAATCCAGATGTTGAAATCATTGCTTACCAGAATGGCTACCACGGCTTGCTAACTGGGAACTACATTGTGGTCGACGATGAGGCTCGTAAGAACGCCTTGCATCTGACTGAGTTTGGCGGATCGCCTATTGGTAACTCGCGTGTGAAGCTCACTAACAAGGAAGACCTCCTAAAGCGAGGGCTTATTCCCGAGGGCGTAGAGCCGCTTGGGTATGCCGCCGAAAAGCTTAAGGATGATGGCGTTGACGTACTGCACACCATTGGTGGCGACGACACTAACACCACTGCTGCTGATCTTGCGGAGTATCTGCACGAGCACGATTATGAGCTGACAGTTGTCGGGCTGCCGAAGACTATCGATAACGACGTATATCCGATCCGACAGTCGCTCGGTGCTTGGACTGCAGCTGAGCAGGGGGCAACTTTCGCCGCTAATATCATCGGCGAACATCGAGTCAGCCCGCGTATGCTCATTGTTCATGAGGTCATGGGCCGTAACTGTGGTTACCTGACTGCCCAGACCGCCAAGGTTTACCGCGAGCGCTTGGATCAGCGCAACTGGGTGCCATCGATTGGCCTGTCTAAGGAACGCTGGGACATTCATGCTGTTTACGTCCCAGAGGAATCGATCGACATTGATGCGGAGTCGAAACGTCTGAAGGGCATCATGGACGAGCTCGGAAACGTGAACATTTTCCTGTCGGAGGGTGCTGGTGTAGATGACATCGTCCGCGAATTGGAAGAGGCCGGCGAAGAGGTACAGCGAGACGCCTTCGGGCACGTAAAGCTGGACACTATCAATCCGGGCAATTGGTTCGCCAAGCAGTTTGCAAAGCGGATTGGCGCTGAAAAGGTGATGGTGCAGAAGTCTGGTTACTTCTCTCGCTCGGCTGCTGCAAATAAGGAAGACCTGGATCTAATCAAGTCCATGTGCGACTTGGCAGTGGAGTGCGCTAAGGAAGGCAAACCTGGCGTTATCGGTCATGATGAAGACAATGACGACAAGCTGTCAGTCATCGACTTCGCCCGCATCAAGGGCGGCAAGCCCTTCAATGTGGACGTTGACTGGTACGTGGATCTGCTAGAGCAGATTGGCCAGCCCCGAGGCAAGAAACTAGCAAAGTAGTTTTACTCACGTGCGCCCGTCTGTCGGAACACTCCGATAAGGCGGGCGTTTGCGCTCTATCATGTGTTGCATGCTTACCGAAGATCCTAAACAGTCCTGGAGGGCTTTTCCTGCCCTGCAGCAACCGGCCTATCCGGATGAAGAAGCCCTACGAGCAGTATTGGCAGATTTGGAGCTTCGGCCCCCACTAGTTTTTGCTGGCGAGGTAGATAAGCTAAAGACCCAGATGGGGCAGGCAGGCGCAGGTGAAGCGTTTGTATTGATGGGCGGAGATTGCGCCGAGACATTCGCTGAATCTACCGCTGACCACGTCCGCCTGAAGATGCAGACAATCCTGCAGATGGCAATCGTGCTCACATACGCGGGAGGTATCCCCGTCATCAAAGTAGGCAGGATGGCCGGTCAGTACGCAAAACCGCGTAGTAGCGACTTTGAGGAACGCGACGGGGTTACATTGCCGTCTTACCGCGGCGACTCTGTCAACTCGCACGAGTTTACGAAAGAAGCACGCACCCCGGATCCGGCCAGGCTGCTGGGAGCTTACACGCATTCCGGTACCACGTTTAACCTGATTAGGGCATTCACGCAGGGTGGCTATGCAGATCTGCGGGAAGTGCATGCATGGAACCGCGGTTTTACTTCCAATCCCGCGTACAAGAAATTTGAGCAATTGGCGGCCGAGATCGACCACGCCCTTAAATTCATGAAAGCCTGCGGGGTTGATTTTGACGCATTGCAATATGTTGACTTTTATAGCGCTCACGAGGCATTGCTACTTGAATATGAAGCAGCGCTAACCAGAACCGACTCCCGTACCGACGATCTTTACAACACGTCGGCACACATGTTGTGGATTGGGGAGCGGACTCGTGACCCGAAGGGAGCTCACGTCGAGCTTCTTAGCAAGGTAAAGAATCCTATAGGCGTCAAAATAGGTCCGAACGCAAAGCCGGAGGACATCTTCGCCCTGACCGACAAGCTCAATCCAGAGGGCGAGCCTGGGCGCATGTCGCTAATAACGCGAATGGGCGCTGAGAATATCCGCGAGAAGCTTCCGAAACTAGTTGAGGCAGTGAAGGCGGATGGACGTCCATATACGTGGCTAACTGACCCCATGCACGGCAACACCATTACCTATGGTGGATACAAGACTCGGCGCTTTGACACAATCTTGGACGAGGTGAAGGGATTCTTCGAAGTACACCGCGCCCTCGGCACCATTCCGGGTGGGATTCATGTCGAGCTAACCGGCGATGACGTTACCGAAGTAATCGGTGGATCTGAGCCAGTCGGTGAGGCCGATCTGGGTTCTAGATACGAAACTTTGGTAGATCCGCGGCTGAATCATCAGCAATCCCTCGAGATGGCTTTCCAGGTAGCTTCTCTGCTAAATTCCTGATCTACACGTGGATCAGCGTAATTGTAGAGCCTACCTTGGCCATCTTGCCGCCCTTCGGGCTTTGGTCATATACGCGGTGTGGGTCAATGCCAAGGAGCTTGGCCCGCACCTCAACCTTGAAGCCTAGCTTTTCCAATTGGGCCTTTGCCTCTGACATCTTCATGCCACGAAGGTTGGGAACTTCTTTCTTTTCTGGCCCGAGCGAGAGCACGTAGGAGATTGGGTCGCCCCGGTAGGCGTCAGTGCCAGCCTTTGGATCCTGGCTGAGCACCTTGCCTGCGGCGATGTCATTGGAGTGCTGCTCTGTAACGGTTGCGCGAAGACCAAGTTGGGAAGTCTCCTTGGCCGCTTCCTCAGCGCTTTTACCTGAAAGATCAGGAATCTTTATGGGCTCGCGCCCCTTTGAAATGACCAGGGAGACCTTCGTATGGTGGCGAAGTGTGGCCGGAGGCGCAGGGGAGGTAGATATTACCTTGTCCTTGGCAACGGTGCCCGAGTATTCTTCGGAAATCTTTCCGATCGTTAGTGGAGCCGCCTTGAGTGCCTCTATCGCCTCGTCTTTGGACTTTCCGACTACATCCGGCAGGGGCACCATCTGCACACCTTTGGATACAACCAAAGCGATCTTGGTACCGGGTTTCACCTTTTGTTTGGCTGACGGTTTCGTAGAAATGACAATGCCGCTTGGGACCGTGTCCGAGAATTCTGCCTTCTTATTCGGATCCAGGTTGGTGTCTACAAGCAGCTTTTCTGCAGTGGAATCCTGGAGCCCAACCACGTTAGGAACATCAACGCGTCTGCCAGGGCCATAGATGAAGTACCAGATGGTGCCCAAAATTAGGCTCAGCACGATCACTATGGCCCCGAGGATTACCGCCCAGTTCTTTGACTTGCGGATTGTTGCGGGGGAATCAATTGCTCCAATCGGCAGCGCAGAAGTGCCAGAACCGTAATCAATTGCTGCGGTGGATGAAGAACGCGGGGCAACTTCTGTTTTGTTCTTTTCCTTGGTTTGCTGTGGGAGGACAGTGTACTTCTTTGCCAGCGTTTCTGGATCTAAGGCATCAATCACTTCACGCACGTAGTGTGCTCCGGCAGCCCCATCTTGAGGGCGATCTGCCGGTTCCCGGGCAGCAAGAGCGCAAAGCAGATCATCCACCTCGGATGGGATCCACTCAATTGTGTCGGAAAGGCGCGGAATGTCCTCGTGCACGTGCGACCAAGCCACCGCGATAGCGCTTGACGAAACATAAGGTGGCTTACCTGTGAGTAATTCATAGGCCATGATGCCAACCGAGTAGATATCAGAGCGAGCATCCGCCTCGCCGGAAGTGACTAGTTCCGGAGGAATGTAAGCGACCGTTCCGAGGACGGAACCGGTGGTGGCCATGGTTGCATCTGATACGGCACGAGCCAGACCGAAATCGGCAACCTTAACATTGCCATCTTTAGTTAGAAGGACGTTTTCAGGTTTCACGTCCCGATGAATAAGGCCTGACCGGTGGGCAGGAGCGAGTGCCTCTAGGACGGAGTCGATAATGGAGAGCGTTTCGCCTAGGCTAAGAGAGCCTTCCTCGCGAAGCCGCTCACGCAGGTTAGTGCCGTCGACAAGTTCCATTACCAGATAGCCAGCACCATTTACTATTCCCTGGTCAAACACAGATACGACCGAGGGGTGATTGATCCGGGCAGTAGCTCTTGCCTCGCGTCTAAATCTAGCGACTAGATCGGGAGAACCGGACAGGTGCGGGTGCATCACTTTTAGTGCTACCGGCCTATCAAGTCGTTCGTCGCGGGCTCTGTAGACAGTTGCCATACCGCCGGAGGAAATCTTGTCCAAGACCATGTACCTACCGTCCACGATCTTGCCGACTAGAGGATCGCCCGCCGGGGCTGAAGGGGCAGAACTTTCCGCATCTGCAAGGGGCTTTGTGTCCCCTTTAGATTTGTTGGCCTTAAATGGAAGATGCAGCGCTCTCTTCGAATCGGCGCGCTTGATCCCCCGAGGTCCTTCCATGGTTGCATTCTACGTGTATAAACCGCGCTGGCGAACTTTACACACGCCCCAGAGGGCAATGTAGTCTTAAGCGCATGAGCAAAAAACTACTTCCCCTGCCCGATGTCTCCGAAATGTTGTCCGTGCCTTACTCTAGGCTGCGCTCGGCGGTGCGCGAGGGGAGAGTAGGGGCACTACGCAGCGAAAATGGTGTGCTGTGTATTCCAGAAGACTTCCTGTCCTTCCAGGACGGATCGTGGACTCTGGTGGACGGGCTTAGCGGGACACTTACAGTCTTGCAGGATGCTGGAATGGATCTAGTGCAGGCTACAACCTGGCTACTGGAAGGCGATGACACTTTTGTCGGTCGCCCGATCGATGCGCTAAAGCAGGGGCGCAAGAAGCAAGTTAATTCCTACGCCCGTTCGCTAGCTTTCTAGACCTGCCGGTTCACAAGTAGGTTGCGGAACTGGCGAAGCGATTCCTTGCCGGCTTCCGGCAATTCCAGCTGCGCAAGATGCTGCTCTCCATCCTGCAGCAAAGAGGCGATCAACTGCTCGTGGTCGTCGTAGGCTCCACAGGCGGATATAGTCTGTCGCATCTTGTCGATTTCACGTTCGGATAGGTCGGTTCCCAGCGCAGCAAGAAATTCTTCGGCATTCTTTCCTAGCCGCTTTAGAGTGAGAGCTACGAGTACAGTGCGCTTTCCTTCGATCAGGTCTGCGCCTGTCGCCTTTCCCATAATTTGATCATCGCCGAATACCCCCAACTGGTCATCACGTAGCTGGAAGGCGCTGCCCCAAGGCTCTAGCACCTTCTCGAGCCCGTTGGTTAGCGCTTCCGAGGCGCCGGCAAGTTGCGCGCCGAAGATTACAGGAAGGGCAACCGAGTAGCGGGCAGCCTTGTGCTTCACCACGTCAAGGGCAGCTTCGAGCGCGTAGCCAGGATTGTCCATAACAGGGGTATCCTCCAGCGCACAGTCGAGGAACTGTCCGACAGCAACCTCGGCAGTCATCTGGGCGAAGGTATCCCGCGCAGACTTTGAATTAGCAAGATCTGCCGCCCTGTTTGCTACTTGCTGAGAAAGAGAGAGCAACAGGTCGCCTACCAAAATGGCACAGTTCTGGCCGAATGTCTGCTCGTTGCCTCGAAAGTTGTGCGATTTGTGCCAGCTCTCGTAGAAACGGTGCAGGGAGGGGGCGCCCCGCCGCAAATCAGCGTTATCAACTATGTCGTCATGAGCTAGTGCGCTGGCCTGATACAGCTCTACTGCAACTTGGCCGGTTAGGCAGGCATCTTCCAGCTGGCTGGCTCCGTCTGCAAGCGAAAAGCCTAGCTGCACTCCGCGGGCACGCAATCTTTTTCCGCCCTTGGTGTAATGAACAAGCCCGTCGGCAAGACCGTTAAGAACGGTGGTGGAAGGCCACTTCGCCCTCCATTGAGCCAATTCTGCACTTAACAGGTCGCTTAATTTCTGGCTATTAAAAGTCACGCTAAACACCCTATCGTACCTGGCTAGAGGGATCCCAGAAAGACAAAGAGATTTTCGTTGTTATAATTGTGTTAGCACGCCGTATGGCGAAGAGATAGAGATTTCATCCGCATAGCGGAAACTGGCTTACGAAAGGGCATTCGTGTCAACTTCGCGTTCTAAGAACACCGCTTCCAAGGCATCCGCTTCCAAAGCCAATGCTACCAGCAAAACCAGCTCTAACAAGGGTTTAGCAACAAAGAAATCAGCGGCTAAGAAGAAGACCAAGGCCACCGCAAAAGCTACTGCCGAGCCCGCTGCAGAGGGAAAGAAGACCCAGGCCGGCCAGCCGAATTACGGGCCTGTCAAGGCCCATCACGGGAAGGCAGCAGTGAAGGCTCACCGCGGTCGCAAGAAGCGCAACGAAAAGAGCGGCTTCACTCTTTCCGAAAAGGATGAGGGTGACGAGCCGGCACAGCAGGTTACGGTAGCGGGCGCAACGGCTGATCCAGTTAAGGATTACCTGAAGCAAATCGGTAAGGTGCCGTTGCTGAATGCTGAAGAGGAAGTCGACTTGGCTCGCCGCATCGAAGCGGGACTGTATGCCGATTACAAGATGAAGCAGGATGCGCAGACCATGACTTCAAAAGAGATGCGTGATCTGCGAGCAATAAGCATCGACGGCCAGCATGCAAAGAATCACCTGTTAGAGGCGAACCTGCGTCTGGTTGTTTCACTGGCAAAGCGTTACACAGGCCGTGGCATGCTGTTCCTCGACCTGATTCAGGAAGGCAACCTGGGCCTGATTCGCGCGGTCGAAAAGTTTGACTATGCCAAGGGCTACAAGTTCTCTACCTACGCGACTTGGTGGATTCGGCAGGCTATCACTAGGGCAATGGCTGACCAGGCTCGTACTATTCGAATTCCCGTGCACATGGTCGAAGTAATCAACAAGCTGGCGCGTGTGCAGCGGCAGATGTTGCAGGATCTTGGTCGTGAACCCACCCCCGAGGAGTTGGCTAAGGAACTGGACATGACTCCAGAGAAGGTCGTTGAGGTTCAAAAATACGGTCGCGAACCTATTTCCTTGCATACTCCGCTAGGCGAGGACGGCGACAGCGAGTTCGGCGATCTAATTGAGGATTCTGAGGCCGTAGTGCCAGCGGATGCCGTCTCGTTCACCCTGCTGCAAGAACAGTTACACAGAGTGTTGGATACCCTGTCCGAGCGTGAAGCGGGCGTAGTATCGATGCGTTTCGGGCTTGGTGACGGCCAGCCTAAGACTCTTGACGAGATCGGCAAGGTGTACGGAGTTACCCGCGAGCGCATTCGCCAGATCGAATCGAAGACCATGTCCAAGTTGCGCCATCCGTCCCGTTCCCAGGTTCTGCGCGACTACCTGGATTAGAACTGAAATAGTTTTGGGGCCCGCAAATGCGGGCCCCAAAACTTTTAAGTCAAATAAGTCAAAGGTTACTTATTTCAGCAGACCTTGAGGATCGTCTAGGCTGACCGCCTGCTGCACCAGCTTTTCTTGGAATTGGCGGGCGTGGTGGCCACAGAACAATAGTTCTCCGGAAATAAGGTTCGCTCGAACCTGAGCTGCAGCACCACAGGCATCGCAGCGATCAGCAGCGGTGAAAGTCTGTGTCTGTTCGGTTCTTTCGATTGTTGTTTCCATACCCCTATTGTGAACGGTGTCTTGGGGCAGATTCCAACTTTGTGGCGCTTTTACGCCAGAGGCGCAACAGGTAACTGTGGGACTCGAGTCGCTACCGGCCATGACGTCACTAAGCTAATAGACTACTTCTGTGAGTGCGTCTGAACAGAAGAAACAGGAATATAATGCCCAACACTTAACCGTGTTGGAGGGCTTGGACGCGGTGCGTAAACGTCCAGGTATGTACATCGGCTCTACGGACAGGCGCGGTTTGATGCACTGCGTATGGGAAATCGTAGATAACGCGGTCGATGAGGCTGTCGAAGGATACTGCGACAAGATTGTTGTCACTTTGCACCCAGACCGCTCTGTTTCCGTTTTTGATAATGGTCGCGGTATTCCCGTGGACGAGGTCCGGGGCACCGGGCGATCAGGCGTTGAGGTTGTATACACGAAACTACATGCAGGCGGAAAATTTGATTCGGGTAACTATGCCGCAGCAGGTGGCTTGCACGGGGTTGGAGCCTCGGTAGTTAATGCCCTGTCGGCACGTTTGGACGTTCAGGTCGATCGCGGTGGCAAGACCTATCAGATGTGTTTCCGTCGGGGTGAACCGGGCGTATTTGATGATTCAAAAGGGCGCACCCCAAACTCGCCGTTCACCCCATTCACTGAGGGATCACATCTTGATGTGGTAGGAAAAACCAAGAGGGGAGTCACTGGCACCCGGGTGCGCTTTTGGGATGACTTCCAAATCTTTCCGCCGACTGAAACTTTTGACTGGGAAAAGCTGTTGAACAGGGCCAGGCAGACCTGTTTCTTAGTGCCTACGGTGACGATCGAGTGTAGGGATGAGCGCGGCGAGGAACCGGTTGTGGAGTCCTTTCACTTTTCTGGCGGGATTAGCGACTTTGTGGAATTCAATGCCAAGGACACCCCGGTTTGTGACACCTGGGCTATAGAAGGGGATTTTCCTTACCAGGAAGTTGTCCAAGAGATTAGTCCTGAGACTGGGCACCTGGCACCGATTGAGCGGCAACGTAACTGTCACGTCTCGGTCGCCCTTAGGTGGGGTACCGGCTACGACACGGACATTCGCGGTTTTGTAAATATCATTGCCACGCCCAAGGGCGGCACCCACGTGGCGGGGTTTGAACAGGCTGTCCTCAAGGTGGTTCGCGCCCAAATAGAAAAGTCTGCTCGAAAGCTGAAAGTCGGTGCGAAGGACGGCAAGGTCGAAAAAGATGACGTTCTAGCTGGGCTGACCGGGGTGGTCACGGTTTCGCTCCCCGAGCCCCAATTTGAAGGGCAGACTAAAGAAGTACTGGGTACCCCGCAGGCACGCCGGGCGGTAAATAAGATCGTTACGGAGGGCCTAAAAGCTCGTTTTACTTCCTCTAAACGCGAGGATAAATCTCAGACCTTTACGATTCTCGAGAAGGTTGTAGGCGAGATGCGGGCGCGCGTGAGTGCCCGGGTCTCGAAGGAAATCTCGCGCCGTAAGAACGCTCTGGAAACTTCTTCATTGCCTGCCAAACTGGCGGATTGCCGAAGCAACGATGTAGAGCGTTCTGAACTTTTTATTGTCGAGGGCGATTCCGCACTTGGCACTGCCAAAGTAGCGCGCAATAGCGAATTTCAGGCCCTGTTTCCCATTCGTGGCAAGATTTTGAATGTGCAAAAATCCTCCACCTCGGACATGCTGTCGAATGCCGAGTGCTCTGCCATTATTCAGGTGGTAGGCGCTGGCTCTGGGCGGAGCTTTGATATTGACGCGGCTCGGTATTCGAAGATCGTCATGATGACGGATGCTGATGTTGATGGGGCGCATATTCGCACTCTGCTGCTCACATTGTTCTTCAGGTACATGCGACCGCTGATCGAACAGGGAAGAGTGTATGCGGCGGTTCCTCCGCTGCACCGCATTGAGGTGGCGGCAAAGGGGCGCAAACCGCGCGAATTCATCTACACGTATTCCGAAGCTGAACTGCACCGGAAGTTGGCTGAATTGAAGAGACGTGGGCGCACTTATAAGGAACCAATTCAGCGCTACAAGGGACTCGGCGAGATGGATGCGGATCAGCTTGCTGAAACCACTATGGAACCTGAGCATCGGACGTTGCGGCGAGTAACGCTAGATGATGAAGAGGCAGTAGAGAAAGCCGAAGAGGTATTCGAGCTTCTTATGGGTTCTACCGTTGCCCCTAGACGCGATTTCATAGTGGCGGGCTCGCACGAGTTCGACCGCGAACGCATTGATGCCTAAACAATATGAGTTTCCGGTAAAGACTAAAGACCTATTACAATGAGAGACGTGTCCCAACCATTAGTTAATCGAGTGCATCCGCCGTTTCGGGCTTCTATACCAGGCCCGCACCTAGGGCTGTCCTGGCGTTTTTCCTCGGCCAGCGATCTGCCGGCGCTTTCCAGGTTCGTATACTTTTGTGAAAACCACGACCAGGTTGTACGGCCTACGCCGCCGGCTAGGCTAGAGCGCCTCGTGGAGCCGAACGATTATCAGGATGCCATCGTGGGGCAAGATGCCCGTGGAGACATTGCAGCATTTGCTGCGGTTACCTTGATAAACAAAGATCAGTTACCTGCTCGTGCCGAGCTGTTTGCAGTAACTTCTCCTACCTGGCGCGGCCGCGGTATCGGGCGGGCCTTGTTGGCATGGCAGGATGCTCGGGCAAGGCAGCTGCTGGTGCAGGTTTTCGGAGACCTCTCTGATGCTCCAGCTTCGATTTTGAACGTGGTAGACGAGAAGTTGCAGGACCGGCGCCGGATGTACATTGCTGGCGGATTTTCGGCCAAGTCGACCTTGCTGTGCCTATCCAGGTCACTGCAGGAGCTGCCTGCCGATTTCGCCAATGCAACTGGGCAGATTGTGCCAGCATCCTCACTGGAAAAATCTGAACTAATGAAGTTTGTGGTCTCGGAGCGTACCTCTCTTGGAGCTACTGCTGACCAAGTGCGTGGCTGGGCAGAGCAGGTAAGCGACAGGATGGATACAGATCTGTCTTTAGCTCTGCTCGAGGACGGCGAACTGAAGGCAGTTGTGCTCGTTACCAAGGAAGAGGGCTTGCGTCTTGGCCAGGAAGAAGCAGACGTGCAGTGCCAGGTGACTGCCGCTAGAAAGCCGAAGAGGGGGGCGGCTCTTGCAGAGCTCATGTCGGTCATCTGCGATAAGGCCGCGCGTCAAGGTGGGCAAAGAATAGCCTTAGAACTGGACGAAGCCTCGAAATGGGCACTAGATCCCATGCTCACTCAGTTGAAGTTCGAAAAAGTGGGCGCTAGGAAAGTCTATTCGATCGAGTTGTGACATGACCATCACCTGGAGGGAACTAAACAGCAAGGACTCGGCTCAGGTAGCAAAGCTAACTGAGCGGATCCAGCATGTCGATAACCCTCCGTACCGGACTAGCCGTGCCGAGATAGAGGCCGATTTCGCGGCGGACCAGCGATGGCGCGCGTTTGGGGCTTTTGCAGGAGCGACATTGGTGGCTTTCGGCCATGCTCTATTTCGCCCGTCTCAACCACCGCGGGTGCTCTGCATTGGGGGAGTAGATCCTGACTATCGCAGGCAAAAGTTGGGCGGGCGCATAGTTGACTTGCAACTGCAGGCAGGAAAAGAACTCCTTGGCGGCAACGAAGGTGACGTTGTTATGCATGTCGACGAGGGAATGGCAGAGCTCGTAGATGTGCTGGCCTCAAGAGGTTTTACCTGGACTAAGACCTACTATGAACTGCGGGCTAGCTTAGACTCGTTCCCCGCGCTGCAGGCCGATCCGTTTATCTCAATTGTGCCCTGGAGCGCAGATCTAGATGATGAATTGCGTCTTGCGGTAAACGACGTTACGGGACAGAAATGGGGCTCCAGCCCTCTTAGCGAACAGGAATGGGAAGAAGGACGCCCTCACTTTTCGGAGCAGCATTCCTTTATTGCCCTAGACAAATCCACTGATAGGGCGCAAATAGCTGGTCTGGTAATGTGCTCGCTCTACAAGCAAGACTGGCAGGCACTTGGGCTGAAGGAATGCTACGTAGACATATTTGCTGTAGCCGAGCCGTGGCGCCAGACCAATGTGGGAGGCAGACTGCTCACAGCGGTGATGCAGCAGTGTGCCGAAGACGGGCTGGATGCAATTGGAGCTGGCATCAGTTCCGAAAACGATTCTGGAGCCCTAGACCTATACCATTCGCTGGGGTTCCGCACGGTTGCCCGAACTAGGGCATACACGGTGCACCTATCCGATTGAGGCTATCTGGTTCAAAAGCGGAGATCCGGAACCGTCACGCTTTGGATTGATATCCGGCAGTTCAACTGGCGAACCGGCAGAATCTACCGCCCTCGGATCAGCTAGAACCCCTGCCACTTCAAGACAGTCCTCATCCTTTAGGAAACGCTGTGCGCGCACACCCTGGCCACCGCGCCCCTTGGTGGGAAATTCTGAGAGGGGGGTTACCTTAGCTGAAGTTTGACCGGTGCCAGGTAGCGCAGTACTCAGGGCAGCAACGGTTATAACCAACGCGTCTTGCTCGGCAGTGAAAGTACCGGCGATTACTGCGCCGTCTTGCACGGACATTCCCGCCACGCCATGTCCGGATGTGCCTTGAGGGCGGATCTTTTGGCCGGGGGTACGAAGCAGTTGCCCCGTAGAGGAAATTAGGACAGCGTCGGCCTCATCTGGGGCGGGTACCAGGCATAACACCTCGTCTGAATCTTCTAGCCCCATGTAGATCCATTCATCCTTGCTAACAGGATATTCCGGCCGTATCCGTTTCACCTGACCGCTCCGTGATATAGCACCCATGATCGTGGAGTTTGGGTCGAGTGATGCCAAACCGATGACGCGCTCATCTTTTTGCAGATCCACCAATGATTCCGCCGGCATGCCGGCATTGAGAGAAGGCGCATCCTGGGTGCGCGGCAAAGATGGAGTATCCAGAACGTTAAACCGGAGCATCCTGCCTTTAGAGGTGGCTAGCCCGACTTCGGCCCTAACAGTTGTACCGAGAGTGGCAGCCAACGCGTCGTGAGGAGATCGGGATCCCGTGCGACTTACGGACTCTTCGCCACTGACACGGGCCAAGCGGCCGGTAGTAGATAGCAGGAGCTGACAGGGATCGTCGGCAACTTCCAGATCCAAGTTGGCCTTCGCCGATGCCGTGGGGACCACAGCCCCTGCGTCTTCCAGCAGAAGGGTTCGGCGCGGTGTAGAAAGCCGATCCGAGACCTCAGCAAGTTCCTTGGATACCAAGTCCTTACGGACCTGGTCATTCTCAATGATTTCCTGCAAAGTAGCGATGTCGCGCATTAGTTCATCGCGTTCGCCCTCTAGTTCTAGCCGGGAGAACTTTGTGAGTTTACGAAGACGCAGCGCCAGGATGTGATCTGCCTGCACGTCGTCGAGGTCGAATGCCGTCTTCAGACGCTCCCTAGCTGAAGCTACGTCCTCGGAGGCACGAATGATGGCTATGACGTCATCAATATCCAAGACCGCGATCAGTAGGCCCTCTACCAAGTGCAGCCGCTCTTGGGCCTTGTTAAGGCGATATTTGGACCTACGCAGTACTACCTCCATGCGATGATCCAAGAAGACCTGCAACATCTTTTTGAGGCCGAGCGTTTGCGGTTGGCCGTCGACAAGAGCGACGGCATTGATTCCGAAAGAATCCTCCATGGGAGTATGCCGGAAGAGCTGAGAGAGAACAGCCTCCGGATTGAAACCATTCTTTACCTCGATAACGATCCGCAACCCGTGATTCCTGTCGGTCAGATCAGACACGTTCGAGAGGCCCTTGATGCGGCCTCGCTTTACGCCTTCCTTGATCTTTTCAATCACGCGTTCGGGACCTACCAGGTAGGGCAGTTCCGTGACGACTATCCCATGCTTACGTGGGCTGACTCGCTCGATGGATGTCTTCGCTCGGGTTTTAAACACGCCGCGGCCAGTTTCGTAGGCATCACGAATGCCATCCAGGCCAACTATGATTCCGCCACAGGGAAGGTCCGGACCCGGAATAAACCGCATCAGATCCTCTGTAGTAGCGTCAGGATTTGCCAGCAGATAGCGCGCGCCGGCGGTAACCTCTCCGAGATTGTGCGGGGCAATGTTGGTAGCCATACCAACGGCAATGCCAGAGGCCCCGTTCACCAGTAGATTCGGGAACCCCGCAGGAAGAACACTGGGCTGAGTCAAGGTGGAGTCATAGTTTGGCTCCATGTCTACGGTGTCTTCAGCGATGTTGGAGACCATGTCCAAGGAAGCCTCCGCCATGCGCACCTCGGTATAACGGGAGGCAGCCGGCCCGTCGTCTAGCGAACCGAAGTTGCCGTGCCCGTCGGCAAGCGGTAGACGCATCGTAAAATCCTGGGCAAGTCGAACAATGGCATCGTAGATTGCTGAATCGCCATGAGGGTGGAGTTTACCCATGACTTCGCCGACCACTCGCGAGGACTTGACATGACCTTTGGTGGGAAGTAGTCCCATGTTGGACATCGTGTAAAGGATGCGTCGCTGAACAGGTTTGAGACCGTCACGGGCATCAGGGAGAGCACGGGTGTAGATCACCGAGTAGGCGTATTCCAAAAAAGATGTCTGCATCTCCTGGGAAACATCAATATCGACGATGGTGTCAGTATCTTCGTGCTCTAGAGACTTCATGGGCTTATTATCGGAACTATTACCATCGCCAGTTGGTAGCCCACGCCGGAAAGGAGCGCTAAATGACCATTTCCACTCCGCGCCAAGGTAATGCTTGGGGTACGGGTTACCCTAGTTTTCGTATTTACGACTTGTTTAGCGCAGCAGTGGAATCTTTGGAGGGAAACGACACTTGGCTACTGCCTGGCTGCAAGCAAGTACTTTTCTTCCTGGTCGATGGCATGGGCCTTTCTCAGCTTGAGCACTACCGGGGGCATGTGCGAAATATGCGCCAGCTCGATTCTGTGCAGCGCTGTCAAACCTGCGTGCCTTCCACTACCGCAGCTGCTATTACGTCCTTCGCTACTGGCAAGACTCCCGGACAAACCCGCATGGCAGGATACGAAGTGGCAGGGCGGAACTGGCGAGAAAACCTGATCACCTTCGCCCACGGCAAAAATCCCCAAGAATGGCAGGATCAGCCCACTTTTTTCGAACGACTGGCGCAAGCCGGAAAGAGGGCGGTCTTCGTAGGTAAACCCAAATTTGCCGGTTCTGGCCTTACCAAAGCAGCGCTGCGCGGCAGTGATTTTCTGCCGGCTCGGTCTTTGACCGAAACTGCCAAACGCTCTTTGAGTGCGCTCCGTGCAGGAGCTGACGTGGTCTACATGTACTGGTCCGAATTGGATCATGCGGGGCACGGCAAAGGAGTGGGCTCCGAGTCATGGCTAGGGCAATTAGAAGAGATAGATTCTACAGTTTCTAATTTGAGTCGGAGCTTGCCCGAGGGCGCCTGCCTGGTAGTTACTGCCGACCATGGCATGGTTAATACTGATGAAGACCATGCTATTGAAGCCGATGCGTATCCAGACCTCCTAGAGGGCGTGTACGCAGTAGCGGGGGAGCCACGCGCGCTGCACTTGCACTGCGAGGATCCCATCCTAACGGTCGAGCGCTGGCGGGAAAGGCTTGCGGAGCGGGCTTGGGTTACCACTGCCGAAGAATCTCCGATAGGCCCCGTCCGCGACGGGGTTGCCGGATCAGTCCAGGTATGGATGCGCGGGCGCTGGGTATGCTACGTAAGAGGAGTACACTCTGAAGGTGCTAGATCGCTTGTGGGGGTGCACGGGTCCCTTACTAGTGAGGAGATGCGCATTCCAGTATTGAGAGCGTTTTAGGGTTTCGCTCCAAACACGATTTCGTCCCAACTAGGCATAGCGCGCCTACCTTTCTTTTTGGCAGGACGTTCCTCGGCGCGGTCAGGCTTCGGGGCAGACTCGATATGCTCCATCCCTGGGAGAGCATCGGGATCTTCCTCGTCTTCGGGCTCTTCCCCGGTAGCGGGCTCTACGCGCTGCCCGCGTCTGGCGTTCAATTCGTCAAGTAACTGTTCCGTTCCCTGCACCTGTTCGACCTCTTCGGTTTCGGCTGGTTCAGGCGCGGGATGCAGGGGGATTGCGCCCCGCTGCGGCCCTGCAGGCGTTGTAGTTTCGGTTAGCCAGGTAGCCTCTTGATCAATAGCCTCTACCGAGCGTCCTGCCTGGTTCAATTTCCACGTGGCGATGTGCTCAGTAGCGTCTTGCACGAATGTGACGTTTACGTGCCAGGGCTCGCCTGGATTGCGCGTAGCGTCCCAGGTGGTGTGCTCCGGGTCTATGCCGCGTGCCGCCAGGCGATTCACTACTAGTTCTCCGAGAGTAGGAGCTGTGGCCTCGCGGGAAATGCGAGCATTGCGCCCCTGTTCAGCTGCGTAAGCACGCTCAGCAAGGATCGGGCTTTCAAAGCGCTCGAGGGATTCGACCTCCATGTCATGGTTGGCGGCGATCTCAGCTGCTGATACGCCCGCCCTCATCAAAGTCTGGATCTCCTTCGGGCGAATCTTTTTATTAGCTGAAATTCCGCTAGTGGAGGCAAGGTCGCGGAGAGGGCGCCGGACTGCGATTCGTAGTTCTTCGGTGATGGGAAGGCTGTAGCGAGCCCCTTCGCTGTCGGTCAGGATAACCGCAGTTCCATCGGGGGTAGCGCCCAAAACTTCCAAATCAACCATCGCAAAAACCGTCCTACTCAGTGAGTGTTACCGATGCTTCGATACCGTCGATATTGCCACACAATTAGGGTATTTTTACCAAAGAATTCGGCGAGTCTAAAGCACCTGGATAAAAGTGGAGTAGATTAGCGCAAAAATAGGTGCTAATATCCCGGCGCACCCAATTTACTACGTAGGACCGAAAGGACCCTTCATGGCAACTGATTACGACAGCCCTCGCAAGCGCGATGATGACAACAATGAAGACTCCATCGAGGAGCTAAAGGCGCGTCGTGCCGATGCTGCCGGTTCTTCCGAAGTCGAGCAGGATGAAAACGAAGCTGCCGAATCTTTCGAGTTGCCCGGTGCTGACCTTTCCGGCGAAGAACTGTCCGTCAGGGTCGTTCCGCGTCAGGACGACGAATTCACTTGCTCCATTTGCTTTTTGGTCCACCACACTTCGCAGCTAGCATACGAAGAGGATGGACAACCAGTCTGCACAGACTGCGCAGACTAACACTGAAGAGAGAATGCAATGGGTCTTTTTTCGCGACGGAAAAAGAAGGTCAGCCAAGCAGAGGTGTCGCCTGAGCCAGTAGCTCAGGAGGCAGATGCGGCTCCTTTAGCAAAGACAGTTGGCCCCTTCGACATTTCGCAGGTTGAGGGCGACGAGCCACTTGTTGATTTTGGTCCCATCAAGCTGCCGTATGTGCAGGGCATGCAGATAAATCCGCTACCGCACCAGAATCAGCTGATTGGCCTACGCGTAATTCTTAATAATGCGGCATTTGAACTGGGTGTTTTTGCCGCTCCACGGTCTGGCGGAGCCTGGGCTGCGTCTGCTCCGGCCATGCTGGAAGGATTCGCGCAGATGGGGTGGAAGGCGCAGAAAGTGTCTTTGCCCGAGGGCGATGCCGTCCTCGCTACTCCGCCCGAAGGGGAAGAACAGCTTCCGTCTTTGACTGTCGGCGTCGAGGGACCGCGGTGGCTCTTGCGGGTTTGCTATCTTGGCTCTGCGGCTACTGATGAAGCTGCCAGGCGAAGCCTTGACTCGGTCTTGCATGGGATTGTGATAGACCGCGGCTCGGAAGCGAAGGCTCCCGGGGATCGGCTCTTGCTAACTTTGCCGGCCGAACTCGTCGAGCAGATTGCCGAGCAGAACGAACCGGAACAGTGACTAACGTGTTTACCTGGCTGAAGGGAAAGTTTAACCAGGTCCGGAAGTCTCGTGTAGACATTGGTGCTGAAGACGAGAAGGCTATCTCCGAGGCTCTTGGAACTCGGGCTATTCGCTCGGTTTCGGCTCGAAACGAAGTGCGTATTGGTGGAGTGTTGACATCCGTCACCTATCCCGCTCGGCCGGGAGCCATTGACCTCTCGGCAACCTTGTCAGATGGCACCGGCACGATTGAACTCGTTTGGATGGGCCGAGATGACATTCCTGGCATTGCGCCGGGAGCGCACATGGTTTTGGAAGGAATGGTCAGTGAAGACCGCGACCATCTGCGTATCGTAAATCCTGCCTACTCGTTACTGGCGAGCGCAAAATGAGTGCGAGACTACCTGGAGTAACGGACGAGGGCGATTTTTCGGTTGGTGCAGCTCTTGGGGGAGTGCGGGGTACCCTCGAATCGGTTATTCCGGGATTGGTATTCGTCATTGTCTACGTGCTGACCTTCTCCTTGAAGGCCCCGCTAATTGGATCTGGCATCTGTGGTGCTATAGCCCTCATTGCTCGCTTAGTACAGCGGCAATCAATAAGGCAGGCACTTGTTGGCCTAGCTGGAGTGGGGATAGGGCTAGTGTGGGCGCTACTCACCGGCAATCCCGCAGATTTCTTCGCCTTCGGATTATGGCTGAACGCCATATATGGCGGGATATTCCTAATTTCTATACTTGTGCGTCGCCCTCTTGGTACAGCGCTGGTCTGCCTGTACCGCGGAGAAAAGGTCAGTGGGGCATCACAGCGCCTCAGGCGGGCCGGGGCGTGGGCAACATGGCTTTGGGTAGTTCTATTTGGACTTCGCTTGGCAGTAGAGACACCTCTGTACCTTGCGGACCAGGTGGCAGCCTTAGGCAGCGCTAGGCTTGCCCTTGGCTTGCCACCATATATTTTGGTCGCCTACCTCAGTTGGCGTCTTCTGGCTCCTTATCTGAAGCGGGAGAAGCCACTAGCGCACTGACTTCGGCCAACACATCTGGGCCCTGGCGGTCACCGAATAGCAGCAGCAACTCGTCGCCTGCCTCAACCGTGTCATCGTCAGTCGGATTGAACGGCCTTTCATCGCGAAGGATAGCTGCCAAAACTACATCTGGAGGCAGTGCTACGTCCTTGCAGCGCATCCCTTGAATTGGGGCGTCCTTGGGGATGGTGACCGAATACATTGAAGTGGTTGATTCGTGGAACCAGAAGATCCGGACCAGCGAACCAACAGCAACGGCCTCTTCTACTAGAGCGGTCATCATGCGAGGAGTGGACACCGACACATCGACGCCCCAAGTCTTATCGAACATCCACTCATTTTTTGGATTGTTTACCCTAGCTACGGTGTGGGGGACTCCAAACTCGGACTTGGCAAGAAGCGAGATGACCAGGTTTGCCTTGTCGTCGCCAGTAGCGGCAACCATAAAATCGCACTCGTCTACCTTCGCCTGCGAGAGCGCATCTGGAGAACAGGCATCCGCCAAAATCCAGTCGGCCTCGGCCACAGAGGCTACCCTCATCTTGTCGGAGGACTTGTCCATAAGTGTGATCTGGTGGCCGTGGGACAGGAGCTCCGCCGCGATCGAGCGTCCGACTGAACCGGCCCCGGCAATGACGATCCTCATTTATTTTTCCTCACTTTGACCGTTGGCAAGCTGATGGGACACGTCTGTCAGATTGGAGTGCTGTACTGCTATGAAAAGCTCATCGTTTTCCTGCACCACATAATCCGGGCGTGCTAAAAGGGCATTTCCCAGGCGTGAAACATATGCGACTCGTACCCCCAACGCTTTTTCGAGCTCCGCTAGGGGCCGGGTGAGCCACATCTTGGCGGGGCGAGCCCGCAAGATCTCCATGCCGTTCGTCTGGTCGGCAAAAATCACCTCAGAGTTGTCAGGGAGCATGCGGCGCAGCATTGCTCTTGAGGTCCATTTCACTGGCCCGACGGTGGCTATCCCTAAACGCTGATAAAGCTCAGCTCTTCGAGGATCATAGATACGGGCAACAACCCGCTTTACCCCGAAGGTTTCACGAGCCACCCGCGCAGACAAAATGTTGGAGTTATCCCCGTTAGATACTGCCGCGAAGGCATACGCGTCTTCGATACCTGCACGCTGGAGCGTGTCTCTATCGAATCCCACTCCCTTGACCTTCTGGCCAGAGAAATCTTTCTTGAGTTTTCGGAATGCGGCGGGGTTCTGATCGACTACGGCAACTGAGTGGCCTTGCCGGTCAAGCTCTATTGCCATTGCCGCACCAACACGGCCGGATCCCATGATCACAAAATGCACGGCTCTAACCTACCCTGGGGATTGCAAAAACAAAAGCAAAATGCCGCGCTGTTTCACTTGCGTTGGGAAGAGTGTAGATTATCGGCGTGACCCAATACTTAGACGGGATAAAAAGAGTCCTCTTAGGCAGGCCCATGCGTTCGGACGCACTGGGCAATACTCTGTTGCCAAAGAGGATCGCGCTGCCAGTTTTTGCCTCGGATGCGCTCTCCTCGGTTGCCTATGCGCCGGATGAAATCTTACTGACACTTTCCTTTGCCGGGCTCGGCGTGACTGCGCTTTCACCAGCGGTAGGACTTGCGGTGGTCGTTCTGTTGGTGGTGGTAGTAGCTAGTTACCGCCAGACCGTGAAAGCCTACCCATCCGGCGGTGGCGACTACGAAGTGGCTACAAAGAATCTGGGCGGAACTGCCGGGCTAGTAGTAGCGTCTGCACTACTGGTGGATTACGTATTGACGGTCGCGGTCTCAATCTCGTCCGGTGCACAGTACCTATCCGCCACTTTTCCTGTGTTAGCCGGCAGTGAGGCGCTCATTGGTTCGCTTATTATCGCAGTGTTAGCGTTGCTTAATTTGCGCGGTATGCGCGAGTCGGGCAAGGCATTTGCTATTCCTACTTATCTGTACCTGGTAGCGATCGGCGCGATGATCTGTACAGGTATATTCCAGTGGGCTACAGGATCCATCGGACATGCACCTACCGCGATGTATGAGATTGCGCCCAAGGCTCAATACTCCGCTGGTCTAGTTGGCATCGGGGGAGCCATTTTGATGCTCCGCGCTTTCTCGTCAGGTTGTGCAGCCTTGACGGGGGTGGAAGCGATTGCCAATGGTGTTCCAGCCTTCAAGAAGCCAAAGTCGAAAAATGCTGCCACTACGCTAGCGCTACTTGGGACCATTTCGGCGGCTATGCTCATGTCAATTCTGCTGCTAGCAGGTAAGACCGGTGTACGGTCAGTTGAAAACCCAGCTACCGATCTACTCGTTAACGGCAAGCCTGTGGGCACAGGGATCAGCGTGGATCCGGTCATTGGGCAGCTAGCAGCTACCATTTTTGCCAATGCCAAGCCGATGTTCTACCTGGTTACTATCGTCACTGGTCTGATCCTGGTTCTGGCTGCGAATACCGCTTTCAATGGTTTTCCGCAGCTGGCGCAGGTACTGGCGCGGGATTCCTTCCTACCTCGGCAGCTCTACAATCGTGGCGATCGCCTGTCCTATTCAAACGGCATCTTGGTCCTAGCAACCGGGGCAATTGTCTTGGTTCTTTCCTTCGATGCCCAAGTGACTCGCCTGATCCAGCTGTACATCGTTGGGGTGTTCATCGCCTTTACTACTTCCCAGTTGGGCATGGTCGTGCACTGGAGCCGTGAGCTGTCGGTATCTACAGATGCCGATGCCAGGACTGCCATGAAGCGCTCCCGGGTCGTGAACGTTATTGGCTTCTTGATTTCTGGTGCGGTGCTAATCATTGTCATGGCCACTAAGTTCATCCACGGGGCATGGATGGCATTGCTTCTTATGGCTTTGGTGTTTGCCATCATGATGGGCATACGGAAGCATTACCGGACGGCAAATGAGGAGCTTGAAGTTCCCGACTACCAGGGGGCATTGGCCTTGCCCTCACGCGTACACGCAGTGGTCCTGGTATCGAACCTGCATCAACCTGCAATGCGCGCCATCTCCTATGCGAGGGCGACATCGCCCTCTACCTTAGAATTGCTTACCGTCGACATTGATCCGGATAGCACAAGGGGATTGAAGGAACAGTGGAAGGCCTCAGCAGTGCCGGTGCCACTAACCGTGCTTGCCTCTCCTTTCCGAGATATAACCGGACCCGTGGTCCAATACGTGCGAAACCTTCGCAAGTCTTCCCCGCGGGACCTCGTGGTGGTCTATATCCCGGAATACCTAGTAGCACACTGGTGGGAGTCTGCGCTTCATAACCATTCGGCGACAAGGCTGCGCGTGCGCCTACAATTTGTCCCAGGTGTAGTGATGGCGACAGTCCCTTGGCAGCTGACTGGTGCCTATGACCACGTTGCTAAGCCGGGCGCCAACTCCACCATTAATCCCCCAGAACAAAGTAGGAAAGAAGCCTAATGGGCGACATTGTAGAACTTAAGATTGAAAGCCCGGCCCATGGCGGCGAGTGCATCGGGAGACTAGATGGAAAAGTCATTCTAGTTTCCGGTGCTATTCCCGGGGAGCGCGTAAGAGCTCGGATTCTAAAGTCTAAAAAGAACCTAGCGTGGGCAAAGACAGTGGAGGTACTGTCTGCTTCTCCGGAGCGAATCAGCCACATTTGGCCTCTGGCAGAGAAAGAGGGGATCGGCGGAGTCGAGCTAGGGCATGTCTCCCTCGAAGGGGGAATGGCATGGAAGAAAGCCGTGATTGCCGATCAGACTCGGAGAATAGGCGGCAGTGATGCTGCAGCGGCTCTGAAGCAGCTAGACATGCAGATAGAGCCGGGTGCCTCTAAGGGACTTCACCAGCGCATAAGGGTGGAGTTTGAGGTCAATGAACAAGGGCAAGCCAGTATGTATAGGGCTGGCAGCCATGAACTAGTCCCAATTGATTCCATGCCCCTTGCAAACGAGCAGATCAACGCACTTGGGCTGTTCGGCACAGACCAGTGGGAATTCGTGCCCGGTGATCGTATACGCGTCGTTGCCTCCAGCGCAGATGCTCCGAAGATTGTTGCGAATAAGAACGTTTGGGGACCGGACGGTGAGCCTGCAACCCCGGTGGTGAAATATCCCCTGAGTGGACCTGTGCACCCCGGCGGGGAAGATGAAGTAATTCTTCGGGCAATGGCCACCGATTTTTGGCAGGCCCATGTCAATGCGCCTCACCTGCTTTTCAGTGAGGTTATGGAGGCAGTAGGAGAAGATCCCGGGAGGGTGATTGAGCTATTTTCCGGCTCCGGGCTATTTACGGTTGGCCTTGCCAATAGGGCGCAGTCGCTGCAAACCTTTGAAGGAGGACGAAGCGCAGTAACTTCTGCCCAGAAGAATCTACGTGCGTTGGGCTTGCAGGCGCAGGTTGTGCAAGCGCGCATAAATGCGAAGACCTTGGCTAATTCGCAGGCAGATACCTTCGTGCTGGATCCGCCCCGTGCGGGAGCGGGACGCGAGCTGATCCATGCCATGGCAACCGCGGGAGCGAAGAAGATTGTGCATGTTGCATGCGACGTCGCAGCAATGGCCCGAGATGCAAGCTACTACCTTGCAGAAGGCTATTCCTGGACGAGAGCGCAGGCATTTGACCTGTTCCCGTACACTCACCATGTCGAGCAGGTGAGCGTCTTCGAAAAGTAGCACTGTCCAAGTTGGACAGTGCTCACCCCAGCTTGGGAGCGGATGCCTATCGGAAGTATTTTCGAGCGCCGGGGTGCTTTTCGAGCCACCTGGAACCCCACGAGCTTTGTTTGCCCGCTGCGATTGCTCGCCTTTGCTCGCGATACATCCTGCTGACTAGCGCACGCTGGGAAATCCACCCGATAGCTTTCCCGTCCTCGATCACGGGTACCGCGCTCATGCGGGAATTTAGCATCACGGACAGCACTTCCGAGGGCAGATCTGCTGACAGAACGTGAGAAGTATCGAGTTGGGCTTCGCCGATTACCGCATCCTCATCGGCTCCCTGCGCAGCACTGAGGGCTAGTGGGGTCGCCAAACCGACAAAATTGCCTTCCTTGTCGGTTACCAGGGCCGTTGATTCCCCGGTGCGGTGAAGCTGGGTTAGGGCAGACTTCACTGATTCTGCGGAATCGAGTGTGAGGGGCACCGGTTCCATCAGCTCCTTGGCAGCGTGCCTACCGACAAGGGTGTGGTCGACCGGCTCGTCAAGAGTGTCGCCGCGCCTAAATAGCTTGGCTGTGTAGATCGTTTCGCGGGTTAGGAATCGCGAAATTCCCACAGCAATCACCACGGCTAGCATCACGGGCAGGATCAGGTCGTACTGCCCGGTCATCTCGACAATAATTAGAACCGCTGTGATCGGTGCTCGAGCCGCCCCTGCGAATGCTGCGGCCATTCCAATTACGCCCAGGGTCCCGATGAATAGTGGATCGTCCGGAGAGATCAGCTCGCCAACGATGGCTCCGGTTATTGCACCGACAAACAGGGAAGGAGCAAAGACTCCGCCAGAACCGCCGATTGCAATGGTGTAAGAGGTGAAGAGTATGCGTGCAACGAGCAGGGCGGCAAGCATCCCAATAGTATATTTGCCTGTCAGCGCATTCACTTGGATGGGGTAACCAGAACCGTACATGTAAGGGAAGACCAGTAGGGCCAGTCCTAGCAGCACGGATCCAATTGCCGGACGAGCCCATTCGGGACCGCGATAAACCCAGTTCACCGCGTCCTCAAGTGCGTACAGAATCTTTGAAAATGCTAGCCCTGCCAGGCCTGCAAGAATCCCCACCGCTGCTGCGGGGGCCAGTGCAATGTCACTGTCCCAAGACAAATTTTGAGGAAGCGCGACCACGGGAGTATTGCCGATGAAATAGTGTGAAACTATTGAAGCGGAGACAGATGCCACCACGGCCATGCCGAAGGTCTCGGCAGAAAACTTTACTAGGATCACTTCTAGAGCAAACATTGCTCCTGCCAGGGGCGCGTTAAAGGTGGCAGCGATTCCGGCGCCGGCGCCCACTCCTGCCAGCAAGATAATGCGCTGACTAGGCAGTCCCGTCAGGGTAGCAAGCTTGGAACCGATAGCGGCTCCCACCTGGGCAATTGGACCTTCTCGGCCTACTGAGCCGCCACCGCCCAGCGTCATGGCACTGGCAATGATCTTTACGATGGCGATGCGACCGGGAATGCGACCACCTTTGCGGCGAACTGCCAGCATTATCTCCGGGATTCCGTGGCCTCTGGCTGTGGGAGCCCACTTCTGGATGAGGGGACCGTACAGGAGCGCCGAAAGAACGGGGACAATCAGCAAAAACCATGTGCCCACCCCAAGATAGCCGTGGGAAGCTCCCGGATGTTCGGTGTAGTCGGTATAGCCCGTCATCAGATAGGTCCACCCGGCTATGCACCAATGGAATACCACGGAAGCAAGCCCACAGGTCAGCCCGACGACGCCTGCCATAATGGCGAGGGCGAAGCGGTGGTCGCGGATAAGTTTAGTAAACCAACTTCTGTTCGATTCGCTAGGGGTGGGGCTCATGCCTTCTTGAGTCCCCAGACCTGGCGATAGAAGTCAAGTTCCCTTTGCAGAGAACCGCCGATCGAGGAAGCTTTAGCCAAGCGGTGTCCTTCGCCAGTAAACTCAGCGGATTCTACAGTGGTGCCATTTGCCTGCAGGGCCTGCGCCATTTGGCGTACTTGGTCGACAGGGACGATGGGATCGTCAGTGCCGTGGATGAAGAGTGTACTGGCGCTGATCTGGTCTGCCCAGGTGATGGGGGAACGATCCTTCCATTTTGGATCGTCATCTTCTGTAGCCCCAAGCAGGGCACCAAGATATTCGGAAGCAAACTTGTGGGCATGGTCGCGGACATTTTCCAAGTCACAAATACCGTGGCGCGAGCAAACTGCGGTGAACAAATCTGATTTCGCAGCCGCTAGTAGCGCGGTAGTGGCACCAGTACTAGAACCTCTAATAGCAATCTTGTCTTTATCTACCTTGCCTTGTTCTATAAGCATGCGAACCCCACTAATAACATCGTCGACGTCGTAGATCCCCCAATTACCAAGAAGACAGTCGCGGTAGGCACGGCCGTAGCCTGTAGAACCACGGAAATTCACGTCTAGCACTGCGAAACCGCGATTCGTCCAGTACTGGCGCTCAAGGTTTAGGCCGGCGCGATTAGCACTAGTGGGACCGTCATGAACAGTAACAATCAGCGGGGGTTTGTCCCGCTTAGGGCCTTTGAAACTGGCAGAGGTGGGGACAAAGAAGAACCCATGGCACACTGAGCCATCCGTGTTCTTCCATGTAAGGAACTGCGGGGAAGAAATATCTTCCTTAGGAAGCGGAGATTCGATAGCGCGACGAATAACCGTTGCCTTTGCGTCCAGAATTTGCACTATAGAAGCTGGTTCTTGCTCTGAATCTGCCAGCAGCACTACGCGCCCGTCATCGCAACACACGTTGCCGGCTGGAGCCCACCCGGTCTCCCAAGTCTCCAGCTGCCCGTTGTCTAGCCGAATCGCACCTAGTGCGAAGTGGCCATCTTCGCTCCAACCAGCTACCAAGTGGTCATGGTCCAAGTTGTCATAGGAGTGCAAGCCGAGACGCCATTCAGGAGCCGAGAAGGCCTTCTGCGAGGGGTGGAGCGCCCGCGTCCGAAGGTTCTTCTTCCAGTCTCCGCTAGCAATTCCCTGAGCGGTGTTTGCACCCACGAACCCCTCTGTGCGATACAAATTTGCCCAGCCGGAGGAATCGTCGACGTGGATCAAGTTGTCATCCAAAGACCACCTAGGCTGCGTCACCGATACTTCCGGATCATCCAACAGCACCATGTGATCAGCAAAGTCGCCCTCGAAAGTAAGAGGCGCAACGTGGAGCGCAGCTTGATTCCAGTTCATCTGTGGACGGTTCCAAGTAATGAAGGCAAGGAATTCTCCGGCATTCGACAGCGCCGGGGAGGCGACGAAATCGTCCTCGTTCCACAGCACCTTAATGTTGGAAGATTCCCTAGCAGCGCTTCCGTCCAGAGGCACAGAAACCAGCTTGTTGGCCACGGACTGGGCGCCCGTATGGTCCTCGAGCACAGCGAAGACAACCCCACGAACCGGGTCCACAGTCATGTCTGCAAAGCGGTATGCCACCTTCGGGGTTAGGCGCCTGAGCCCCGCCGAAGGATTATCCAGGTCGAATTTGTAAAGGCAGCCATCACCGCCGTGAGAAACCACGATCAGATTATCGATGACGGTGTATGCCTTCCCGCCGTAGTCATGAACCTTGGTACGCACATCCACTAGTTCGGAATCGGGAGTCATCGGGAGAACCTCTTCAGTTCGCCCATCCATCCGCCGCCGCAGAAGTACATTACGGCCCTCCTGAGCAGAACGGGTTTCTACCCAGTAGGTGTCGTCTCCGGATACGCGCACCTGAGAAAGGCGGAACGAGCGCCTGTTTAAAACTTCAGTGGTTAACTCCGACGTCCAGGTCCCGTAAGGGGATACTTTCAAGGTTTTTTCGCTCATGGTATCTAGTTTAGAGCCATGGCTAACATTTTTGTGCTGCGGGCTTGATATTGCCAAAATCCTGACAGAAAAATCTACCATTGCATGGAGCTACATTTTACGCACTAGGCACCGGCGTTTAGACTGGATTGTCTAGGTAGTCGGAGGAAACGTGAGCGAACATCTAAAGTACATTCAGTCCCCCGCAGACTTGAAGAAGCTGAACTCTGCGCAGGCCAAAGAACTGGCCAGCGAGATTAGGCATTTCTTAGTGCAGTCTGTGTCAAAGACCGGGGGCCACCTAGGACCAAACCTGGGGGTAGTTGAGCTGACTATCGCCCTCCACCGGCAGTTCACATCCCCACGCGATCTAATCGTGTTCGATACCGGGCACCAAGCTTACGTACACAAGTTGCTTACCGGCAGACAAGACTTTACTAACCTGCGCCAAAAGGGTGGCCTGTCTGGGTACCCTTCCAGGGCCGAATCGGCGCACGACGTTGTCGAGAATTCGCATGCCTCTACCGCCCTGTCTTGGGCGGAAGGGATATCGAGGGCGCGCAAGATGGACCGCAAGGACGATTGGGTTGTTGCAGTCATCGGTGACGGCGCGCTAACAGGTGGCATGGCGTGGGAAGCTCTTGACACGATTGCTGAAGAAGCAGGAGACAAGCTAATAGTGGTTGTCAATGACAACGGCCGTTCTTACGCTCCTACGATTGGTGGGCTTGCGCACCACCTGGATGCTATCCGCACTAACCCGCATTATGAAAAGGCGCTCAGCTGGGGCAAACGCCATCTAAAGTCCAAGGGTATGCCTGGTGAGCTTGCCTACGACGCCCTCCATGGATTGAAAGCTGGAGTAAAAGACGTGTTGGTTCCCGACATGATGTTCGAGAACCTAGGAATCAAATACACCGGACCGGTGAACGGACACGATATCTCGGCGCTGGAGTTCGCCTTTGCAAGAGCGAAAGAATACGGCGCGCCGGTCATCGTGCACACGATTACCGAGAAAGGCCGTGGCTACACTCCTGCAGAGCAGGATATTGCCGATAGGTTCCACGCGGTAGGAAAGATTCATCCCGAGACGGGATTGCCGATAGCCCCCGCACGCTTCGGATGGACGGCAGTCTTTGCCGATGAGATTGTGAAAATAGCGCGCGAAGACGAACGCATCGTTGGGGTAGTTGCCGCCATGATGCAACCGGTTGGGCTGCTGCCAATGTACAAGCAGTTCCCGGATCGCGTAATTGACGTGGGCATTGCCGAACAGAACGCGCTCACCATGTCAGCTGGGTTGGCCTACGGGGGCAAACACCCGGTAGTCGCCCTCTACTCGACTTTCCTAAATCGAGCATTCGACCAGCTCCTTATGGATATCGGACTCCATGACGAACCGGTAACAGTCGTGTTGGACCGCGCCGGCATTACCGGATCGGATGGTCCTTCACACAACGGCATGTGGGACATGTCGATCGCCGCCATTGTTCCCGGCATGAAACTGGCGGCCCCCAGGGATGAAACCAGGGTGCGCCAGTCGCTGCGGGAAGCTACTTCTTGGCAGGAAGGGCCAACTCTGGTCCGCTACCCGAAGGGTTCGATTGGATCGGATATTGAAGCTATAGGCGTTTTGAATGGCGAGCCCGATACCAAGTGGGCTGCGCACATCGGGGCTCCAGAAATCATCGCTGAAGCAGGCAGTGGGGATGTAGAAATCCTGATACTGGCACTAGGCGCATTTGCACAGACTGGCATTGAGGTAGCTCGGTTGCTTTCCGAGGGAGCGCACGTGCGGGTGGTTGATCCGCTGTGGGCCATGCCGCTCGATTCCAGAGTAGGGGAAGCGGTAAGCGCTGCTGATCTGGTGGTGACTATCGAGGACGGATTAGCCCAGAGCGGGTTCGCCGCTGTGCTGAATTCATGGATGCAGCAAAACGACTGCTTCACCCCAACAAAGAACTTTGGTATTGCAAAGCAGTATCTGGAACACGCCTCGCGTGACCAGGTGATCAATGAGTTGGGATTGGAACCAGCTCAGATAGCTGAAACGGTCCAGCGCACAATGCGTGGACTAAAGCTCAGTTAGCGCCTCGGCTAGCAGATCCGTCACAGTGGCTATTTGCCACGGGCGGGCACCTGCGCTTTGCAGGATCTGCTCTACTTCAGCACCTGGCGCATACTGCCATGCTAATTGCTTTTGCGCAGCGGGAGCGACCAACTTTTCCTGCCAAATAGATAGTTCGTCCGCCAACGAATGGACGCAGAACCGGATGATCTCGAGCCTTTCTGCCGATCCTGGACGAAGTTTTGCCCACTGCCGGCGGCCGGGTAGAGAGCGCTTATTTGGTTTCTTGCGCTCCGGCAGGTCGGATTCCTTGGTACGTCCCGCGGCACGCGCGGCACGCGCCCAATTGGCAATGCGAGTGCGGGCTTTTCGTTCCCGGAATGCTCCAATGGCGAGCAGCTGCCGTCTAGAGGTTGCCTCCGCCTGGCTCGCGGCCACCATAGCCTGATTGCGCAAAATCTTCGTGGGCGCAATATTGAGTTCACGCGCTATTTCGTCGCGTTCAGCCCACAGTCTTTTGAGTACCTCTAGACCCCTGGGGGTGCGCACCTTGCCCGCGCCGGGCACCTTTCGCCATGGTTCTGCGGGAGCTTCTTTAGGCGGCGCTAACCTGATTGCTTCCATTTCTTGCTTAGCCCACTGGGCCTTGCCTGCGATTTGGAGGGCACGCGATAGTTTATTGCGCAGTGGAATGAGTAGTTCCACGTCTAGAGCGGCGTATCGGAGCCAATCGTTGGGAAGAGGCCGCTTCGACCAGTCGTCAGCCTGGTGATCCTTGAGCAGAGATTTGCCGAGGGCATACTCGCATACCGCTGCCAGCCCAATATGTTCCATTCCCAGCAGTTGGGCAGCCACTTCGGTGTCGAACAGTTTATCCGGCAACATCCCCACCTGCGCAAGACACGGCAGGTCCTGGTCAGCTGCATGAAGGATCCACTCGGATTTTTGGCAGGCTGTATCGATGGGGGACAGATCTCCGCAGCGAACTGGATCCACCAGAAAAGATCCGGCGCCCTCACGGCGAAGCTGCACCAAATAGGCGCGTTGAGAGTAGGTGAATCCCGAAGCCCGCTCCGCGTCGAAAGCTACCGGGCCGTGTCCTGCTTCCAAAGCACGCCCTACTTCTTCGATCTGCCAGTACTCGGATACGACCTCGGGAATGCCCTCTGCAGGGGCTTTTACCAGCTGCACCTTATCTACGCCCTCGCCTGCAGCGCGGAGGCCGCCTTTGCCATCAATATCCAGCTTGGCGGCGTGGCGTTCGACTAGTTTTTTGGCAGCTTCTTCGTTCATACGACCTCGTGCAACTGGGTACCGGTCAGGGACATCATTAGGTAATCTAACGCCTGCAAGTGCGGTCCCAAAATTTCGGTGTTGGGGCTCCAGGAGGCCCGCAGCTCCACGTGTAGGCGTCCGCCTAGTAACTCCGTCGCCCCAAAAGACTGCGATTCTGTCCGGGTGACAGTGCCCGTAATGGCGTGCCTGCCAGCACCGGCGGCATCTAGAGCCTCGCCTAGCCAGGCCCATACGACATCTGCGAGCAGTGGGTCGGAGGCGAATTCGTATTCGATTTCGCTTCGAGCCATTATGACGATCCGGAAGTGTGAGTCCCAGCCCGGCTGGCCCTGCGGATCGTAGAGCACAACGAAACGCGCGTGTGCAGTTTCGGCGCTCAGTGCTAGTGCGGCGGCATAAGGCGACAGCCTGGAAGGGGCAGGTACCTCTTGAATCTGCCACTTCGATTCTTTGCCAGCTTGCCTGAGGCTAAGGAGGGCCTCAACAAACTCCTCTGGGGGCCGTTCGTTCACATACCACAATGTAGCCTCCTTTACACCTCAGAGGATGGGGCCCACGCCGGTGGGCCTAATCTTTCCACTCATGTATGCTTAGGAACTCCCAGGGCTAGGAGTAAAACATGAATGTACTAACCCAACTTTTCCTCGTCGTCAGTGTTGCCCTATTAGCCCCAATAATTTCTAAACTTCTCTTCCGCGGCGTTGTCCCGGAGGTCGTCTTCTTACTTGTTGGGGGCATGCTTATTGGCCCCTTCGTCCTCAACCTAGTTGAAGTAGGCCCAGAGCTAGGGCTGCTCCGCGAGCTTGGGGTAGCATTTCTATTCCTTCTTGCCGGCTTCGAGATCAATCCGGCAGACCTGAAAGGTGGCCGCGGCGCGAAGGCCTCGCTGGTGTGGCTCGTCTCGCTCCTGCTGGCGTTTGTGGTGGTGGTTGTGCGACACAAGGTACCGCCGCTATCGGTGGAGGGCGCAGCCATTGCCATCGCGATGACTTCAACAGCTATTGGCACGCTCTTGCCCGTTTTGAAGGAACGCGGAGCAACCGCTAGGCCGGTAGGGAAGTTGGTGCTAGCTCACGGTGCTGTGGGGGAGCTAGGCCCGGTGGTGGCCATGGCGCTGCTACTTGGCTATCGCGCCACCTGGGTCTCTTTGGTGCTGCTGTTGCTCTTCGCAGGACTGTCCGTGGTGCTCGCAGTGATCCCTAAGCCTTTTCAGAAATTCGGAGGGCGAATCATAGAGGGCATCAAGTGGGGTGCTGAAACTACGGCGCAGGCTACCGTGCGAATTATGCTGGTGCTGCTGGTTGGGTTCGTAGCGCTCGCTGCCACTCTTGGCTTAGACATTGTCTTGGGCGCATTTGCGGCTGGCTTCGTCTTGCGACAAGCACTCCCAAACGGGCGTGCCGAACTCGAGCAGAAGTTGGATGGCCTGGCCTACGGCTTCTTCATCCCAACCTTTTTCATTATCTCCGGTATGGAGGTTGATCCCGCCGCCTTGCTCGACTCACCTCTTGGCGCCGCAGCCTTCCTCATCTGCCTTCTGGCTGTACGCGGACTGCCGGTATTCGGATCAACCTTCGTGATGCCCTCTGAATTAGAGAAGGAACTGTCTATTCGACAAAAGGTAACGGTAGGGCTGTACTCGACTACGTCGCTGCCTATTATAGTGGCTGTGACGCACGTAGCCGCGCAAGCTGATGCAATGAGCCAAACCACCGCCTCGACCTTGGTAATAGCGGGCACGATATCCGTGTTGGCAATGCCTTTGCTGGCATACATCACAGATCACGTTCCAGGCGCCGAGATTCTTGCCCGAAATCGAGCCCAAGCTGAAAAATCAAAGCCAGCCAAACCCACAGGAAAGGCTAATGTATCTATAGGCAAGCAGATAAAAGCCGAACAGAAATCCGCAGGGCAGAAGCGAAAGAAGGAGCGATAATGTCCAAACTTACCCGCGAACTAGCAGGTAAACGCAGCGCCACTTGTCAGGTTAGCCACCAGCGGGTGCACCTAGATCTAACTAGGGCGAAGGAAACTGATGGACATTTCCCTGTCTCTACGCTTTTGCAAGTTGATCTGAAGGAAGATTGGCTCGCTCTAGATGTCCAGGAAGGCAAGGTACTTGCCGTTACGGTAGACGGCGCTGAGCCTAAGTGGCGTCAAGATGAACATCAATTATGGATTGAGGACTTATCTAGCGGAGCGCATGAGGTTCAGGTGCGTGCGCAGATGACCTATTCCCATACCGGCCAAGGACTGCACAGATACCAGGATGCTACCGGTGCTACCTACCTATACACGCAGTATGAACCGGCTGATGCCCGCGCTGTTTACCCATGTGTGGATCAACCCGATATGAAGCCTAGGTGGACTTTCGTTATCGACGGCCCCTCGGACTGGATCATCCTTACCGGAGGAGCGGAGGTTAGCGCTACCGAATGCGAGGGCGGCACTCGCCACGAGTACAGAGAAACTCCGCCACTGTCCTCCTATCTAACCGCCGTCATTGCAGGCCGATACACGTGCGTAGAGCTCGGCACTTGGAAGGGCGGGGCACAGGATATCGAGGTTCCACTCCGCGTGTTCTGCCGAGGTGAGTTGGCTGATGCACTGCCCGTTCAGGACATGGCACAGTGGACTAAGGCCGGCCTGGATTTCTACCACGATCGGTATCAGTTTGACTACCCGTGGGGTAAGTATGACCAGGTGTTTGTTCCCGAATACAACCTGGGAGCTATGGAGAATCCTGGATGCGTTACTTTCAACGAGAAGTATTTGCGGCTCGGTGGGGCTAGCGCCACCGAGCGGGAGAAGCTGGCAAACACTCTTATGCACGAGATGGCCCATATGTGGTTTGGGGATCTGGTTACACCGCGGTGGTGGGATGGCCTGTGGCTGAAGGAATCGTTTGCCGATCACGAGGGCTATTGCGCGCTTGTCGGCGCTACTGAATTTACCGATGCATGGGCATCTTTTGCGGTAGCTCGCAAAACTTGGGCCTTGCAGGCTGACCAGTTGCCCACTACGCACCCAATCCAGGCGGAGATTCCTGACGTCGATGCCGCAAAGCAGAATTTTGACGGGATTTCCTATGCGAAGGGCGCTGCCGCCCTTGCCCAGCTGGTTGCCTACGTTGGCGAGGAGGCCTTTGTCGAGGGGGCACGGAAATACTTCGCCGAACACGCGTTCTCAGCAACGGAAATGTCGGATCTAACTGCGGCATTGGAAGAAGCCAGTGGGCGCAAGCTGGATCATTGGGTCAGGTCGTGGCTTACTACTACTGGGCCGACATTCTTGGAAATTGCAGATGGCAAAGTGACCCGCGTAAGCAAAGATGATCGCCCTCAGGTGTTCGATGTGGGCTTTTTCGATACCGACGGCACAAGATTGGCCCGCGAGCAGGTGGAACTCGATGGCGCCGAGGTGAGGCTGAAGGCCCAGGCGCCATGGACAGTGCTAAACGAGGGCGACCGCACTTACGCCCGGTGTGGTCTTAGCCCGGCAGTTCGAGAGGCTCTTACCGACGCATTGCGCGAGATCGACGACATGTCCGCTCGCGCTGCTCTGTGGGCTTCGGCCTGGCAGGAAGTACGCGATGGCCAACTATCGCCAGCTGCATTTACCGCTGCTGTGCTAAGCGCGGCGCCACTAGAGACCGGCACTGTGCGCGATACTTTGTTGTCACAGGTAGAAACAGCAATTGGCGAATACACTGCTCCGGCACAGCGAGGTCAACTGGCACTCAAAGCTGCTCGTAATGCGTTGCAGATTGCGGGGGTGACCCAGGTACCTGAAGCACGCACTGCTTGGGCGAAATGTGCTGCTGAGTTAGCAGCAATTGGGCACGTGAAGGATATCGTCGCCGAGGTTGGCACCGGGTATGGCCTGACCGAGGACGACCAGTGGCGGCTTCTTGCGCTGGCAGCGAAGGTTGGCCAGGCGGATCTTGAAACAGCGAAGCAACGGCTTGCTGCCGCAGATACAGGCAGAAGCCGGCAGCGTTTCCTTACTGTCCAGGCAGTATTAGATCCTGAGGGCGCGAAGAAGCGTATCGTCGAGGACGAATCGGCGGCGAATGCAACGATCGATGCGCTGATGGAAGGCATCGAGATTGCCGCGGTGCCGCACACAGACCCGCAGCAGGCAGTCGCTGACCTGGAGCTAGCCGCAAAACTCTGGGATTCTCGCGTAATCCAGATTGCCACGCGCGTCGCCCATACGCTCACCCCGCACCGCATCGATACCGATGGAAGTGAAGAGCCGGAGGTATTGAAAGCGTGGAAACAGTGGGACAGGCAACTGCCCGCCACGCTCGCACGTCTTGTTGCGGAAGACCTGGACGAGACCACCAGGCGTGTTCGCATTCAGAACAAGTGGAGTGAGTAGTTTTGTTAGCGGCCCTAGCGCCGTTATCATTTAGTAACATAGTCGGTAAATAGATATTGGTACTTAGAAAGCAGGACATGATGGATTTACCATTTGGCGACGAGGATCCTCAGTCAACTGCCATTTTCGGCTCTAAACCTGCCGAAGAGGCTATTGAACGAGTCCCTCTATCGGCTGCCGCGCAGGCCGCAGTTGATGCGCTTCCTGAAGGTTCTGCATTGCTAGTAGTACATAAAGGACCCAACTCTGGGGCTCGCTTCCTATTGGACCACAATGACACTACTGCAGGTAGATCCACTAAATCCGATATTTTCCTAGATGACGTCACCGTCTCGCGTAAACATGCCATCTTCACCCACCAGGATGGAGCATGGACCGTTCGCGATGCCGGTTCTCTGAATGGCACCTATGTCAATCGGGAACGCACCGACAGTGCGGTGCTAAGCGCCGGTGACGAAGTGCAGATTGGAAAATACCGCATGACCTTCCATCCGTCTGGTGTTACTAAGTGAGTGCTGCCCCGCTAACAAAGCCTAATCAAATAGAACCTTGGCCTAGGGGAGTAGACAGGAAGGTCTGCTTCTCTATAGGCCAGGTTGTTGCTAGGCTCAAGAAAGAATTCCCCTCGCTGTCCGTATCCAAGGTGCGTTTTTTGGAGGACCAGGGAATTGTTTCCCCCACCCGCTCCGGCTCTGGGTATCGGAAATATTCCGAGGCAGACATTGCTCGTATCCGTTACTGCCTTACTGAACAGCGCGATCGGTACAAGCCAATCCGCGTAATTGTCACGCAACTGGAGAAGCTTGATCAGGGCTATGACATTGCTCCTGCCCCGGTGGCGAGGGTAGTTGCCGATGGGGGCGAAGTCATCGCACCTACAAGGGCCGATGGCACGCTTACCGTTGCCGAACTCGCTTCACTAACCGGCGCTACTCCTGAATCACTAGAGGCGATGGTCTCTGCTGGACTTATCTCTTTAGAACTATCTGGTCGCTTTGACAAGTCCGCCTTGCAAACTGTCAAGGCCGTGAAAGTACTTAACGAAGCAGGTATCTCCACGCGTAATTTGCGTTCTGTCCGCGTAGCAGTGGAGCGAGCCGTGGAACTGATAGAGCATGTCGTTACCTCCAGTGGTGCCGAACGCACCGAGCAGGCCAGCGAATTAGCTACTCACATGAGCGATTTGATGTCTGAACTGGTAAAACGTAGCGCTAATAGCTCCGGGGCCCTATAAGACCAATCTGCCTTAAAGGTAACTTTCAAGTTAAGGTTCAGACTTTGCGCGCGTTTCGTTGACCACCCGGTTTTGGCCAACTAATCTAGAGCTTGTTATCCCCGAACTTCGCAAAAGGAGCTTACAGGCCATGGTCGCATTCCCCGAACGCCGGCAACCGCTGCTCTTCAACGACGGCCTTCCAGAACTTGACCCCAATGCCGGTTACCGTGGTCCCACGGCCTGCAAGGCAGCTGGAATTACCTATCGCCAATTAGATTACTGGGCACGGACTCAACTAGTCGAGCCTTCCGTTCGGGGAGCCAAGGGATCTGGCTCACAGCGACTGTACTCTTTCCGAGACATTTTGGTGTTGAAAGTAGTAAAGCGGCTGCTCGACACCGGTGTCTCTTTACAGCAGATCCGCCAGGCAATCGCTGCACTAAAGGAATGGGGAGTCGAAGACCTAGCCCAGATAACGCTCATGTCGGACGGCGCATCTGTGTACGTTTGCACTTCTGCTAATGAGGTTATCGATCTTGTCCAGGGTGGACAGGGAGTATTCGGCATCGCAGTGGGACGTGTTTGGCGCGAGGTCGAAGGTACTTTGTCTGAGCTTCCTTCCGATGCAGCGCAGGGGGCTGACGTAGTAGACGAGCTGGCGCTACGCAGAGCACAAAAGCACGCCGGCTAATCATAAACTGAATATAAATGGATCCCGCAGGCTAATTCCTGCGGGATCCATTTATATTGCTTTTAGTCCTCTTCTACCTGGGTGAACTTTCGATCCCAAGCGGAGCGAATAGGATTGGCGTTTGCCATCAGTATGTCGAAACGATCATTGGCCACTTCGACAATCTGGCTTAGGGCCACCCGGTGCTCCTGTTCGGGGGAGTTCTCCAACCGGCGGACGCCCTCGGAAATAATTGAATCTACCGTATCCGCAGTTCCAAGGCAGGCAACGAAAGGCATGTGGAAACGCTGTTGGTATTCCTGACTGACAGATTCGAGCTTTGCCTTCTTAGTATCATCCAACCGTTCGAGGCCGAGTGAGCCACGGTCACGAGCAATAATTGCAGCCTCTTCCGGAGAAGCCAAGATCAGCTGAGCCATGTCCGGGTAGTCGTGAATCAGATCTTCCCGCAGTTCTTCTGCACTCGTGAGTACGGCAGTTTGAATGGCCGCACGCAGTTCAACGGCATTCTTGAAAGGGCGAGACTGCCAGGCTTCCTCGAGCGGCCAAGTCTTGTTGTTGAACAGGGATCGCAAAGTCGCAACAAAGTCGTCCTTGCTCATCTGGTTGATTTCTTCAATAGAAACCCCTCGTCCTTGCGCGTCCTCGGCCACAGTAGTGCTCTTCTGCTTGCCTACGTGGAAGAACAGCAGGTTGAGTACAATCGCTGCAATAGCGCCGATAGTCATACCGGAAGAGAGGAAGATCTGCGCCCATGCGGGGAAAGCATTCGCAATATCTGGCTTGAATGAGACAAGCATAGCCAGCCCAAGGGCAGTGGTGACTATGACTGCATTGCGGTTATCCGAAAGATCAGTCTTCGCAATTGTTTGCAGACCGACATAGGCGACGTTGGCAAACAGCGCGAGCGAGGCTCCTCCCAGGACGGGCGAGGGGATCGAAGCTACAACTGCACCCGCCTTGGGAATAAGCCCAAGCAGAATCATGAAACCCGCAGCTGCCGCAGCAACCCATCGCGACTTGACTCGAGTAATACGAACCAGCCCAACGTTCTGCGCGAAACAGGTATAGGGGAAAGAGTTCATAACGCCGCCGAGCAGCGTAGACAGTCCATCAGCTCGCAGGGCGCGGGTGATGTGAATCTTCCGGATTCGCTTGTTGACGATCTCGCCTGTGGCAAACACGTCACCGGTAGTCTCGACCATGGTAATGATCATGACGATGATCAAAGAAATGATCGCCGACAGATTGAATTGCGGTATTCCGAAGTAGAAGGGGGTAGTGATTCCGAACAGATTGGCACCAGCGACCTTATCCAGATTTGCATCTCCGAGTATGAGAGCTACTGCGGTGCCGCCGACAAGCCCAATAAGCACGGCGATGGTGCCTAGGAACCCATGGAGGAATCGCTGTACCAAGACAATAACTGCGAGCGTCCCGAAGGCATATGCCAGATCGCGGATCTTCGGCGTGCCTTCGGCATAGTTCGTGAAGTCGTTCGCCGATACTGCAAGTAGGGAAGTACCCATCACCAAAAGTACTGAACCAGTTACTACCGGCGGGAAGTACTTCAGCAGCTTCGCAAATAGGGGAGCAGCGAAGAAGGTGAACAGGCCCGAGACGATAATGGCTCCATAGATTGCTGGTAGTGAAGCAACTCCGCCTTTACCTGAGGTCACGCCCAAGCCGACTGCGATGATTGGCGCCACGGCAGTGGTAGTGACGCCCTGAATTATAGGAAGGCGGACACCAACCCATTTACCTATGCCAACAGACTGAATAATGGTAGCCAACCCGCAGGTAAGCAGGTCCGCGTTAATCAGGTGAATAGTTGTGGCAGTGTCCAGTTTTAGTGACTGGGCAATTAGAAGGGGAACAATTACGGCGCCGGCATAGAACGCTAATACGTGCTGTAAGCCGAGCATTACCAGTTTGCCTGGCGCAGGAACTTGATTGACGGGGTGTTTTACGGTTGCCATTGGGGCTCCTAACGTTCTTACCCCAAGTTTGGCTAACAGCTTATAAGTTTCCCAAATATTTTTGCTGTGATTTTATTCCTACGTCCGTATAGAGTGGACTACTACAGTACTCGCAGCGCGTTATTCCGGGTCTTCCGCAGGTATGGTGCGGTTATTAGTGCCAGCACGACCATGATCCACCCTGCAGACGCCACGGTCATTAGACCACCGTGGGCCCCAGCAGATTGGATTGCCTGGCCACCGATAGCTGAACCGATGGAAGCACCGACGTTCGAAGCGGTAACCATCCAGGCCATTGACTCCGTCAGTCTTGATCCAGGCACTGCCTGCGAGACCATGGTCATGACGTTGGTAGCGGTAGGTGAGAAGGCAGAACCGGTTATAAAAACAGTCACCATAAACCAGAAGAGCCCGGGCACAAAGGGGAGGACCGAACAGCCCACCCCTAGGAAGATGACCCCAAATAGGTAAAGCCTCAGAATAGATGGCTTCCAGCTGCGGGCGCCGTAAACCAAGCCTGCAATGAGCGAGCCAACCGACATAGCGGCAAGAATTACCCCCGAACCGGACGGCCATCCATTCTCGTTTGCAAAGGAAACGCACGAGACATCCAGCGCCCCGAAAATTGCCCCCATGGCAATGTAGACAATCATCAGCATCAGCAGAGTGCGGTTCTTCAGCAGTGGCTTCGATGGAGTAGTGGGGGCAGGCTTTCGGCCTGATGGAATTGGTTCAGTAGACCGCTGCGGGAAGAGCAGAAAAGCACCGATCACAGAGACAATCGCGGTGCCATAGATGCCAGCCGTTCCGTGAATCTCGGTAGCCATAAATGTCGCTAGGACCGGGCCAACGATGAAGATTACCTCGTCTAGAGTAGCCTCCAATGCAAACGCGCTTTGCAGCTTTCCCGGTTCCTTCAGTACGTAAGCCCAGCGGGCACGCACGAGCGCACCAATGGAGCCGGAAAAACCGGCACCCATAATAGTAAGTAGGTAAAGCAACGGCCTGGGGCCAGCATGGTGGGCAGTAAAAGCGAGCCCTCCGAAGGAAGCGGCCGAAATTAGAACGGACGGGAACATGATCTTCGCCTGCCCGTAAATGTCCACAAGCCTGGATAGCTGGGGGACCATAATTGCGAAGCTCACGGCAGCGACAGCAGAAAGTCGCCCGGCAAATGCGTAGTCTTTGTACATGGCGGTAATCATCATGATGACCGCCAGGTTGGTCATTGCCATGGGGAAGCGCGCCAACGCGCCCGCCATGGAAAAACGTGCAGCTCCCGGAATGGAGAATAATTGCTTATATATCGACATTTCTGCTTCGCTAAGAAAATCCCTTTTCCTCTGAATCATAGCCTCTAATCTAAGGACCAAGCTAATTTATGAGCGCCATTGCGCCAACTTATAGAAAGACAGGTTTTTCATTGCGTCCAATTGCGTATGCACGAACGGAATTTCCCCAAAAATTCGGCATTCCTAGACAAGCGGGCAGGGTTGGCCAGCTACGCGCGCGGATCGTATTTGAGCCAGAATTTGCCTCCGAGCAAGCGGTGCGAGGGATCGCTGGGTTTTCTCATCTTTGGCTTATTTGGCAGTTCTCTGAAGTGCCTGAGCGCGACGGATTTGCGCCCATGGTTCGCCCTCCGCGATTGGAAGGTAACGAACGCATAGGCGTGTTCGCTACCAGGTCGCCATTTCGCCCAAATCGCCTTGGGCTTTCCTCTGTAAGGCTTGAAGCCGTAAAGGCTGGCGAACTAGTGGTGGCCGGTGCGGATTTGCTGGACGGAACGCCCATCTTTGATGTGAAGCCTTATGTGCGCGAGGATGTGCACGAAGATGCTCGATTCGGGTTTACACAAAAGGCGAAAGCTACGTACGAGGTAATTATTGATCCGCAGATAACTGCAAGTCTGCCTAGCGCCTACGTGGACAAATTGACTGCAGTGCTCGCCGAAGACCCACGGCCTGCTTATCATAGCGATCCAGAGCGCATCTACGGTTTTACGTTCGGAGGCTATGAGATCAAGTTCCGAGTGGACGGGGTGGTGCGGGTTCTAAGCGTTACCCGTATATTAAGGAAGCACAGTTAACCCTAAAAGTACATAATGTACATTATCGGCATTTACCTATAGCGGCACTTGCGAGCTGGTTCGCCTCTCTTATGTAAGCCCTGTACAATTACATAGATTGATAGAAAGGACGATGCATGGCTGATCGCGCACTCCGTGGTACTTCCATTGGTTCAAAATCTCTTGAGACTGAAGATGGGGTTGTTTTCGCCGACCGCATTGAGGCGACCTACGTAGTTCCTCTTACCGGTGAAACTTTTACTGTCCCGTTTTCGTCTGAGGCCGAACCGCCGGCTGTGTGGGAATCTAAGACTGGCCAGCAGGCGCTTCTTCAGGGCGCATCCAAGCCAAAGGACGAAAAGCCGTCAAAGCCGCAGCGTACCCACTGGGACATGCTGCTTGAACGTCGCAGCCTTGAAGAGCTACAGGTTCTGCTAGACGAGCAATTGAAGATGTTGCACGAAGGAAGACTACGTGAAGGCGTCCACTACAGGCGACGCTAGTAAAACTTACATAATTAATGGAGGGCTTACCGCCCTCCATTAATTATTTTGCAAAGGCCCACCTGGTTACCTGCACAAGAGATTCCCAAAATATTCTGGAAGACATCTTCGAGTAACCACTGCGACGTTGCGGGAAGACAATCGGCACCTCAGCAACGCGCAAATTGGCTTTGTGTACGGCTCTAGTAAGCTCAGTCTGAAAGACATACCCGCTAGTTTGTGGTTTGAGCAGCGCGAATGCCTCGGCAGAATAAACTCTGAGGCCAGCTGTGGCATCAGCAACGGGCAGCGAAAGCATCGCCCTGATATACAGATTTCCGGCTCTTGATAGCAGTTCACGCCATTTTGGCCACCCCACTACCCTGCCACCGCGGATCCATCGCGAACCAATAACGAGTGCGGGCAGATCAGCCTGATGCGCCCGAGCAATAATTCGCTCAAGATCTTGTACACGGTGAGAACCATCGGCATCCATCTGCGCTATCAAGTCGTAATCGCGTTCAATAGCCCAGTCGAAACCAGCCCGGTAAGCGGGTGCTAGTCCCTCTTTCGTATGCCGCGAAAGCAGAAATATGCGCTCGAACGTATTGGCAAAAGCTTTCGCAATTCTTCCTGTGCCATCCGGAGAGTCATCGTCTACCACCAGCACGTCAAGAGGCAGCTTCGAAAGCTGCTCCAACAGAATGGGCAGATTCTCGGCCTCATTGTACGTAGGGACGATAACTACTTCCTTAGGCACGATTTCTCCTACTTTTTCGCGTATACACGACTGCTGCACTGATAACCCAAAGGCTAGCTGCCAGAACCATTGCTGCCAGCTGTACCCTGCCCCCGATCTTTGCGGCAGGAGTAATGTCGCTGTGAAGCGGCAACTTCGCAATCAAGGTATCCGCCGTAAAAAGCTGCGACTGCTGGGCAACGGTACCGTCTGGCAATATCAGCGCGGACACACCGTTTGTTGACACTTGGGCGGTAGCACGATGGTATTCCAAAGCCCGAAACCGGGACATTTGCAACTGTTGGGTAGATTCTGCAGAAAATCCAAATGAGGAGTTATTAGTAGGGACAGCCAGAAGTGTTCCTCCCGCGTTTATCCCCTGGCGAACTATCTGGTCGATCGCCACCTCAAAGCAAATAGCTTCGGCTAGTCTCACCGGCTTTAGTCCTTTTACATCCAGGATCGCTGGTCCCGCTCCCGGCGCCATATCAGTTTGGATGCGATCCACATCCGAGAACCAATTGCGCAGTATATTCCGAAACGGAATATATTCGCCAAAAGGAACGGGTCTCTGCTTGGTGTAGGGGGCACTGAAGGAACCATCGGGATAAGCCACATAGTGGTCGTTATAGCGCAGGCCATTCTGGTAACGGATAGCCCCAACAACGATAGGTACGCCAACGCTCCGGACTGCCTCCCCCACCATCTGTCCTGTAGTCCGATTTAACCGGGGATCCCGATCTGCCGCCTGCTCGCCCCACAGCACTAGGTCTACCGGCTCGGCAAGAGCCTTGGTCTGGGCCAGATGAGCGCCTGTAACTTTGCCTTCCTCGGCGTAGGTAGCTTCGACTGGTCGAGCAATATTGCCCTGCACAGCGCCGACTGTGAGTGTTCCCTCTGGCGAAGCCGAGGGCATGGGCACAGCAGCAGGAAAAATAATCAGGCCAATGCAAACTAGTACGGTGCCGAGACGGGCAAGAAGGGACAGTCCAGTAGAGATGGCTGTGAACGCGAGGGCGCCTATCGCGAAGGTCAGAGCACTCACCGCTACTTCCCCGCCGTACGGGGCTAGATTCGCTAGCGGAGAATCTACTTGTCCGAATGCTGCGTATCCCCATGGGAATCCGCCCCAGGGCATGTGCCCTCTAAGTTGTTCGAAGCCGGCCCAGGTGATTGCTCCAACTATCGTCTTCGATATATCTGCCTTCAACCACCGAGTAAGCCAGCAGTTACCGATTGCCCATACCGCAACGAAAACTGATTCAATCGTGGCAAGGGCGACCCAAGGGCCTATCCACCCTACCGATTTAGAAATCCACTCAATGTGAGGCAAGAAAAAAGCTAAAGACCAGGCTAAACCGGATAGTCCAGCAACAGTGGCTCCATGTTCACGAGTACACCAATACAGCGCCCCCAGTGCGAGCGGCATCAGGAACCAAGCTCCGGTAGGAGGGAATGCCAAATACATCCCAATACCGCCGCCAACTGCTAATACAAGTGCTTTGGCGTAGGTCAAGAAGCCTCGTCTTGGCTTTAATACTCGGTCCATGCCACTACCCCACGGCGAATTAGATCGGCTGCTGACTGTGCCTTGCGAGCAATGGCCGGATCGGCTACGAGACGGAGCTGGCCTAAAACATCAAGCAGGATTTTTGCCCATCGGACGAAGTCGCCAGCCGGCATCTTGTCAGTGCTATCGAGAGTAGTAGTTAGAGATGCTCCGTTTGCCCATGCTGCAATGGCTCCGGCTAGTCCGGCCGAAGACCATTCCGAGGGCGGCAAAGAATTCGCTTGTTCAGCTCGTTCGATCCGGGCCTGTTGGGCCTCAATCTTCGCCAGAGCACCGCGCAGCTGCCCGGGCAGATGGGTAAGAGGAGTAACTGCTTCAGTCCGGGTTTCATATATACAGGCACTGACGGCACCGGCCAGATTCGCAGCGCTCAGACCAGCAAATACGTCGTTTTTTAGACACTGAGCAAGCAGCAAATCGTGCTCGGAGTAGATTCCTGCCAGAACTCTGCCCTGCTCGGTTACTTCAGACTCGGAAAGGTAACCGAACTCTCTGAGAACAGCACATACTCCTGCGAAACGATCGGTTAGTGCGCCCGTTTGTTCATTCACCTTGGACAGCAGACGTTCGTATTCAGTCTTGGCGCGCACCCAGGCTCGAGACTTGGAATAGTGCTCCTCGCGCCTTGGACAACTGTTGCAAGGATGATTCTGGATCTTGCGCTTTAGCCGATCAAAATTCTGTAGCTCGGGCTCCGCCTCCCTGCGAGCCTTAAACTTGCCTGCTCGCCCATCGTGGCGAAGGCGCGAGGCTAGTTCTTTCCGGTCTCGTGGCTTACGACCTGTCAGCGAAGGGGGAATCTTCATGTGGCCGACTCTAGCTATTCCCGAAGGAACATCGTCGGCGCTAATATGCCTGATTTTGGCGTCGTCAGTAAGAGCTACCAAAGTAGGTACGCCATGATGTTTAGCACCACTTAGAATTAGCGCCGCCCGAAAGCGTTTGCCAATCTTCAACTGTGCTACGTCTCCGCGATCAAGCTCAAGAATGACCTGCCTAGTTCTAGCATGGCGAGCCCGGTTCAAAGCTTTAGCAGCAGATTTTTGCGCCCTCGACAGTTCCTGCCTAGCCAAAGCATATTCCTTGAAGTCACCCCTAGAGCAGTGCAGGTCGCCCTCGGCGGCATCCATCTGTTCTTTCCAGCTACGTGCCTTGAGCGCATTTTTTCTGGCTTTTAGATCGGACTGGAACTGGGCAAAGGATCTTTCCATAGTCGCCTTCGCGGCCTCTAGATCCATATGTTCAAGTAGTCCGACCGCCATCGAGTACGTAGGGCGGAAAGCGGAAATTAGCGGATACGTACGTTTAGAAGCCAAAGAGGCAACAATCGCAGGCTCTGCTCCGATCTGATAGGGAACTACCGCATGCCCTACAACGTCAATTCCGCGTCTTCCTGCCCGCCCGGTCAACTGCGTGTATTGCCCGGGAGTAAGCATTACATGGTCCGAGCCATTCCACTTTCTCAATTGGGTTATTACCACCGACCGTGCTGGCATGTTGATACCGAGCGCAAGGGTTTCGGTAGCAAACACGGCTCCGAGTAGGCCCTCCGAGAAGGCGAGTTCGACCGCCTCCTTCAGAGCTGGCAACAAGCCAGTATGATGCGCAGCATAGCCACTGAGTAATGCTCTGGCCCACTTGTCCAGTCCAACCACCGCATGATCCTCTGCAGGGATACGGTCCTCGACGTCCTCTACAATTTGCGCCAGCCGTCTACGCTGGTCGGGAGTAGTTATAGAGATCTTAGCCCGCAAACAATACGAGACGGCCCTATCGCAACCTGCTCTAGAGAAGATGAAAAAGATCGCTGGAAGTAGATCATGTTTCGCCAGCGTCAACATATTATCTTCCGGGAACACCCTCGGCCTACGCTCCAAAGAACGCGCAACCGCATCTGTCAAAGCAGAATTAGGACGGTTCGAGCCACGCCTGTATAAGTCGTAGAGTCGATCGCCGACCAGCATATGTTGCTTCAGCGGAATTGGTCGCTGCTCCGAAACTACTACAGCGCAGTCGCCTCTTGCCTCTTCTAGCCACTTCCCAAATTCTTCAGCGTTAGAGACGGTGGCAGAAATAGAGATGATCTGCACCTCTTCAGGCGTGTGCAGGATTACCTCTTCCCAGACAGGACCGCGGAAGCGATCAGCCAGGTAGTGTACTTCGTCAAGCACTACTACCCCGAGACCTGTCAGCGCGCGATGCCTCTGGTAAAGCATATTGCGCAGTACTTCGGTGGTCATTACTACCACGTCAGCATCGCCGTTTACTACCGTGTCTCCGGTGAGGAGGCCTACCCGATCTCGTCCCCACTTCCTACAAAAGTCGGCGAATTTCTGGTTAGACAATGCCTTGATTGGGGTTGTGTAGAAGGCCCTCTTGCCTAATGAGAGCGCACGTTCAATGCCGAATTCGCCAACAATAGTCTTGCCCGCCCCGGTAGGAGCAGCAACAAGTACTGGCCTACCAGCTTCGACTGCCTCGCAGGCGGATACCTGGAAATCGTCCAGCTCAAAGTTGAGCCCGCCCTCGAATCGACCCAACAGCGTCGACTTCCTTTCCTGCCGCTTCTTAAAGGCAAGGTACCTTTCCGCAGCAGAGGGCTCTGGTGGCAGAGTCTGCTCGGTTCGTTTTCGTCTACGCCTGTGCTTTGTCATATCCCTAATCCGTCAGGCCAATGCTATGCCATCTGTGCAGAGCCTGCTCGCTGCGGCGCGCTCTTGCCTCGCGCCTCTTCAGGCGAATCTGCATCCGGGCAACCTGACAGTCACGGATCTGGGTGCTAGTTGCGACTGCGCCAGGTGCGCAGTGACGTGGAGGGCGGGATGGCTCCGGCATCGGCACGAGCGCTTCAAATAAAGACGGAACAACAGCCAGCAACTGCCGGAACTTGCCCCACAGCCTGAGCGTAAGCAAAATTGGCACGATGATGGCAGCCAGTACCAGCAAGATCCATACAATAACCATAAATTCTGCCCTATCTGTATAAAGCTAGTGCTTTTCTTGCGCGATCGGTAGCCGCCTGCGCAAATAGCTTCTGATCTACCTCGCGGATGCCGCTGCCAAGTCGTAGCAAGAGTCGGGTAAACCACTCGACGTCCCGCACCACCAAAGATAGCTCAATTGCTCCGTCTTCATGACGGGCAAGCACCCTGGATGGGACCGTATCGCACAGCCATCCCAGCTCGCGATCTATCACCATCGTGACTTCAAGCAATGGAGGCCTCTCGACTCGCTCAGACCGATCCGTCGCGATTGGCTCGTCCAGTATTTCTAGGTCGAGTATTCGATCTAGCCGGAAACTCCGGGGTGCGTTGGCCAGTTGACACCAACCGTCAAGCTTCCACTGCCCGTAAGAGTGCTCCAATTGCCAAGGTTCTACCGTTCTTTCGGTTACTTTGTCAGCACGGTCTACATACCGCAGATGCACGTTGTTGCCCTGGTTTAGAGCCTGCTGCACCATTCCGCCTAATTGGCCAATCCTAGGGGGCGTGCGGGAAGTTGATACCTCGGCCTTTCCAAGACCAGCAGCAGAGATTTTCGCTGCAGCTCTGCGGGCGATTTCAGCAAATTCCGGTATCGGAGTTTCAGCTAGTACTGTCAGCCCCGCAAGAATCGTTGCCGCTTCAGTGGCACTAAGCGCAAGGGCACGGGTAATTCCTTGGTCGTCGTCAACATTTACTTCGTCATCCGGGTCGGAGGGAATGTCCACGACTATCGATTCCCAGTACGCTCTGGAGCCGCGGCCAACTCCTACCAGAGTAGTAAGTGTTCTGCGCATTCCTCGCACGTCAGTGTCAAATGCCTTAGCAAGCTCACGCAAGGTAGTGCCCGGGTGTGCCTGCAGATAGGCCAAAATGGATACAAAGCGCACAATGTGCTTCGAACTGGAAATACTAGGCATCATCCACCATCTTCTTAAAATGGGCAATTACCTCTTGTCGTAGCCGATTGGGAGCTAGCACCACAACGTTGGGGCCGCACTCAACCAGATCCCCCAGCCAAGCTAGGAAATCGTCCTCTTCAAGTAAGTAGTTCTGCCACCCCTCCGGGGTTCGCTCGTCAGCAGGCCGGCGCGTACCTCGCATCCGTAAAGCATGCTCACTACCGGGAGCAATAGCAACCAGTGGGGCTATCTCGAAAGCATCCACTACCGCGTCAGAAGCAGGATGCGAGATGACCGCTCCCGGCGTCGGTTCTCCAATAACCCGAGACACTCGAAACGTACGCACGCGATCACGATCGTGGTCATAGCCGAGTAGGTACCAAGCGCCATCCTTCGCACGCAACCGCCACGGATCGACGTGCCGTACTTCAGTTTCACCGCTCCCCTTGCGGTATTTGAAGCTAACCGAGCGGCCCGCTACCAGCGCCTCCATAAAGCCTGTAAGAGATTCAGTACCTGAAACATGCCACTGCGGCACGTCAATTGGAGCGGCATCGGGCACCTTCGATTCAACCTGAGAGACGTTCCAGCCGGCATCATCCGACCACATGCGGATGGCGGCCAGCACTACCGCTGCCTCCAGCGAATCCAATTTCAAATCCGAACTCGCTAAATCCACCGAATAGTAGGTCTCGTTTGTAAAAACCTCGTCCTGGCGGATTTTAAGTGCAATCCCCGCATCCACCAAGGTCTTCTTGTCACGTTCAAAAGTGCGCTCATCTGCTGGGGTATACCCCGCAACCGACTCCAAAAGTGCTGCCTTGGTTATTCCTTTAGTAGGCGCATTGACTAAGGTAACGAGCAAATTCGCTACCCGTTCAGTACCCTTCACTCTGAAATCTGTCACGTACTTACACTACCGCCTAAAATGAGCTTTATGATCTATCGAGATGGCGTGGTTGTAAACATCGTTCGTACATGGGAAGGCGCGGGCATCTTTGAAGTGGAAGTAGACTCCGCGCCTACAAATGCAACCCTGATAGGAAAAGGGCAGCGGTTACACGCACTCGCCTATGACCGCATTGTAGGGCCGGTAAAGGTAGGCGACCGTCTGCGTCTGGAATGCTCCGCCCTCGCCAAACGTCTAGGCACCGGTGGGCAGGCAAGTGTTGTCACCAACCTCTCCGCTCTTCCATCAGACTATTTGCCTAACGGCCACATGGTAAAGGCACGGTACATGCCTACCCAGGTGATGGTTTCGGCAGCCGACGAACAAGGGTCGCCAACGCATGACAAGCTCACTCGCATTGAGAATGTTCCAGTAGTGGCGGCAGACCTCCACTCACAGCTGCCCGCCATTATCTCCGGAGCGCGGGCAGCGAAGGCGGACGCAAGAATTGCGTACGTGATGACAGACGGGGCCGCCCTCCCGCTTCCTTTGTCCATGCAAGTAGCGGAGCTTGTGCGCGCAAATTGGTTATGTGGGACAGTCACCGCTGGACAGGCTTGGGGCGGCACCTACGAAGCCGTTTCTATTCCTTCAGCGCTACAGGTGGCAGCCGCTGCCCTATCTGCAGACCTGATAGTTGTCTCGCAAGGGCCGGGAAATTTGGGGGGCGACACCGAGTTCGGTTTTTCCGGAGTAGACGTAGCCTGGACCTTGACTGCGGCTGCTGTGCTGGGGGCCCGCCCGATTGCCGCGCTGCGCATCTCCGGAGCGGACAAGCGCAACCGCCATCTGGGGCTTTCTCACCATACCCACACTGTCTTAGCCGACCTTACGCAGGTGGGGGTAGACCTTCCGCTCCCCTCTTTCGCCACTCTAGACAACATGCCAGAAGGATTCGATGCCCTGGTAGCCAAGCAAGTTGCTCAGGCCTGTGCTGGCCGCCACCACATTCGCGAGGTCGACGCCAGCGGTGCCTACGAGCTCTTACAGGACTCGCCCGTTAGGCTCCGCACGATGGGCCGCAGCTTGGAAGAGGACGCAGCGATATTTGTTAGCGGTTGGGCCGCAGGCAACTACGCATTGAGCTAAAGCTCAGTGGCAGTGCCCCTCGGCCAGTGAGCGCAACGCGGAAATCTCCTTGTCAGCGTCCTCAGCACCGAACACAGCAGAACCAGCAACAAATACGTCAGCACCTGCATCGGCAGCCTGCTCAATGGTCTTCCGGGATACCCCGCCATCGACCTGGATTGATACTTGCACACCCGCAGCCGAAATAGCCTTGCGGGCCCGGCGAATTTTTGGCAGCACCTCGCTTATGAACGACTGCCCCCCAAAGCCGGGTTCCACCGTCATACACAGGATCATGTCAAAGTAGCCCAACACGTCCTGGAACTGCTCGAACGGAGTGGCAGGATTTAGCGCAAGCCCCACCTTTGCCCCTAGCTTGTGGATCTCTTTTGCCAGTCGAAGAGGCGCTGCCGCAGCCTCCGCATGGAAGGTTACCGACGCACACCCGACCTCGGCATATTGCGGCGCCCACACGTCAGGATTTTCGATCATCAGGTGGGCATCAACGGGCAAAATACCTGTTTTTACTACCGATTCCACCACCGGCAATCCCCATGTCAGATTTGGGACGAAATGGTTGTCCATCACGTCAACGTGGGCATAATCAGCATTCTTGATCTTCGCCAGCTCGCCGCGTAGGTCGGCTATATCGCAATTGAGAATTGAGGGAGAAATCGTAGTCATGTATCTAGGCTAACCTTTCTTCCGCAAAAGTGCGGCGAACATGGCATCGGTTTCATCTCTGTCAGGCCATAGCTGCAGCATTGGTCCGTTACCTAGTTCTACTCCCGAAATATCCTTTGCGACCTGGGCAGCATCAATTATTTCAATGTCGCTGCGGTCCGCTAGCACCTCTGCAATGACCAGTCGGGTTTCCCACACGTGGGGGCTGCAGGTGGCGTAACAAAGTACCCCGCCGCCGCGGAGCATTTCAAGGCCCTTACGCAGCAGTTTCCTCTGCAGCCCGGTCAACTTCGCTAGATCGGAGTTAGATTTGCGGTAGCGGGCTTCTGGCCGTCGGCGCAGCGAGCCGAGACCGGTGCAGGGGGCATCTAACAAGATCCTGTCGAAGCCCTCGCCTTCCAAGTCGAGGGCGTCTGCCACCTGCACCTGGACGTTATTGAGAGATTGAACGTTCTGCCGAACCAACTCTGCCCGGTGTGGGGTAATCTCGTTTGCCAGCAGACGTGCGCCTCGCTGTGCCGCCAACGCGCCTAGCAAACCCGCCTTTCCCCCAGGGCCAGCGCACATATCCAACCAGCGGTCGTCTGTCCCTCCGAGGGGAGCCTCGGCAAGTAAGCCAGCTACTAGTTGCGACCCCGCATCCTGCACTGCCGCGTATCCCCTCTGGATAGGTTCAAGCAGCGCGGGATCACCGTGCTGCAGAATTACTGCCCACGGTGAGATATCCGAGAAGGCAACATTGGTATTAAGCTCGTCCTCGGCAATATCGGCCAGCCTTTCCCGATCGATCAGTCCAGGACGGGCGCACAGAGTAACATACGGAGATTCATTATCCGCATACAAGATGTCTGCTAGCGCATCTGCCCTGCCTGCAGCTTTAGCCGCTTCCGCTATGGCACCCACAATCCACTCCGGGTGGGATGAACAGATCGCTAAAGCCTGCTGCTCACTTTTGCCCTGCGTTATGCGATTATCCCATTCTTCATTGTCGCGCTCGCTGACTCGGCGAAGCGCAGCATTTACCAACTTGGCTGGCCCATCAGAGGTGTGTACCCGCGCCTGGTCTACTGTTTCGGCGACTGCAGCATGTGCGGGCACACGCATATAAAGGAGCTGATAGGCACCGATGCGCAAAAGAGCCCGAACCGGTAAACCTAGCTTCGAAACCAGCCTGGAGCTAGCACTTGAAATAATCGCGTCCAGACGAGCCATCTCGCGCAACGTGCCGTAGGTAATCTCTGTTGCAAATGCAGCATCGCGCCCCTTTACCCGCTTGCGGCTCAAGACCTTCGGCAATAGCAAATTGGCATAGGCATCGCGCTCATCTACAGCACACAAGACCTCAAAAGCAGCCTCACGAGCTGGATCCAGCCTCTTAGCTTTAGCTCTATAGCTCATTTCTCCTCCATCTTTGAGGAAGCATCAAGGTGTGCTCCTCTAGCCCAAGCCGCCCCACTCATCCAAGATTTACCAGCTGGCGCAACCTGCCCAATTTCGAGCGCCTCGGTGCCGGTGCCTACGAAAAGCTGCTTTTTTGTCGCCTGGATTGCCCCCGCCGGCAAGGTCTTAGCTGTGATAGTTGGACTGGCAATTTTCATACGAGTCCCCTGATGGGTCGACCATGCCCCTGGAGTAAAGGCACGGATCTTCGCGCTTACCTCTTCAGCCGGGCGCTGCCAGTCAACTTGCTGAGCTGCCTTATTGAACATCTTCGCATAAGAGGACGTTCCTTCTTGTGGCAGAGGGGCCTCATTTCCATCGGCAATCTTAGCGAGTACGTGCCCAATCATCTGGGCTGCTTTCACATTCAAGGCTTCAAACAGTTGCGGGGTATCAGTAGAGGGGGAAATGGGGACTTCTTGCTTGTCCCAGATTGGGCCGGTGTCCAGGCCCTCTTCAATTTGGAAAATGCTTACGCCCGTTTCGCGCTCCCCCGCTTCGATAGCACGTTCCACCGGCGCTGCCCCGCGCCACTTGGGCAGCAGCGAATAATGCACGTTTATCCAGCCTTTGGGGAGCTGTGCTAGTGCTGGCGGCGGAATAATTTGCCCATACGCAACAACCACTGCCAGATCCGCATGCAATGAATCCAGCAATTGATGAGCAGCCTCATCTTTCAATGTTGCCGGTTTATACACGGGGATAGATAGTTCTTCCGCCCTCTTCGCTATTTGAGAGGGACGAAGTTTCTTCGACCGTCCTCTAGGCGCATCCGGGCGGGTGAGCACACCTACGATTTCGTGATCTTCTAGGGCGGCAACTGCCTCTAGCAATGGCAGCGCAGTATCAGGAGTTCCAGCAAAAATTAAACGCACTAAGCTAGTGTACCGACCATAGATCTGCCGGCGAGACTTGGACGCGCACTTTCTGCTTTCGAGCAGCACTACGACTGGCCTGAACGCCATTTAACGCGGTCATCAATTGCATATGTTCGCCGAGATGACTGCGTAGCAATGCACGTACCCCATTGCTTGTAGGAAGCGGCCCAAGCACCTCGTACTTTAGCTGGAGGGGAGATTCCTTCAGCTGTGCGAGCAGCTCTTCAACTGCCTCCTGACCGCCATCAACAGCAACCATCCAGTTCACGGGCGGTAAGTCCAAAGTTTTTCGCTCTTCATATTCTCTGCGGGCCCATCCGGGCCCATCCCAGCGAATAAACGCTCCGGCCAGTGCTCTATCTACAGCTCCCAGAAGAAGAGTCCTCCCCTCTGGACGCACTAACGCGGCCGCATTAAACCAGCGTCTAAGAGCCTCAGTGGGAGCCCACAGTTCTGGCCGCCCCGCCGTGGCTGCCCCATCCAGTAATACAGCCGCAAAGTAGCCCCTTTCGGCAACTGGCTCAGCACCCGGCGTCGCAACAACAAGGCGAGGCTGGGCATCTATCTCTTCTACAACCGCCCTAGCCGCCCCAGAAACAGTAACTGTAACTCCGGGAAATGCTCTGCCAAGTTCTTCGCCAACGCGACGAGCCCCAACTTTTCGAGAACGGATTCGCGCCGATCCACACTCGGGACAGTGATAGTTAGGATTCGTCTTACCGCACCAGTTACAGGACAACATTCCGGCACCAGAAAGCGAAAGCGGCCCAGAGCACTCCTGGCACCTTGCAAGTGAACCGCAATCGACGCAAGCCGTGACCGGAACGTAGCCCTCCCGAGGTGCCTGAATCAGCACTGGCCCATGCTCGAGTCCACGAGCAAGCAATTTATGTGCTGGAGGCGGAATGCGCATGTGACCGCTTGGGCCATAAGCCTCCAGTTCCTGGTCCGTTGGCGCCTCGTTGATACAGGTGTGCGACCGCAGCACTTCCCTAAGAGGAGTTACGGAAGCACACCAGCCAGACTCTAGTAGCATGTGTGCCTCGACAGAGCGAGCATATCCCCCAAGAACTAGACCGCATTGGGCAAGTGCGGCACGTTCGACGGCAATTGTGCGTGCATGCAGATAGGGACTGCGTCTGCCCTCCAAGCTATCGGACGCCTCATCCCAAATTGCTATTAGTCCAAGATCCGAAAGTGGAGCCCAGATTGCGCTTCTGGTCCCCACAACAACCTTTGTGCCTCCACTTAGGCAGACCAGGTGAGCCCTATAGCGTTGTGCATCGGAGAGCCCGGAGCCCATTCTTAGATGATCAATTCCGGCCTGCTCCAGCATTGTGGAGAAGTACTTTACCTGAGAGGCTGTAGGAAGTATCACCAGGGCAGTTCGCTTCGAGGCAAGCGTCGAGGCAACGAGCGCTATGTATTGACCAACCCAGCCCTGTTCGCCCGACGGGGGCATCCCCATTACCAATGCTCTAGGAGACTGCCCAGCTTGCAGACGAGAACACAGCGCCTTGCCACTATCGGTACCGGCAAAAACGTCGCTACGAATCTGCAGATCGGGAAAGTCCGCTTCGTTAGGCACAAAGCTACCTTCAGTACGCGCATGTCGCTTAGGAATAGCCTCAGCTAGGATCCCGGCAATGGAACCGCAGTATTTGCGGCTCAGCCGTACCGCTAACTCGTAAATACTGTCTGTCAGTAGTGGTTGAGTTGAAACTACCGAGCGAATACGTGCCAGCCTGCCTGGATGCTCTGTGGTGCTACCACGAGATATTACCCAGCCATTGTGCCGGCTCCCCGCCATATTGACGCGGACCAGGCCACCGACCTTCGCATTGCGTGTCTTCGCATCCAGCACATAATCCAGAGGACGGTTGAGGTGCGGCACCGATAGATCCACTAAAACTGACACCACAGGATTTTCTACCCCGGGCACTGTTACAGTGCGCGGGGTAGGGTCCGGCAGTGCCAGAAGCGCATCTTGGATCATGTCTTAATTAAAGCTTCTGCCACAGACAGATGAAACTATAGGGCAGCCTTCAGTTCCTCGATCTTATTCGTCTTCTCCCAGCTGAACTCACTACGCCCGAAGTGGCCGTAGGAGGAGGTGGCCTTGAATACAGGTTCTTTCAACGACAGAGCATCGATAATGGCCGCCGGCCGCAGATCGAATACGGTAGACACTGCCTTCTGCAGTGCCTCTTCCGGAACTGTAGCAGTACCGAAAGTATCTACCCACAAACCTACCGGACGAGCTTTTCCGATTGCGTAAGCAACCTGAATTTCACAGCGCGAGGCAAGCTTTGCCGCAACAACATTCTTTGCCACCCACCGGAGTGCATATGCGGCGGAGCGGTCTACTTTGGAAGCGTCCTTGCCAGAGAAGGCGCCTCCCCCGTGCCGTGCGTACCCCCCGTAGGTGTCAACGATAATCTTTCTGCCAGTCAGGCCTGCATCGCCCATGGGGCCGCCTACCGTGAATAGGCCGGCGGGATTCACAAAGACGGAATCCGAATCGGGCATAGACCATCCCAGCTCAGCCAACGTCGGCTCAATAACTGTCTCGACAATTGCAGGACGCAACTTGGCAAGGGCGAGATCCGGCGAATGCTGGCTGGAAACCACTACAGTATCCAGCCCTACAGGGGTGTCGCCCTCATAAGCAACAGTGACCTGGGTCTTCCCGTCCGGACGAAGCCCCTCGACGATGTTCTCTTTGCGAACCTGAGCCAGTCGCTTGGCCAGCTTATGGGCTAGCCAAATCGGTGCCGGCATCAAATCAGGTGTCTCGTCGCACGCATACCCAAACATGAGGCCCTGGTCACCAGCGCCCTGCACGTCGTACGCGTCGTAATCGCCACTCAGGTCGTCTCGAACTTCCCACGACTTCTCTACACCCGCCTGAATATCCGGGCTTTGCTGATCAATTGAGGTCAGCACCCCGCAAGAGTTGCCATCGAAACCAACCTCGGAAGAGGTGTAACCAATGGAAGAAACTTCTCCGCGCACAATCTGCGGAATCTCGACGTAGGCGTCAGTGGTAATCTCGCCTGCTACGTGAACCTGGCCAGTAGTTGCCAAGGTTTCGACAGCCAGATGCGCATTGGGATCCTGTTCTAAGACAGCGTCCAAAATCGCGTCAGAAATCCGGTCACATACCTTATCGGGGTGGCCTTCGGTAACAGATTCAGAAGTAAACAGACGGTTCATAGATCTTCTCTCCCAACTTGCGGGACTTTCTAGCACTTAGAAGCTAGAGTACTAATTTCCTCAACAACGGCGCGGGCAACAACATCTTTTGGACCCTGTGCACTGCCAAGCTGTTGACCTTTGGCATCGACGAGCGTAATAGTCGTGTCAACGTCGCCAAATCCGGCGGTATCTCCGACCTGATTGATAACAAGCAGATCAGCCCCCTTGCGGCGGGCCTTCTCTTTTCCTAGCTGTGCCACCTCTGTAGGAGTACCAGTCTCTGCAGCAAAGCCAACCACCAGCTGGCCAGGTCGCCTATTCTGCGCCAATTCAGCCAAAATATCTGGATTCTTAGTCAGTTCCAGCACCATGGTGTCAGCTGGCGTCTTCTTGATTTTCCCGGCGGATACTGTCTTCGGAGTAAAATCAGCGACCGCGGCGCACTGCACTAGAATGTCACACTCAGCCTGTGCCGCGAGCATTGCCTCCTCGAGCTCGGCTGTGCTAGCGACAGACACGACTCGCGTGCCAGCGGGGACTATCGCGTCTTCGACGTTTGCTCCGACAAAGGTTACTTCAGCGCCGGCGGCAGCAAGCTCACTAGCAATAGAAGCGCCCATGCGCCCGGAGGATCGATTTCCAATCCACCGCACAGGATCGAGCGGCTCGCGAGTCCCACCAGCAGACACGGCAGCCTTATATCCTCGCAGCGACTGCTTCCGCAGCGCCGCTTTGAGGTGGAACAAGATTGTGGCTTCATCCGGCAAACGTCCTCGGCCCGAGTCGCCGGAGGATAGATCTCCTTGCGCGGGAGTAACGACGCGAACGCCACGTGTCCGCAATGTATCCACGTTAGTCTGCGTGGCAGGGTGCTCCCACATCTGCGTGTGCATAGCAGGAACCACTACCAGCGGACACGTTAGTGCTAGCAAAGTGGTGCTCAGTAGATCGTCCGCTATACCGCAAGCCATCTTTGCGAGTACGTTGGCTGTTGCAGGCACGACCAGGGCAACATCTGCCTTCCTGGCAGCCTCAATATGGTCAACGTGCTGAGCATCTTCAAAAACGCCCGTCCGCACAGGCTCTCCGGTAAGAGCTTCCCAGGTGGCCTTTCCCACCATCTGCAAAGCATCAGCAGTAGGAATAACACGGACATGCCAGCCGGCCTTGATAAGAGCTCTTACAACACCGACTGCCTTATAGGCCGCGATCCCTCCGGTTACTCCTACAAGCGCATTTGCCATGGACTATTCCTTGTCGGTTCCCTGCTCCATAGACAGCAAGCCCTCATTGATCTCGCGGAGCGCGGTACCGAGCGGCTTGTCCTCAGGAGAAACCTCAACTAGAGGCCCGGGGGTAGAGATCATCCCGTCCGCTACCTGCTGGTTGTAAGTGTTGATCTGACGGGCACGCTTTGCTGCGTACACAACCAATGCATACTTGGAATCTACCCTCTCGAGCAGATCGTCGATTGGAGGATTCGTAATTCCTTCGGGATGTGCGACAATTCCGGACATTTGATTCCTTTCCTTCAACTGCCCTATTTTATGCCAGGCCCATAACGGAGGCCAGCTTAGAAACTGCGGTATTTACCTCATCATTTACGATTTGAACGTCGAATTCGTCAGCAGCTGCAAGCTCCACTTTTGCGGTCTGCAGTCTTCTAGTCTGCTCTAATTCATCTTCAGTTCCTCGTCCGCGCAATCGCGACACAAGCTCCTCCCACGAAGGTGGAAGCAGGAAGACTAACTGAGCATCGGGGCGCTTCTGCCGAATCTGCCGAGCACCGGCCAAGTCGATCTCGACTAGCACCGCCCTACCCTCAGACAAGGCGTTATCTACCGGTTCGGCTGGAGTTCCGTAGCAGTGCGCCCCGTGCACCTGCGCCCATTCAAGCATCTTCCCATCGCGCACTAACTGGTCAAAGCGATGTTGATTGACAAAATAGTAGTCCTTGCCGTCCTCTTCACCAGGACGAGGATTGCGAGTAGTAGCTGAGATAGAAACATAAAGGTTTGGGTAAAGCTCCCTCAACCTTGCCACTACTGTCCCTTTACCCACCGCCGTGGGACCTGCAAGTACCGTAAGTTTCGCGCTCATAGATACAATCATGCCTTACTTGGGCGCCGCTCCCAAATAGTCGCTTAAATCCGTAAGGGGGCACAGACCAAGTCTGCGCCCCCCTTACGAAAGTACTGAGCTAGCCGAAGCGGCGAATCAGCTCCTGAGCCTGGTGAACTCCCAGACCGCGAATACGTCGCGACTGAGCGATCCCAATCTCCTCCATAATGTTCTGGGCGGTGGTCGAGCCTACGCGGGGCAGAGACTCCAGAAGGGTAACAACCTTCATCTTGCCGAGTGCTTCATCCTCTTTGGCATCCTTGAGCACCTTCGACAAGGTGGTCTGATGCTTCTTCAGAGCTACCTTAACTTCAGCGCGGACGCGACGAGCTTCAGCAGCCTTTTCCAGAGCAGCAGCACGCTGTTCGGCTGTTAGTGGAGGCAGAGCCATAAAAACCTCTCTAATTGAATTAGTTGTACAGACGCGCAAAATCTTACGATATTGCTGGACTAACGCAAAAGCTCGCCCAGCACCTATCCCATACATGACTATTCGAAAAGTTGCGTGCGGAAGCTTTGTATAGCCTTCACCAGGTCGGCCTTGTCGGGCCCGTTCATTAAAATTGAGCGAGAGGCCGAAGCGAGCACATTCTCCTGCACTCCCTTGAAAACACTTGCCAATTCTTGCTTTCCGGCCCCCTGCGCTCCAAATCCAGGTGAGAGGATTGAAACCTTAGCATTAGATAAATTAATGTTCAGTTTCTTGAGTACATCACCGATAGTTGCGCCCGCAACTATCCCGATGGGTCCCATGTGACTATTGCCACAGGCGGAATTGTTTACTTCAGCTGCGTGTTCGACTACATATTTGGCCACAGAATAGCCATTTGCAGTAGTTGCTTGCTGAACCTCTGGCCCCTCCGGATTAGACGTAAGTCCCAGTACATACAGGCCTTTGCCATTTTCAATTGCAAGGTCTACGGCAGGGCGTAAAGAGCCAAATCCGAGATATGGGCTAACGGTAATTGCATCTGCTTCCAGTGGCGCACCTTTAGCAAGGTAAGCCCTTGCATATGCGGCCATAGTCGAACCAATATCGCCACGCTTTACGTCCAATATAGACACGAGTCCGGCGTCGCGGGCAGCTTGCAAGATCTTCTCCAGAGCTGCAATTCCCGCGCTGCCGTAGCATTCGAACAGAGCAGATTGCGGTTTCACTGCCGCAGCGTTTTCCGCCGCGGCCTCAACCGTTCGAAGCCCAAACTCGAGTGCGCCTTTCGCTGAGTTCTCGAGGCCCCAGCGCTCCAGTAGGTTCTGATGCGGATCAATGCCCACGCACACCTGCCCATATTCGCGCATGCGGGCGGCGAGCTTTTTAGCGTAGTTCACTTGTTCCTCCTAGCAATGCGATCGGCAGCGTACTCCTGCAAGGATGCAACCTGGAAGTCTGCAGGATCGATCGACAGCGCACGAACGTAGGCCGTTAGCTGCTGCATAGTGGTGATAATCGGCTTACCCGCACTAGTGGTGGCTGTGCGAATGTCGTAGCCATCCGCGCGCGAGCCCTGAGATCCTGGAGTGTTCACTACAATCGCAATCTTCGAATCGTGAATCATATCCACGATTGTGGGTTCGCCGTCTTCGCCACGGCCATCCGATGCCTTGCGCACTACCTCACAATCGATACCGTTGCGAGCGAGAACCGCAGCAGTCCCCTTAGTAGCACATAGTTCGAAGCCCATTTCGGATAGCTGCAGCGCGGGAAGCACCAGCGCCCTCTTATCCCGGTCGGCTACCGAAATAAACAATTTGCCAGAGCTCGGAACCTCGCCAGCAACAGCTAGCAAAGATTTCGCAAAAGCAATCGGGAAGTTCTTATCGAATCCCATCACCTCACCAGTAGAACGCATCTCCGGGCCAAGGATTGTGTCGACAACCTTGCCTTCGTAATCCAAGAACCTCTTGAATGGAAGCACGGCTTCCTTGACTGCCGTAGGATCGCCCGGAACCATCTCTGTGGCGTCCTTTGCCGGCAGCATTCCTTCTTCCTTCAGCTGCGCAATCGTCCTTCCGATCATTACTCGGGCAGCTGCCTTAGCCAAGGAGACGCCGGTAGCCTTGGAAACGAACGGGACGGTACGCGAGGCACGCGGATTAGCTTCGATTACGTAGAGCACGCCAGATAGCAGAGCAAACTGAATGTTGATCAGGCCACGCACACCTACGCCTGCAGCAATAGCTTCGGTAGCTTTGCGAATCTGCCGAATGCGGGCCTGGGACAAAGTCATTGGCGGAATCACACATGAGGAGTCGCCCGAGTGAACCCCGGCCTCTTCGACGTGTTCCATGACGCCGCCAAGGAATAGTTCGGTGCCATCGTAGAGAGCATCCACGTCAATTTCGATCGCGTCATCCAGGAAACGGTCGATCAGCAGTGGCCCTTGGCCAGCGCCTTCGGCTGCGATACCAGAAGATTCTAGATACTCATTTAGAGCCTTCTCGTCATAGATGATAGCCATACCACGACCGCCTAGGACGAACGAAGGACGTACCAGCACCGGGTAGCCAACCTCCAAAGCGGCGCTGCGGGCTTCTTCGACGGTGTGGGCAGTACCGTGCGCAGGAGCATCGAGTCCGGCCCGATCCAATACTCCCCCGAAAATCTCGCGATCTTCAGCAGCATCGATTGCCTTTGGAGAAGTACCAATAATTGGCACTCCAGCCTTCTCTAGCTTTGCTGCCAGGGAGAGCGGAGTCTGCCCACCGAGCTGAACGATCATCCCGGCAACAGGACCGGCCTGACATTCGGCACGGTAAATTTCGAGGACGTGCTCGAAGGTAAGCGGTTCAAAGTACAGCCGAGAAGAAATGTCGTAGTCAGTGGACACCGTTTCCGGATTGCAGTTGACCATGATGGTGTCATAGTCCTTTGCCAGTTCCATGGTCGCGTGCACACAGGAGTAGTCGAACTCAATGCCCTGACCGATGCGGTTGGGACCGGAGCCCAAGATAATGATTGCTTCCCGATCGCGCGGGGCCACCTCATTCTCGAAATCGTAAGTCGAGTAGTGATAGGGGGTGTCCGCAGCAAATTCAGCAGCACAGGTGTCGACGGTTTTGTACACCGGGTACAGCCCGTAGGCATGTCGAACCTCGCGAACTGTGTCTTCGGTCAGTCCCCTAATCTCTGCTATCTGCAGATCAGTGAAACCGTGCCGTTTAGCCTCGGTCATGATCTGCTTGTCCAAAGCATCGGCCTTCTCGATTGCAGTTGCAATTTCGTTGATCAGGACAACCTGATCAACGAACCACGGGTCAATCTGGGTTGCCTCAACTATCTGCTCGGCGCTAGCACCTGCCCAGATAGCCTGCTGAACCTGCACCATCCGGTGCTCGGTCGGAACTTTGATCTGCTCGAGCAACTCAGCTAGTTCTTCCGCCGAGGGCGCGGTGCCCTTCCAGGTGAAACGAGTGCCCTTCTTGTCAATGGAGTTCATTGCTTTCTGCAGAGCTTCGGCATAGTTACGGCCAATTGCCATCGCCTCGCCCACAGACTTCATAGAAGTGGTCAGACGCGGATCTGCAGCAGGGAACTTTTCAAAAGCAAAGCGCGGCACCTTCACCACGACGTAGTCGAGTGTCGGTTCGAAAGATGCGGGAGTAGAGCCGGTGATGTCGTTGGGAATCTCGTCTAACGTGTAGCCCACCGCCAGCCTGGCTGCCATCTTCGCGATCGGGAAACCAGTTGCCTTGGATGCAAGCGCTGAGGACCTAGAAACTCGCGGGTTCATCTCGATTACAATTACGCGGCCGGTCTTCGGATCCACGGCAAACTGAATGTTACAGCCGCCGGTATCTACCCCGACCTCGCGAATGACGGCGATACCGATGTCGCGCAGATTCTGCAGTTCCCTATCAGTCAGGGTGAGTGCAGGTGCAACAGTGATCGAGTCACCAGTATGGATGCCCACCGGATCGACGTTCTCGATAGAGCAGACCACAACTACGTTGTCTGCCTTGTCGCGCATCAGTTCTAGCTCGTATTCCTTCCAGCCCAGGATGGACTCTTCCAGCAATACTTCGTTCGTAATTGAATCGTGCAGGCCTTCTCCGGCAATCCGGTCCAGATCCTCACGGTTGTACGCGAAACCACTGCCCAGTCCGCCCATGGTGAAGGAGGGCCTCACTACCAGCGGATAGCCCAATTTCTCGGCGGCTTCGTGGCATTCTTCCAATGAGTGCGCAATGTAGGAGCGAGCTACTTCAGCCCCGCAGCGCTCAACCACGGCTTTGAACTCATCACGATCCTCGCCAGCATTGATGGCCTCAGCGCTAGCACCGATAAGTTCCACTCCGAACTCATCGAGTATTCCTTCGTTCTTGAGGGCGATCGCCGCATTTAGTGCAGTCTGCCCCCCCAAGGTCGGCAGCAATGCGTCCGGACGCTCCTTATCGATGATGCGGCGCAAAGACTGCGTGGTTAGCGGCTCAATGTAAGTCGCATCCGCCATCTCTGGATCAGTCATGATGGTTGCCGGGTTCGAGTTGACCAGCACAACTCGCAGACCTTCCTCGCGCAGTACGCGACATGCCTGCGTCCCCGAATAGTCGAACTCGCAAGCCTGACCTATGACAATGGGGCCAGAACCAATAACTAGAACAGATTCAATGTCATTGCGGCGAGGCATTTACTTGGACTCCTTATTGTCTTCAATCATGGTCAGGAAACGATCAAACAGATGCTCAGCATCGTGAGGACCGGCGGCTGCTTCCGGGTGGTATTGCACAGAGAAGGCGGGAATATCCAGGGCTTTCAGCCCCTCTACTACCCCGTCGTTTAACCCCAGGTGGGAAACCTCCACCCTGCCGTAACGGCCATCGTCATATGGGGCCACCGATACTTCGTCTACGGGCGCATCTACCGCAAAACCGTGATTGTGGGCCGTGATCTCTACTCGACCGGTAGCCCGGTCTAGCACCGGCTGGTTTACCCCTCGGTGCCCATAAGTGAGCTTGTAAGTGCCATATCCGAGTGCCCGCCCAAGAATCTGATTGCCAAAGCAAATGCCGAAGAACGGAATCTTCCGATCCAACACTGCCCGCAGCAGTTCTACCTCGTGCTCAGAGGTGGATGGGTCACCCGGGCCATTGGAGAAGAACACCCCGTCCGGCTCGATTTCAAGAATGTCGGCAAGCGTGGCCGACTGTGGGAGGACGTGTACCTCGATGCCGCGAGCTGCCATTTGTTCTGGGGTGCGCGACTTAATTCCAAGGTCCAAGGCGGCCACCTTAGCCACCGGGGTCTTCCCCTCGTATTCGCCAGTAGGCGCTACTACATAGGCTTCCTTGGTAGTTACTGCCCCAGCAAGAGCAGCCCCTGCCATGGCAGGCTGTTCACAAACGATTGACACCAGGTTGGCCAGTGCAGCCTCAGTTAGGTTCTCGGCTCCAGCTGGAAGCGCATCCCCAGAGAAGATGCCCGCCTTCAGCGCACCCTTTTCCCGCAAGTGCCGGGTCAGAGCCCGCGTGTCGACCTCGCAGATACCGACAATGGACTGCTCTTTGAGTGCATCTTCCAAAGCGCCTTCAGAACGCCAATTTGAGGTAATGCGCGAGCCCTCGCGTACAGCGTAGCCTGCGACCCAAATACGCTTAGATTCGTTATCTGTCTGGTTTACGCCAGTGTTGCCAATATGCGGAGCAGTCTGAATAACGATCTGCCCATAGTAAGAAGGATCGGTCAGGGTTTCCTGGTAACCGGTCATACCGGTAGCAAAAACAGCCTCGCCTAGCGCGCGACCAGTTGCTCCGTATACCTTTCCGGGAAGATAGAAGCCGTCCTCGAAAACGATTATCGCGAGATCGCGAAACATAAGTGTCCTCTCGGGTGGGTTAGCCACCGTTAGTTGAAGTTGACTAGTTTTCCATCGCGGACGGTCATCTTGCCGCGATATAGCGTGTATTTGATTTGTCCAGGAAGCTCTCGGCCTACGAAGGGGGTGTTCGTAGACATGGACTTCTGCGAGCTCGGATCTACCTTGCGCACGATGGTCGGATCTACCAAGGTGACGTTTGCAAAAGAACCGCTCGCAATGTCCTGGCCCTGATCGGCTACTCGACCAATCTTTGCAGGAGTCTTGGACAGAACCTGGGCGACCTGCCCCCAAGTAAGCCTGCCGGTGTTCACCATCGTGTCGATAACTACGGGTAAAGCAGTTTCCAATCCGGTCATCCCAAAGGCACCGGACTGCCAATCACAGTCCTTGTCCTCGATCGGGTGTGGGGCGTGATCGGTACCCACAATGTCGATGGTTCCGTCTTCGAGGCCGGCGCGCACCGCCTCCACATCAGCTGCGGAACGCAACGGCGGGTTCACCTTGTACAGCGGGTCGTAGCTGCGGGCCTCCTCCTCTGTCAAGTACAGGTGGTGGGGCGTCACTTCAGCAGTTACGTTGATTCCCCTCTCCTTGGCCCATCGCACCAGTTCAACCGAACGCGCCGTGGACAGGTGGCATACGTGCAACCGAGACTTTGTAAGTTCAGCTAGCATTACGTCGCGGGCAATAATAGATTCTTCAGCAACTCCAGGCCAGCCTTTGAGGCCCAGTTCGTCAGAGAGAGCCGATTCGTTCATCTGGGCGCCCTCAGTGAGCTCTGGATCCTGGGCATGCTGAGCCACAACGCCATCGTAGGCACGCACGTATTCCAAAGCGTGCCGCATAAGCAGTGCATCATGTACACACTTGCCATCGTCAGAGAACACCCGAACCTTCGACTTGCAGGTCGCCATCGCGCCGAGGGCGGCCATGTGCTCCCCGCGCAGCCCCGCAGACACTGCCCCGACGGGACGTACCTGTACGTACCCGGCTTCGTCTCCCAATGCCTGCACCTGTTCGACAACCGGTGCGTCGTCGGCGACCGGGGTGGTGTTTGCCATGGCGTGTACGCAGGTGTACCCGCCCATGGCCGCAGCCTGGCTTCCAGTGCGCACCGTCTCAAAGTTTTCCTGACCGGGTTCGCGCAGATGAGTATGAAGATCAACCAGGCCTGGCAGCGCGATCAAACCCGAACCATCAATTCTTTCCGGATCTTCTAGATAGCTTGCTGCATCTGGACCTACCGCGACGATTTTTTCGTCCTTGATCGCAATATCTGCGACCTGTTCGCCCTCTATATTTGCGCCTGAAATAAGAATTTCGCTCATTTTACTTTTCCTTCGCTAGCAGCAGGTAGAGAGCTGCCATTCGCACTGACACACCATTTGCAACCTGTTCCACGATTACAGACTTGTCTGAGTCAGCTGCTTCCGCACAAATCTCCAAGCCTCGGTTCATAGGACCGGGGTGCATGACAATGGTCTTTTCGGGGAGCGCCTCGAAACGTTCCCGGTTCAGGCTGTAGAGCCTCCGATATTCCACCGGGGACGGGAAGTATCCGCCGCCGGCGGAGGACATCCGTTCCCGTTGAATACGCAGCATCATTACCGCGTCTGGAGCCGATTTCAGGGCCTCGTCGAAATCATAAGTAACCTCGCACGGCCAGGTCTCGATTCCATAGGGAACCAAGGTTGGGGGTGCGACCAAAGTTACCTTGGCACCGAGTAGATGCAATAGATCTACGTCCGAGCGGGCCACCCGCGAATGTTGGATGTCGCCGACAATGACTACGTGAGCACCGGCGATGTCAGAACCGGCAGGGGCAGGTTTTCCCTGTGCACGGAAGTGCCGGCGCAATGTCATCGCGTCCAGTAGTGCCTGTGTCGGGTGCTGATGGGTACCGTCGCCAGCATTCAGAACCGGCAGTCCGATCCAGCCCGCATGGGCTAGCCGGTGAGCGGCGCCAGAATGGTTGTGCCGCACAACTATGGCATCGGCTCCCATTGCCGAAAGAGTTAGGGCGGTGTCTTTTAGCGATTCGCCCTTCGAGACTGAGGAACCTTTCGCGGAAAAGTTAATCACGTCAGCCGACAGTCTCTTTTCGGCGGCTTCAAAAGACTGCCTAGTCCTGGTGGAGTCCTCGAAGAATAGGTTCACTACTGTCTTCCCGCGCAGGGTGGGTAGCTTCTTTACTGCCCTGGACTGAGTCGCTGCCATGGTTTCGGCAGTGTCCAGGATTTCGATAGCTTCGGCTCGGCTCAAATCTTTGATCGATATTAGATGATCCATATTATTTTTCCTGCTCGATTAAAACGGCGTCTTCTCCGTCGATTTCCATGGTGCGAACTACGATCGATTCCTCTTTCGAGGAGGGAAGATTCTTTCCTACGTAATCGGCCCTGATCGGAAGTTCTCTGTGTCCCCTATCCACCAGTACAGCAAGCCTCACAACGGAGGGACGTCCAATGTCTACGAGGGCGTCCAGCGCGGCTCGAATGGTTCGCCCCGAGTACAGAACGTCGTCTACTAACACCACTGTCTTGCCATCAATGCCAGAGTCAGGAATTGACGTCGGGTGGGGGTTTCGCACCGGGTTCTCGGATAGGTCGTCGCGGTACATGGTCGTATCGATGATGCCGAGTGATACGGGAGCACCTTCACGCTCAAGAACCTTGTAGATGCGATTTGCAAGAGGCACCCCGCCAGTGGGAATGCCGAGCAGAACGATCTCGGAGGCATCCTGGTTGCGCTCCAAAATCTCGTATGAAATGCGTTTTAGCGAGCGGGATATATCCTCCCGCGACAGGACTTTTTTAGCCCCTGGGGTAGCGTGCGCCACACCCGCCTCCTTCTCCGCCTCACAGGACGGTCATTAAAGGGTTTGGACACCCCAAGTTTAGCGTCCGAGGGCGGCCCTGTCACTTACGGAAAGCGGCATTAAAGCAGGAGGTGGCGAACATGACAGAAAAATTTTCGGGCCACCCGAAGGTGGCCCAAAAACTATTCCTCTTCCTCGTCTTCCAAGAAGTCGCCAGCAGCCAAATTTGCTAGCGCCTGTGCGACGGAATCTGCTCCAGGTCGTGGCGGCGCATCAGCTTCAGTAGCCTCTTCAGCCCTGACCGATTGATCCGGTTCTTCGGAAGGTACCTCAACTTTGTCGGTTGGCGCCTTCGCAGCTTCTACTGCGTCTTCACCGGCAGCGTCCGATAGCTCAGCCGTATCCGCATCCTCGGTACCGGCTTCGCCGGCGTTGTCCTCTTGGTCAGAACCGGCCTCTTCTACAGGAACAACGACGCTGCCTTCAGGAAGAGTCTCCTTGGCAGGCAAGTCGACGCCCTCTGCAAAATCTTCCGGCACCGTTGCAGAACCAAACACTGCTTGGCGTGCTTTCGACACCTTCAGAATGCGATCCAAAATCGCATTCACAAAAGCGGGCGTCTTGTCAGAGGCAATAACCTCCGAAATAGCCATCGCCTCTTTGATCGCAACGGGACCGTCGATCTCGTCGTTGAACATGATTTCCCATGCCCCGACGCGCAAGATTGCCAGGTCCACTCCCGGCATGCGATCAAGCGTCCAGTTAGTCGCGTTGGCCGAAATAGCCTCGTCGATCTCGTTTACATGGTCCGCAACCCCAAGCACGATTTGGTAGGCGTACGGGGGGATCCCGGTTTGGGCGGTGGACACAACCTGCCTTGCCCGCGCCAAGTCCTTTATCCGCTCCGGGGTAGAGCCAAAGCCGCGCTGGTCGGCTTCGAAGAGGGTATCTACTGCCCTGCTGCGAGCCTTCGTTCGACCAGTAAACTTCCTATTTTTCTTCCTTGACATTATTCGGTCACGCGCGAGACGTATTCACCGGTACGGGTGTCCACCTTCACCTTAGTGCCCTGTTCCAGGAAGAGCGGCACCTGGATTTCAGCACCGGTTTCGACGGTGGCAGGCTTAGTACCGGCATTGGAACGGTCACCCTGCAGACCGGGCTCGGTGTAGGTGATCTCGAGGGTCACCTGCGGGGGCAGTTCTACGAAAAGAACGTTGCCCTCGTTGAAGGAGACGATGACCTTCTGGCCTTCGAGCATGAACTTCTTGGCGTCGCCAACAATGTCCTCGGGGATTTCTACCTGCTCGTAGTTGTCATCATCCATGAACACGAAGAATTCGCCGTCGTTGTACAGGTAGGACATGTCGCGGCGATCGACGGTAGCTGTCTCGACCTTGACCCCGGCGTTAAAGGTCTTGTCGATGGTCTTGCCAGACAGGACGTTCTTCATCTTGGTGCGTACGAATGCCGGTCCCTTGCCAGGCTTGACATGCTGAAATTCGACTACCTGCCACAGCTGGTTGTCGATCTTTAGCACCATACCGTTCTTTAGGTCATTGGTCGTTGCCATTAGTGTGTCCTTTCAAAAATTTTCACTCTGACTTTAAACACTACCTGCTTCAAGCGCAAACCCGTTATTTTATAGGCCGAGCTCACGGATTATTGCTGCGGCGCTCTCTTCAGGAGTGGCCTCGGAGGTATCTATTTCTACCGCGGCCAGTGGGCGTAGTTCTTCTTCACGGCGTTTCTTTAGTGCGGCAAAGGTTGCATTTGGGGTGCCGAGGGCGATTGAGCGAGGCGCGTTTAAGCCGTTGCGCACCGCCAACACGTGAGTCCTGGCATTGAGTAGCACAACCGGAGATTTTCCAAGGAGCTCTGCCACGGCGGCGTAAGTGGGACCCGCCGATGGCAGCCCTACCACTGCGCAACCCGAGTTCAGCCCCTTCAAGCATTCTTCGAGTTCGACCTTTCGGTATGCCTCTTCCCCATCATTTAGCAAAATTGCGCTTCCGCCACGCTCGGCCATATGGGCCTCGGTGTCCCAAAAGCTAAGTTTCATTGCCTTTGCAAGGCACTCTCCGACGGTGCTGACTCCTGCTGCAGGCAGACCGAGCAGTACTAGTCTCACTTATTCACCTTCATAAATGCGCGCTGTAAGACGGATGTATCTTCGATCGGAACCGTAACAGGCTTTGCCAACCCTTGCAGCAGAACCATACGGATTACGCCGCCACGCACCTTCTTGTCGGCTTTCATTGCCTCAAGCAAGCGGGGGAAATCTGCTCCGTCGTAGCTGGTGGGCAACCCCAAATAAGAGATGACTTCTTGATGCCGGCGAACCAGCTGCGAACTAATCATGCCTAGTTCATGCGCGACATGAGCGGCAAACATCATGCCAAGTGCCACAGCGTTTCCGTGCCGCCACTGGTAGTTTTCTACCTTCTCAATAGCGTGGCCGAAAGTATGTCCGTAATTCAGAATTTCGCGCAGGCCAGCCTCGTGCAGGTCTTGGGACACTACGTTCGCTTTGACCCGGATTGAACGAGAGACAATCTCGACGAGCCGGTCGTCCTCGGGTCCAATCTCTTCATTTTCCAATAGTTCAAGAATGCGCGGATCGGCAATAAAACCGCATTTGACCACCTCGCCAAGACCTTCGATCAAATCGTCTTTAGGCAGTGACTTCAGGTAATCCAAATCGCACACCACCGCTCGCGGAGTGTAAAACGAACCCACCATATTCTTGCCGATTGGGGTGTTGATGCCAGTCTTGCCGCCAACCGCAGCATCGACCATCCCCAGTAACGAGGTCGACATGGCAATATGATCAATGCCTCGCATCCAGGTGGCGGCTACGAATCCAGAGAGGTCAGTGGTCGCTCCCCCGCCTAGACCGATTACCGTGTCTTCTCGCCCGAATCGTTCCAAGCCAAGAGTTTCCCAAGCATTAGACAGGCAATCAACGCTCTTCTGCTCTTCCGCGTTCGGGGTAATAAATCCCTGCACCTGCCTGCCCATTTCCTCCAGGACTGCTGCTAGTTCGATGCATTCCTTCTTCATATCTTCGGGGGCAATCAGCAATACTTTGCGAGAGGCAGAGGCAATGAGTGAATCTATCTTTGCCTTCGCGATACCTCTTCCGATGCGCACTGCGTACGGGGCATTTCCGTCTACTCCGATTAGCTCATGCTGGCTACGCATTAGGTCTTCAGCAACTTCGGCTACCGTACGCCCGTCAGTTTCTATCGCTATGGTGCAGACGGATCGGTAGGTTTGCTCGCGCTGCGCATAGAGCTTCGTGAGCGCAGGCAGCGGGTCTTCTCCGAGTAACGGTCGGGAATCGGACTTTCCGACTCGGGCAGCGGAAACAGTCGGGCTCGCTTTTAGGTAGACCGTTTCATGTCCGCTTACGAGTGCCGCTGCAGCCGAAGTACTTAGAGCTCCCCCGCCCAGCGCAATAAGATCTGGCGCCTCCTGCAGCGCTCGTCGGATTGCCTCTTGTTCGTAGCGGCGAAACGCGCCCTCTCCCTCACTGGAAAATATTTGCGGGATGGATTTTCCGGCAATATCCGGTATCAAATCATCCGTATCGATGCTGGTCAGACCATACTTGTTTGCCAGGTATTCACTGACCGAGGTTTTTCCGGCACCGGGCATGCCGGTTAGGAAAATGCTCACGCCAACCCCCTCGAATTGAGCGTGGCAACATAGGCACTGACCGCGGCCTTGATCTGTTTTACCGAATATCCTCCAGTGTGTTCCAGCAAGGCCTGTAGCAAGGTGAGGGCGACCATCGCTTCTGCGATTACGGCGGCTGGAGCCACTGCACAGACATCGGAGCGCTGGTGTATTGCAGTGTCTGCCTTGCCGGTTTCGATGTCAAAGGTGCGCAGCGCCCTGGGCACCGTGGAGATTGGCTTTAGCGCTGCCCGTACCCGAATATCTTCTCCATCGGACATTCCACCTTCGATGCCGCCGGCTCGATTTGAGGCGCGGTGAGGATGGCCATCTTCTACCAGGATCTCGTCGTGGGCAGCTGATCCCGGCCGGTCGGCAGTAGCGAACCCGTCCCCGACCTCGACCCCTTTGATCGCCTGGATCGACATCAGGGCTTCTGCGAGACAGGCATCTAGGCGCCGTTTTCCCTGTACATGAGTACCTGCAAGACCAAGCGGAACCCCGGACGCAATAACTTCCACCACTCCGCCTAGCGTGTCGCCTTGTTTCTTTGCCTCGTCTATAGCTGCCACCATCTGGGCGGAGGTGGCAGCGTCGAAGCAGCGAACCGGATCTTCATCCAAGGCTGCCTTGTCATCGGCGCAAGGCTGAGGAGCCCACTCCGGTACATGTACCCCTCCTAGAGCTACTGTGTGCGAGACGGTACGGATCCCAAAGGCCTGCTCCAGGGTCTTTTGTGCGACTACCCCAAGTGCCACCCGCATCGCAGTTTCGCGAGCCGAAGCCCGCTCCAACACCGGGCGAGCATCTGGTAGATCGTAGGCTGCCATACCCGCCAAATCTGCATGTCCTGGACGGGGGCGAGTAAGTGGTTTGTTGCGGGCAATCTCGCGTTCATCGCCCTTGCCGGCGTCCACCTTAAGGGCTGAGGCCGGCACCGGATCCGGGCTCATGACGGTCTTCCACTTCGGCCACTCAGAGTTCTCAATCAGTATGGCAATTGGGGCACCAGTGGTCACTCCGTGCCGTACCCCACCCAAAAAACGGACCTTGTCCGCTTCCCATTTCTGGCGCGCTCCACGCCCATAGCCGAGCCGTCTTCTAGCTAGCCCATCCTGTAAATCTTTAGTAGTTATCTCCACTCCCGAGGCAATGCCATCGATAATTCCGACTAACCCTTCGCCGTGGGATTCCCCTGCAGTAAGCCAAATCATGCCTATAGTGTTCCACATTCTTGCTGAAGGGCGTGAAATCGTTCCGGAGGTCAGAAGATAAGGGCAGAAAGGTAGCCACCCAAAATCAGGTAGGGACCAAAGGCGATCTGCGCCCTCGGATTATGGGTTCTTAGGATCGCTACGAGGGCGCCGCAGCCGGCAAGTAGGAAGGATCCAGCTACCGCCCAGAGCGGCCCGGCCGAAGAAATTGTCACGGGCCAAGATAAGGCTACTGGAGCAAGACGCACATCGCCGAAGCCCATTTTGGTAACTACGGAGAAGAGCGCAAAAAAGCAGAATATCCCGAGCGCAGATGCGGCTAGGGGAAGAAGGACGCCCCGGTAGGCGGCCACTGCTGAGCACAAGAGCGCTCCCCCGCCTGCCCACACCCATAATCTTGGCAACCGATGGGCAGCAAAATCGCACAGTAGGGGCACGGAAAGAAACCCCGCAATACTTAGCCCTACCCAATGCGCCCTCGAGCATAACGCAAGTCCGCACAATCCCAAGGACACCAGCGCATATGTGTAGCGTCTATTCCATCTTGGCGCCTCGATGCCAGCGCTGGTGCAGTAGCGCGCACAGGTAGCGGGACCAAAATACACCGCTGCCCCTACGCCGCCGAGGCAGATTGCCAAGCTAAGAACGGGCCCGATCCATTGCATCGCGCATAGCTTCCACGTCCGGAGTTGCTCCAACCATCAGCACTACCTGCGCCACAGCCTGATAAAGCAGCATATCGGTACCGGGAACAACCTTAGCCCCGGCATCACTGAAAACCTGCGCCAGGGCGGACATTCCACCCGCGTAGGCGACATCCAAGAGTGCCTGGCGCGGCTTTGCGACCGCTCCAATGCCACCTGCCCACTTGTCGGCAACCCTTGCAGGCAGAGTCGAAATTAGCACGTCCGCCTTTGAGATGGCATCGATCATCTGATCAGAACCCAACCGACACTGTGTAATCGGAAAATCCATCCGAGCCGCTGCTACGGCAACCGAGCCACCCCCAGAGAAACTGCGGGCACAAACTGTAACGTCCCTAGCCCCCATCCACTTCAGGGCAGCTAAAGCGGACGACGCAGTAGCCCTCGCACCTAGGATGACAGCCGATCTGGGCTCTACCTCATCTAAGGCGCGAACGATCCCTTCGACGTCGGTATTAGTTCCTTTTAGGCCGGGAAGTACGGTGTTGACAGCGCCAACTACCCGTGCCAGCTCGGTAAGCTCCAATGCAGGCAGAATTATCTGCTTGTTAGGCATGGTTACCGAAAATCCCCGCCAACCAGGATCAGCTGCTGCCTCCTTGATCGTGGCAACAGCCTGTTCTTGCGGCACGCGTATGGCCTTGTACTGCCAGTCAGAGCGCCCTAGGGACCGGTACGCAGCTTGATGCAGTACCGGTGACAGAGAATGTTCAATTGGGTCGCCGATGACCGCAGCCCACATTAGCTCTCACAAACCTTTGGGTTGTTCTTGCAATATTTCTTGAGTTCTTCGACGTTAGCATTTTGCTGGTCCAAGTTCTCGGCAAATTTAGTTTCACCAGTTTCTAGATTGACCGTGGTGTAATACATCCACTTGCCATCTGCCGGAGCAAGAACAGCTTGCAACGCCTTGTCCGAGAACGTTCCGATTGGAGTAGGAGGCAGTCCCTTTTGCAGATAGGTGTTGTAGGGATTGTCTGCTTTCAGATCGTCAGCGGTGGGAATGCCACCGGACTTACCAACGCCATACAGTACGGTGGAGTCCATGTCTAGTTTTCCTGCCGTATCCGAGTTCCCAGCCGCAAGGCGATTCTCGATGACACGGGCGACCATCGGGTAATACTTCTCGACGTTTACCTCTTTTTCCAGAATAGAGGCCTTCGTCATTACCTCTTCCCACTTCTCCTCGGGGACCTTGTGGTCTTTCAGCTTTGAAATGGTTGCATCAACCATCGTCTCCAGGACGTCTGCGGGTTCAGTCCCGGGCGTTACTGTATAGGTGTCGGGAGCCAGCCAGCCCTCTAGGTTGCCTTTCGCTACCTTGGGCAGCTTGGACTTAGCTACTTCTGCAAAAGCCTTCTCCACTTCGTCCGGATTGAACTGATCGACATTCTTTAGTCGTTCCTTAGCTTCCTTTACAGTGAAACCTTCAGGAATTGTTACCTTTAGATCCGCCTTAGAAGCCGGGTCAAGAAGGGCAGCTACCGCTCCCGCACCCGACATCTTCTTCTTCAACTTGTATGCCCCAGGCTGGATAGCAGGGGCCTGCGCATTGGCGTCGAATGCCTTGGCAAATGCCTTTGCAGAAGCAACTACGCCTTGCTTTTCCAAAATTTTGCCAATGTCTGTCCCGGAGGATCCCTCAGGAATCTCGACGCTTACTGGTGTTGTCCCAGGGCCGGGATAGTCAGGCGCCTTCGCGAAGAGTCCAGACCCCATTACCGCTCTCATACCCAGTGCAGCAGCACATACCACCACGAAGGTCGCAAGCAGCATCACGATGGTAGTCTTCACGCGACGCCTACGCCGGCGCCTCTTGCGCTCAGCTGGTCCTTCAGTAGGACGGAGCTGCGCCTGAGGGCGGCGCCGCACTTTGATCTTCCGTCTCTGCTGGCGCATCTGCGCGCGAGAAGGAAAACTTTTCGGGCCTTCACTATCCGGTGTCATCCTGGTCCTTATAACTTCTGGCCTGCAGGCCGATCGTTAATTCTTTCGTATTCCAAAGCTTGCTGCAGGATAACCACAGCTGCCTGCTGATCTACCAGCTGCCTTTGCTGCCTGGAATTCATTCCTGCTTCACTCATCTGAGTGTGTGCCGAGACGGAGCTTAGTCGCTCATCGACCATGCGAATCGGCACCGTAACTAGCGAGCGCAATCCGCGCGCCCATTTCAGCGCCATCTTTGCGCTCTTGCCGCTATTGCCGGCCAAGGTAACCGGCTTACCAACGATTATCTCTACTGCCCCTACCTCATCGACTAAATCCGCGGCCTCGTATAGATCCGCATCATATTTGTCTTTGGCAATAGTGGTCTTTGGGGTGCACAGTATCGTATCGGCGTCACACACCGCGACACCGATGCGAACTGTGCCCACATCAAAAGCGATTCTGCTGCCTTTGCGCATTAGGCCTTCGATACAGACTCGACTATGTGTTCAAGCGCAGTTGGAGCAGCCTTGGGGTTTTGGCCTCCCCCCTGGGCAATGTCAGGACGGCCACCGCCGCCACCGCCCATTAGCTTGGCGGCCTCGCGTACGAAGTCTCCGGCACGCAAGCCGGCAGTGCGGGCGCCCTCATTAGTTGCTACCACAATGCCAGGCTTGCCCTTAGAAATGCCAGCAACTGCCACTACAGCTGGAAGGTCTTCGCCTAGACGCTCGCGGACGCCAAGTGCCAAAGTCCGAAGATCGTCTGCGGAGCCTACTTCACCGGCAAAATGGGCTACTACCAGCTTGTCTCCTACCCTCTTGGCATCGGCGGCTATCTGAGGAATTGCCGCCTGCAACGCCTGCGAACGCATATTTGCCAAGTCTTTTTCAGCCTTCTTCAGGCGAGCCATCATGGTCTGTACGCGATCAGCGAGTTCTACAGGGGTGACTCCAAGCATGCCCGATACCTGATTGACCAGGGCATGCTCCTTTGCCTGGAATCCAGTAGCAGCATCGCCTACCAATGCTTCAACACGGCGTACGCCCGACCCGACTGAGGATTCACCCAATATGGCAATCCTGCCGACGTGTCCGAGCGAGGGCACGTGGGTGCCGCCGCAGAACTCTCTGGACCAGCCGTCGCCGATGTCTACGACACGCACAATCGAGCCGTACTTTTCGCCAAAGATTGCCTGTGCCCCTAGCTTTTTAGCTTCTTCGATCGGCAGCTCATAGTCAGTGACCGAAAGATTGAGTCCAAGCCTCCTGTTGGCATCGTCCTCAACGTCCTCGACCATTCCTTCGGGCAGCGCGTTTGGATTGCGGAAGTCAAATCTCATTCGCGAGGGCGCGTTCTCGGAACCTGCCTGCGTTGCTCCCTCACCCAGACGATCCAGCAGTTCCTGGTGAATTACGTGGGTCGAAGTATGGGCCCTAGCAATCTGCAGCCGTCGATCCGTATCGATCTGGGCATGGGCTGGCTCGTCCAAAACCACTTCCCCGTCGGTTAGCGTACCCCTATGCACAGAAAGGCCCTTTACGGGTGCCTGTACATCCAGTACATCAATGACACCGCCAGAAGAGGTGCGGATGGTTCCCTGGTCAGCAAGCTGACCGCCGGCTTCTGCATAGAACGGAGTGCGATCGAGAATCAATTCGACGTTTGCGGGAGCAACAGCCTTAGGCTGCGGTTTGCCGTCGACTAGGATGCCCAGCACTCTAGCATCAGCCTGCGAGTCCGTGTAACCCAAGAATTCAACATTTCCGCCTACCCGGTTCTGCAACTCATGGTAAACGCGAGAGTCAACGTGACCAGTCTTCTTCTTTAGCGCATCAGCTCGTGCCCGTTCACGCTGCTCTGCCATCAACGAACGGAACTTTTCCTCGTCCACGCTGACACCCTGTTCGGCTGCCATTTCCAAGGTCAAATCGATTGGGAAGCCGTAAGTATCGTGCAGGGAAAAGGCTTTTTCGCCAGACAGTACCGGAGAGCTCTTAGACTCCTTCTTGGCATCTTGAACTGCCAGATCCAAAATCGTGGTGCCAGCGGACAGGGTGCGGCGGAAGGAATCTTCCTCCGCAAAGGCGACCTGGGAGATAGCATCCCAGTTACGCTCGAGCTCGGGGTAAGACTGCTTCATGACATCCTTGGAAGCTGTCAGCAAAGTAGGCATTACCGGCGCATCCACGCCAAGTAGCCGCATCGAGCGGACGGCGCGCCGCATCAACCTGCGCAGCACATAGCCGCGGCCCTCATTTGAAGGACGTACGCCATCGCCAATTAGCATGAGCGAGGAACGCACGTGATCAGCCACCTGGCGCATCCGTACATCATCCTGATCGGCGCCACTGTCGTATTTGCGCCCGGACATCTCCTCTGCAGCGGCGATCACGGGGAATACCTCGTCGATCTCGTACATGTTGTCTTTGCCCTGTAACAAGAATGCGAGGCGTTCAAGCCCTAGTCCGGTATCAATGCACTTGGCATCCAGTTCGCCCAGCAGCGGGTAATCCTTGCCCTTACCCTCGCCACGAAGGTACTGGTCGAACACTAGGTTCCAGATTTCTAGGAAGCGGTCACCGGCAACGTCCTTCGCGGGGCCTCCATCCGGGCCGTACTGACTGCCGCGATCAAAATGGATCTCGGCACACGGGCCTGCAGGACCGGGCTGACCGGTATCCCAGAAGATCTCTTCCCGCGGTAGCCCCTGCAAGTGGGCCGGATCAATGCCAATCTGATTCAACCAAATATCTTTAGCCTCGTCGTCCTGGTCCCAGATCGTTACCCACAGCTTGTCGCCATCCAGGCCATACTTGCCCTCAGCAATGGAACCGGTAAGCAGGTCCCACGCAAACTTCGAAGCCTCTTCTTTGAAGTAGTCACCGAACGAGAAGTTGCCGCACATCTGGAAGAACGTACCGTGCCTAGTCGTCTTCCCGACCTCGTCAATGTCATTGGTGCGGATGCACTTTTGCACTGACGCAGCCCTGGGCCACGGAGCTTTCTCGGTGCCAACGATGTACGGAATGAAAGGAACCATCCCGGCAATGGTGAACAAAATCGACGGTTCCGGGCTCACTAGCGGCACGGATTCGCGGATCTCGTGGCCGTGAGCGCCAAAATAATCTAGCCAGCGCTGCCTAATTTCAGAGGTACGCACAGAAGGCACCTTTCAGTATGTAGGGCGAACATGTTTGCCACTGGAGGGCGCAAGCAATGTCCGCGTAATGTATTCTTCGTTTTCCTTCATAGCATTAGAAAACTGTGAAGCGTAGAAACTAATTTTAGATCGCACAGGCGGGAGTGCTAACAATGCGGCCGCGGCGACGCCAATGAGTATGGCCTTTTTCACTGCCTCTTCCTCCCCTGCAGCACTTCCCGAGTAGCCGCACTAAAAGCAGCCAGTTTGATAAGCGGACGTCCCACCGTAGAAGACACCAAGGTGGACACCGCAGAAGCATCCTGGGCCATCTGCGAAGCAGAGGTGGTCACCGTATCTACCTTTGCCAGTTGGGTGTTTACCTCGGTAATAGTCTTCGAGGCCTCCTGCACAGTACCCCTTGCATCGACGGTAATGTCCTGCACAGACTTGCGCAGTTCGTCAATAAGCCCACCTAGCTTCAATAGCGGGACTGCCAGCAGTAGAACCAGCACGGCAAATGCGATAGCCGCCACCATCCCCGCAACTGTTCCAAGATGCATAAAAACTCTCCTTATAAACGGGATCTATCTAAGAGTACCTGAATAAGAAGACGCCCCGGAACCAGCAGGCTCCGGGGCGCACTATAAGTAAGATTAGCGAGAGTAGTATTCGACTACTAGCTGTACATCGCAGACGATCGGAACGTCGTCACGCTTGGGGGTCTCCTTCAGCTCGAAGCGCAGCTTCTCAAGAGCAACATCGAGGTAGGAAGGTACCTCAGGCAGGACGTCGCGGTGCGAACCGGCTGCTGCAACCTGGAACAGATCCTTGGTTACCGAAGCGGGCTTGACGTGGACAACCTGGCCGGGCTTCACGTGGAAGGACGGACGGTCGACGATGCGGCCATCGACCATGATGTGCCTGTGCACAACGGCCTGACGAGCCTGGGCAATGGTGCGAGCGAAACCAGCGCGCAGTACCAGAGCGTCTAGACGAGTCTCCAGGTAAGCGATCAGGTTATCGCCAGTCTGGCCACCGCGGCGCTTCGCATCAGCGAATGCGCGACGCATCTGGGCCTCACGAATACCGTACTGAGCGCGCAGACGCTGCTTTTCCTTCAGTCGGACGGCGTAGTCAGATTCGCTACGACGACGGGCACGACCGTGCTCACCGGGACCGTAGGGACGCTTTTCAAAGTGGCGCTGAGCCTTGGGAGTAAGCGCAATACCGAGGGCGCGGGACAGGCGAACCTGGCGGCGCGAGCGGTTAGAGTTAGACATAACCTTTTCTTTCTGTCGAAGTTATTTGCGTGCTTATGCACGGGGCCAACACATACGGCTAAGACCCCAGTGTTGCGGTAAAGCAACCCCACCAGACTAGCGCATTCGCAGCATATTGCGAACCTGGGCAAGAGTTTTCCCAATGTGGGATTCATTACCATGGCTAGTTGGCTCGTAGTAGATAGTGCCATCCAAGCCGTCTGGAAGATACTGCTGGCCCGCAATTCCCGCGGGATCGTCGTGGGGGTATTTGTAGCCTTTGCCGTGCCCCAGCCCCTTTGCGCCCTGGTAGTGCGCATCGCGAAGATGGGCAGGAACGGGCGGGGCCCCTTCCCTTCGTATCTGCGCAATCGCCGAATCAATAGCAGTGATTGCCGCATTAGATTTTGGCGCAAGAGCCACCGCAATAGCCGCTTCAGACAGGATAATTCTTGCCTCCGGCATCCCTACGAGCGCTACCGCCTGAGCCGCTGCAACAACTACGGGAAGCAAGCCACGGTCTGCAAGCCCCACATCCTCGGCAGCCGCAATCATGATCCGTCGGGCAATAAAGCGGGAATCTTCTCCGGCCTCAATCATTCGCGCCAAATAGTGAACAGTCGCATCCGGGTCTGAGCCCCGCATCGATTTGATAAACGCCGAGATCACGTCGTAGTGCTGGTCTTCGTCATAACGCACTAGGGCTTTGTCGGCACTGACTTCGACATCGGCAACCTCTATTGTGGTCCGCTCGTTATCGATCGCTGCCCCTGCCGCAGCTTCCAGCAAAGTCAGAGACCGCCGCCCATCAAAGCCCGCCGTGCGCAGCAGTAGCTCTTCTGCCTGCTCAGATATGTCGATTTTGCCGCCAAAGCCTCGCTCGTCAGTTAGCGCCCTACGCACTAAAGTCCTCAGATCCCCTTTAGTAAGAGGATTTAGCGTGAGCAGCAACGACCTGGATAGCAGGGGCGAAATAACCGAAAACGAAGGATTCTCTGTAGTGGCAGCTACCAGTGTCACCCACCTATTTTCCACGGCAGGTAAAAGAGCATCTTGTTGAGATTTCGAAAACCTGTGCACCTCGTCCACGAAGAGGACTGTTTCCGCTCCGTTAGATGCCAAATGGTGCCGTGCCGAATCGATCACCGCGCGCAATTCTTTCACGCCGGCAGACACCGCAGAGACCTCGGTAAAGCGCCGCCCTGACTGCCGTGCAACTAGGTAGGCAAGAGTAGTCTTTCCAGTTCCAGGCGGCCCCCACAGAATAACCGAGGACACGCCAGATTCTTTAGGCTCTAATAGCCTGCGCAACGGTTGCCCCGGTTTCAGCAGGTGCCCCTGCCCTACCACCTCGTCAAGCGAGGTCGGGCGCATGCGTACTGCCAGTGGAGAGTTTTGTTCAACGGCCGGAACGCCTACCTCTTCCATCCCGCTCGCTTCGAAAAGATCCATAGTCCTACCCTAGCGGAATGGCACTACCGGAGTGTTAGAGCGCTCTTGCATCCTCCAGTACTCCTGGTATCGATCGAAATGGTCCAACACGTCGTGGATCAGCGCTGATTTCGAATAGCCCATCACGTTGTAGTCCCCATCGCCATTAGGGAGGTGCACTTCCAACCTGGTAGAACGTGCTGAAGAGAGCGGCACACCTGCATATACAGCCGCGGGAGTATCTACCGCAAGGATGCGGTAGATGAACTGGTCCGGTCCCGTAAAGGCAGTGAGCTTCAACCGATCGTAGATTCGGCGATCCTCAACTTCTTCTACCGAATCTGTATCGGCACGTACTACCTCAGAAGAAATTCCTTGCCGCTGCAGCTCCCTGGCAATTGTTTCGAGGGCGGGTTGGGCCACGCGGGTGATGTACTTGCTAGCCTGTGCCGGACTAACCTGGTCGAAAGTGCGGGCGAGGCGATCGTGCCAGGATGCCCCATCCGTACCGGAGCCAGCTACAACATTCCTTGCCGAGTGTTCAAGCATCACTACTTTGGAGCGTTCTTCCCGAAGTGCCTTTGCGAGTCCGATCATCACCAGGATCATTACAAAGGCAAATGGCAACCCCATAATGATCGTTGCGTTCTGCAGCGCGTGAATACCCCCTACAACCAGCATTGCAACGGTGAGTACTCCCACCAGCACCGCCCAGAATATCCTTAGGGAAGCCTTCGCGTCCGATCTGGCGGTTGGTAGGTTAGAGCACAAATTCGCCATCACCAGGGCGCCAGAATCAGCAGAGGTAACGTAGAAAAGCAGCCCAACAAAGGTTGCTAGCCCAATAGTAAAGAAGGGCGCCGGGTAAGTTTGCAAGAGCGCGTAAAAACCAGATTCTGGAACCGCGATCGTATTCCTAGCAAAATCAAGGTTGCCAGAGCGCACCAGATCGATGGCAGCGTTACCAAAGACGGAGATCCAAAGCACCACGTACGAGAACGGAATGAGCATAGTGCCTATTACGAATTCTCGTAGGCTTCGTCCTCGGGAAATCCTCGCTAGAAACATGCCAATAAAGGAAGCCCAGGCTACCCACCATGCCCAGAAAAATAGGGTCCACGCCCCCATCCAGAGCCCCTTGTCCTCATAAGGGAAAGTCTGCATGCTCCTGGATGGGAATGTCTGCACAAAATCCCCGATGTTGGATGCCATAGCATTTAGCAGAAAGCTAGTCCTTCCAGTAAACAGCACCCATCCAATAAGGAACACCGCTAGAAACACGTTCAGCTGGGACAGGATCCTGATCCCCTTATTTACACCGGTCGTGGCCGAAGCGGTAGCCATTATTACCGCGAGCACCACCAGAATGATTTGTACTGGTAGGCCACGGCCCGTCCCAAAGAGGATGTCCAGCCCAACATTTAGCTGCACTACCCCGATTCCCAGCGTGGTCGCTACCCCAAAGATGGTGCCGAGGATTGCAGCCGAATCAACTAAGTGTCCAAGCGGACCATCAATACGCTTGCCCAATACCGGGAATAAAGACGAGCGCACCGAAAGGGGCATCTTCCGGCGGTAGGCAAAATATCCCAACGCGATCCCCATGAGTGCGTACATCCCCCACCCGGTTATGCCGTAGTGAAAGATCGTCCACACCGGTGCTTCCGCTGCCGCTTGCAGACTCTGGCCTTTTCCCGAGGGCGGATTCATGTAGTGATTTATGGGTCCGGCCACTGAAAAGAACATGATGTCCGTGCCAATTCCCGCAGCGAACAACATTGCCGCCCAGGAAAACAACGAAAACTCCGGTCTTGAGCTTGGGGGGCCTAGACGCACCCGCCCATACCGGGAGAAGCCAAGGTACAGGACAAAGACAATGATCGCACTGGCCAAACACACGTAGAAGGAGCCAAACCACCTGCAAATCCAAGCTACAGCTGTTCCCAGCACCGATCCGGCCTGAACTGGCGCAATAATCGCCCACAGGGCGATCGCTCCGATGCCTAGTGCCGAACCAATGAATACGGGATAGCTCACTTTTACGTGCCGTATCTGACCGGTGCTCATCTTCCCTCCCTAGCGATTAAACAGTTTGGGGCCGACGATTTTTCGCCGGCCCCACCTGCTAACCAATGAAATCTACAGCTCCAGCGCCTTCACGCTTTATTTCCGGGATGCCGCTAGTCACATCTACCACCGTGGTAGGCCCTTCCGCCCCACACGGACCATCGATGATCGCATCCAGCAAATAACCGATCTGGTCTCGAATCTGCCAACCGTTTACCTCTGGCTCGCTCTGCCCAGGCAGTATTAGCGTCGAAGACATCAGCGGTTCGCCTATTTCGTTCACCAAAGCCTGAGTGATCTTATGCTTCGGGATGCGTACCCCCACCGTGTGCTTCTTGGCATTGAGCATAATGCGGGGGACCTCCTTCGTACCTTTCAAGATGAAGGTATAAGGCCCAGGGGTGAGCGACTTAAGCAACCGGAAAGTCTTGTTATCCACAATCGTCATCTGCCCGACCTGAGAGAAGTCGTGACAAATCAGCGTGTAATCGTGCTTTGGAGGGAGCTTTCTGATCTTCGCGATCGTGTCGATCCCCTGTTTATTTCCAAGCGCACAACCAATCGCGTACCCGGAATCCGTCGGGTAGGCAAGAACGCCGCCAGAGCGAACTACATCGGCAGCCTTCCTAATCAGCCGGTCCTGCGGATTTTCGGGGTGGATCTCAAGAAACTGCGTCAAGGCTATTCCTCTTCGTCGTCCTCTGGAGTGTAATCAACACCCGTTTCAGCACGCTGCTCGTCCGAGATCGGAGCGGGAGCGTCGGTAAGCGGATCCCAGCCGTTGCCGATCTTCGGGAAGGCAATGACATCACGAATCGACGGAGCCTTGCACAGCAGGGACACAATGCGATCCCAACCAAAAGCGATGCCACCGTGTGGCGGTGCACCAAACTTGAATGCATCCAGCAGGAAGCCGAACTTCTCCTGAGCTTCCTCAGGGCCAATCCCCATGACGTTGAAGACTCGCTCCTGCACATCGCGACGGTGAATACGAATCGAACCGCCACCAATCTCGTTGCCGTTACACACAATGTCGTAGGCGTAGGCGAGGGCGTTCTCCGGGTCCTTGTCAAAAGTATCCAGGCACTCCGGCTTCGGAGAGGTGAATGCGTGGTGCACTGCCGTCCACTTCGAGTGGCCGAGCGCAACGTCGCCCTCTTCTTCAGCCTCACCGGTGGGCTTGAACAACGGAGCGTCGACAACCCAAACGAAGGACCAGGCATCCTCGTCAATCAGGCCGGTACGCTTGCCGATCTCGAGCCTGGCCGCTCCAAGGAGTGCGCGCGACTCAGCGGCTTTACCTGCGGCGAAGAAGATGCAATCACCAGGCTTTGCGCCCGTAGCCTCGGTCAGCCCATCCTTTTCAGCCTGCGAAATGTTCTTCGCAACGGGACCACCAAGGGTGCCGTCCTCGGCAACAGTGACATAAGCCAGGCCCTTCGCTCCCCTGGAGCGGGCCCAATCTTGCCACTTATCAAAAGTACGACGCGGCTGGGAGGCGCCTCCCGGCATCACTACGGCACCAACGTACGGGTTCTGGAAGACCCGGAACGGCGTGTCCTTGAAGTACTCAGTCAGATCAACTAGTTCCTGCCCAAAGCGCATATCAGGCTTGTCAGATCCGTATTTCTCCATTGCATCCTTGTAAGTGATGCGCGGAATCGGAGTGGGAATCTGGTAATCGATGAGCGCCCAAATCTCGCGAAGCAGATCCTCGGTAACAGCAATTACATCGTCCTGTTCAACGAAGCTCATCTCGCAGTCTAGCTGCGTAAACTCAGGCTGCCTGTCTGCTCGGAAGTCCTCGTCACGATAGCAACGAGCAATCTGGTAATAGCGTTCCATGCCGGCCACCATCAGCAGCTGCTTGAATAGCTGCGGAGACTGCGGCAGCGCGTACCACGAGCCCGGCTTGAGCCGAGCGGGCACCACGAAGTCGCGGGCGCCCTCGGGAGTGGAACGAGTCAACGTCGGGGTCTCAATCTCGACAAAATCATGCGCATCCAGGACTCGGCGAGCAGCCTGGGAGACCTTAGAGCGCAGTCGGATCGCATACTGCTGAGACTGGCGCCGCAAATCAAGGTAGCGGTACTTGAGGCGCACATCTTCGCTCACCTGGCCTGCGTCCTCGGCATGTGCAGAAACTTGGAATGGTAGCGGTGCGGCCGGATTTAGAACTTCAACATCGTCAGCGAATACCTCAATAGCCCCCGTCGGCAGATTCGGATTCTCGTTGCCCTCTGGACGCTTCTCCACCTTACCGGTGATCTTCACGACAAATTCGCTACGTAGGCCCCTAGCTACCTCTTCGTCGTGGATAACTACCTGGGCAATACCTGAGGCATCCCGAAGATCGATAAAGGCGACCCCGCCATGATCGCGGCGACGGTCAACCCAACCGGCCAGGGTAACGACCTGGTCGACTAGCGATTCGTTCAGCGTACCTATGTTGTGAGTTCGCAGCACGTGCTATTCCTTTCTAGTTTGCGACACCGCTAGACAGGCGGGCGCTTCTGTCCTAGGTTAGCGCGATCTGCATAGTTGACGCGAATGTGCAAATATTGGCCCCGTGCCAACGCAAGACAAATTTCCCGCACAGCGCCTCTTCGCAGTGGTTTCTACCAGTGCTTTCACCATTATCGCGCTCTCTACAATGTCCACAACCGCCATCGCTCCCGTGATTGGACGGGAACTCCATGGCACCCAGTACTTCCCACTGATATTCGGCCTCTCTGCTGGCATGCAGGTGATCTCCACTGTGCTTGCTGGGGTCTGGGTGGACGCGCGAGGGGCAAAACCGAGCCTGTTGGTTGGCACATGCGCGCTGCTAGCTTCCCTACTTGGAGCCGGCCTGGCACCAAATATTGCCACTTTTCTTCTTGCGCGAGCACTGGATGGCATTGCCAACGGCCTAGTCCTAGTTCCCCTATACGTTCTGGCTGCCACACTGGTGCACCCAAATCGGCGCGCGGACATGTTTGCGTTGTTCTCGGCTGCCTGGGTTCTTCCCTCCCTCGTCGGGCCAGTGTTAGCAGGATTTGCTAGTCAAGCATGGGGCTGGAGGGCGACCTATTTGGCACTCGGAATCATCTTTCTTCCGGTCTTACTATTTGCCACTAGGCTGTTCTCCCACATAGAAAATGCTCATCAGGAAGTCCCTAAGGCCATCCGGAACCGCTCAATGTGGGCGGTAATCGCCGGCGGCGCAGTCGTAATATTGCAGCTCTCGTCGGCCCTAACCGGCATGGCCAGGCTTCTGGCAATGGTCGCTGGGATTGTTCTTGCCATTATTGGCATAGGCAAAGTTCTTCCGGCAGGTACTCTGTGGGCTGCCGGCTCCATTCCAGCATGGGTCGGTGCGCGCGGCCTATTTAACGGCTCCTTTATTACCCTGGAGGTATTCATTCCCCTAATGTTGCAAAATACCCGGGGCTATTCGGTGGGAGCATCAGGATTGGCACTCGCTTTAGGCTCAGCTACTTGGGCTGCGGGTTCATTTCTGGGAGGGCGTTCCTTTGCCAGACCAAGACTGGCCACTCTTCCCGTTGCTGGCGCGATTGTGTTGGCCGTTGGCATTGCACTTACTTCCACCGCAGCCTGGCCTAACCTGCCAGCCTGGCTGTTCCTGTTCGGGTGGGTTATAGCGGGCACGGGCATGGGCATGGCATTTGCTCCCCTATCCGTCCTCGTCCTTGGGAAAGCCCCAAAAGAAGAACAAGGCCTACAAAGTGCCAACATTCAGGTGGCAGATTCCTTAGGAATGGCCCTGATCATGGGAATAGTAGCTTCACTGATGTCCGTCTTTACTTCCAGCTACGGCCCCGCCCCGTACCTGCCAGCACTAGGAGTAGCCTTCTTCTGTACCCTCCTGGCCGCACTATCCTCCTGGCGTGGGCAACGTCATAGTCGCAGGACATAGCCATCTAGGTAGGTTACCGATAGGGTTGAGAGCCGGTCTGAATGGAAGAAAATACTTTATGACTTCAAAAACCTTTGCTGATCTTTCCCTGCCCTCCTATCTTCTAGAAGCTGTACAGAAACTAGGCTTCGAAAATCCCACTCCTATCCAGGAAGCGGCAATTCCCGCCCTCTTGGCTAAGCAGGACGTAGTCGGCATTGCGCAAACCGGTACGGGCAAGACTGCGGCTTTTGGGCTGCCGCTGCTTGCCCATGTAGATGGCGAGGGCGTACAGGCCCTGGTGCTAGCCCCCACCCGTGAGCTCGCGCTGCAATCCGCATCTGCAATTGGCGCTTTCGCCTCCGCAGCGAAAGACACAAACGTGGTTGCCGTCTATGGCGGTAGCCCCTACGGTCCACAAATCGGCGCTATTAAGGCCGGTGCGCAGGTAGTCGTTGGTACTCCCGGCCGCGTCATCGATCTGATTGAAAAGGGTGCTTTAGACCTTTCTGGCGTACGTTTCTTCGTCCTAGACGAGGCCGACGAAATGCTGCGCATGGGCTTTGCTGAAGATGTGGAAACCATTGCCGGCTCAGTGCCCGATGATTCGGTAACTGCCCTCTTCTCGGCTACCATGCCTCCCGCCATTAAGAAGGTCGCACAGACCCATCTAAATGATCCGGTAGAGATCTCTATTGCCCGCCAGTCCACCACTGTCTCGACTGTGCACCAGACCTACGCGGTAGTTCCTTTCAAATTCAAGAACGTGGCGCTCGCCCGGGTCCTTTCAACCATGGATTCGGGAGCAACTATTGTCTTCGTTCGCACTCGTCTGGACGCTGAAGAAGTAGCAAATGACATGACGGCGCGTGGTTTTCGTACCGCAGCCATCTCTGGAGATGTTGCCCAGGCCGAACGTGAACGTATTGTCGAAAGGCTTCGCAATGGCACGCTTGACGTCCTAGTTGCCACTGACGTGGCTGCGCGCGGCCTAGACGTGGAACGCATCGAGCTCGTAGTCAATTTCGATGTTCCTCGCCAAGACGAAGCTTATGTTCACCGGATTGGCAGGACGGGTCGCGCTGGCCGCGAAGGAACCGCTCTGTCCTTCTTTACGCCGCGCGAACGAGGCAAGCTCCGCCAAATCGAAAAGCTTACCGGCACCAAGATGGAAGCCGTTCGCGTTCCTTCGCCGCAGCAGGTACGCACCCACAAGGCGCACCAAATTTTGGATAAGTTGCCCGAGCGAATTGCCTCTAAGGGACTCGAGCTGTACTTCGGACTTATCGAGGAACTGGCGGAAGAGCAGGGAATGTACATTGCCGACATTGCTGCAGCCCTACTCGCCCTCGCTGTGGGCGACACCGCCTCCTCTAAAGAGGATATTCGCAGTCGTTCTGGCCATTCGCCTCGGATTCGTCGCGAAGAATTTGTCGATGAAGACGGCGAGTTCCTCTACGCCGTTTTCGAAGAAGGCCGTGACTCTGGCAAAGACAAGCGTGGCCGCTCCGCCAAGGGTAGGCGCGAGGGCGGATCACGCCGCAACGGGCATGCGCCAATGCGCGGGGCCAAGCGCTACCGTGTGGAGGTCGGCCGCCGGGACGGGGTTAAGCCAGGATCGATCGTAGGAGCAATAACCGGCGAATCTGATCTGCGCGGCAAGGATCTGGGGAGAATCGAAATCTTCCCCTCCTTCTCGTTAGTTGAGATCGCTGGCGGCATCTCTGGGACCGAGGCGAAGCGCATCGGCAAGGCCAAGGTTGCCGGTCGAGCCCTGCGCATTCGTGAGGACCGCGGTCCTAAGCACTAAGTAGTTTCTGCAGGCCCTGGTAGGCCGACAGCCGCTCGTTGATCGGCTCTGCCAGTGCTATGCGCAATTGCGTTCCTATAGCTTTCCTTAGCTTGCGTTCTGCCCGCCGGGTGGCCCGTGCCGCTCCGTTCATAACGAATAGTGACGAGACGAGCGCGGTAAGCGCTCCGGCGAGCAAACCCCCAACAAGTAATTCCAGTGGGATGGGCAGCCCCTGCCACGTAGGCGGAGACACCTCTATCGCAAGGAAATGCAGGACAAAGTTGACGGCGAGCCATCCGAGTCCGGCAACCGCTACCCCAGCAAAAATAAGCTGCAAGAATGCGACCATTCGCCACCACAGCGGTACTCGGCGTTCATCTAACTGGGCTTTGCCAAGGGCGCTATCGAGCGGATCAGCTAATGTGGGCAGTATTTCCGCCACCGTGGCAGACATGTCCGAGCGATAGGCGGCAGGTAACGAACGCGTCTTGTTAGCCCCCACCTGCCGTACCGACCGAGCCAGATCGGAACTGGTAATGGCAGGTGCGGCCGGTAGCGAGGTATGCCCTATCACCTTGTTGCCCGCATTGATTCGCAACCGCCGCAGTGGATCCGGACGCAGGCGTCGCACCCACGAGATTACCGGCCAGCCGGTCCATAAGCCGGCTCGATGTTTGTACGATTTGCCGACTGCTTGGGCTACGGTTTGGGCGCCCGAGGAGCGAAATGCCGCATCGCTGACGCCTGTTAAGTCCCGATCGGCAACGGGGGCTCCAACCTTACCCGTGCCCACTTCCTTGGCAAGTTCTGCCCTAATTGAGTCAAGGTCCGCTTCAAGCCGCTGCCATGCTGCTTGTTTTTCTTCTGCCATAGAGGAAACGGTCTGACGAAGCCGATCTATCCCTTCCCCGCTAAGTGCGGATACTCCTAAGACTGTCGTATCAACGCCATCCGAAGCAAAAACCTGCTTGCAGTGGGCCAGAAGACGCGCCTGCTCCGCTACTGGTACCTGATCGATATGGGTCATAACTGTGCGGGTTATTCCGGCATGAGCAGCAAAGGAGCGAACGAAGCCCTGATGAAGGCTAGCATCGGCATATTTTTGCGGATCGACAACCCACACCAACACGTCAACTTTCTTTGCAAATTCGGCGGTAATCTGCCTGTGTTCAATCGCGTAGGAGTCTACGTCTGGCAAATCCAGCAGCACCGTGTTGGGCGGGAAGTTGGGATCGCGCACTACCGCCCTCTCGGCTACTCCGAGCCAATCCAACACTCGGTCTGCATCTGCGCCTTCTGCAACGGCCGCTAACGGTGAGGTAGTGGTTGGACGGCGCGCGCTGGCGCTGGCAATCTCGGAGCCCGCAACGGCATTGAAAAGAGAGGATTTTCCGGACCCAGTGGCACCCAGGAAAGCCACTACCGTGGTCTCCATACCGGCATCCATCCTACCTGCCGCATTTTGCCGAACTGCCTGGTAGCGCCTGGATATTTCTGCGGGAAGCATTTCCTTAGTCGCAGCAAATACCTCATCAAACAACTCGATCTTGTCTATCAGGCTCACTATTTCCACCCCTGCGCAACCTGATTAGCTGCCTGGCGCAGCGGTTCGATAGGTTCAGCTTCAGGGATTGCATCATAGGCATCCGCGAGGACGAAATCCAGTAGCTCTGCCACTCTGGAGAGTAAATCTTCACGTGCTTCCCGAGCCATCGTTCGTACGGCCTGATCACCGAACACGGCCTCTAAAAGACGCTGCGCTACAACGGCAGTCCCGCCAGCTACCCCAAGCTCGGCTCCGGTAAGTCCCCCGGTTGAAGCAAAGATGACAAGCATCAGCGCAACTCCAAGGACGTTTACCCCGATCGAGAGGATGCGTGCAGTAGTCTTCTTTGAATCTGACTGTTCGCGCAGCCGAGTCAACAAGGAACGCTGCCATTGACGCACCAAATATGCGCCTTTTTCAACCAGTACTTGCTCATCTAACGGGGATAGCTGCGCCCCTAAATTTCTTGTTTCCGCACGCTTCGACCAGCGCAGCGCCACTTGTTCCCGAGCCTGTTCTGCCTTGTCTACCACGATGGAGGCTAGACCGTCCTCTAAAGCCTCCTCGACGGGCTCAACCGGCGCGGGCTTGCCTCGCAGAGCATTCCACAGTCTGTCCCGCCAGTGTGAAATCTGGTTTTCCAATGAGCGGAAGAAATCAGAGGTGCCCACTATGTCTTGCCACCGCGCCAAGACTTCCCCGCGCAAAAGCGTGCCATCGGCGGTGGCATCTTCTATTCCGTCAAGAGCGTCCACTCGGGCCGTCTCTATGTCGCTAATCGCATGCTCCCGGGCATCGTCTTGGTCTTTGGCGCCGCCGATCACCATCTGGGTACGCTCAAGCAGCTCCCCGATCGCACCTTTCAAAGTACGTTTCGCAATGGCGGATCTGGAGGCAGCGTCTGAAGCTAAAGTATTGAGCCAAGTCTTGAGCTCGGCGACGTACTGCGCCGGTAGTTTGCCCTGTTCTAACGCCAGTTCGGGAATTTGGAAAACGGGGGCCTCCCCTAAAGAGGATTCTGCCAGGTGGGAGCGCAAATCTGCCTCAATTTGGGCTCCTTGAGCCGCTGGTAGCCGGTTGAGGACGACGGCTACAGCAATGTCGCGTCTAGCTGCCTCGTCCAGCACCTCCCAGGCCTTCGCATCAGCGTAGCGCGCGGCGGTAGTAACAAAAACCCACAGATCCGCAGCGGAGAGTAGCTGGTTAGCCAGTCGCCTGTTGTCGTCTACTACAGAATCGATATCTGGCGCGTCTAGTAAAGCAAGCCCCTCCTGGAGACTGTCACATTCACGAATCTCAATGGATGTCCATGCCTCTTTTACCTCGGCCGGCGTCGGCGCTGCATCCGCTTCCACGCGTACTCTAGCCAGTGACGGTAAAATGCGCTGGTCAGCAAACCACCGCCCATCTGTTTTGGCATGGAGCAAAAGCGGCCGGCGGGTGGTCGGGCGAATCACGGAAGAAGCCGACACCTCGCGTCCCACAAGGGCATTGATAATCGTAGACTTCCCCGCACCCGTGGAACCGCCAATTACTCCAAGTAAGGGAGCATCGAGGTTTCGAGTGCGGGGAATGATGTGGTCGTCCAGGCGATGAACGAGCCCGTCCCGAGCCGGCCTCCACTGGGTTGCTAGATCCATTTCAAAACGTAACGCCGAAAGTGCATCACGCAACTGCAGAAGGTCAGCTTCGGGACTCATCGATCATCCTTTTTAGTTATCGGTGCTTATTTGCGGTTTGGCGTAGCATTCCTCAGGCTCCCAAGTTGCCACGTCAGCTTCGGTTTGATCGCCGGAGATGATGTTCTTTACCTCGCCGGCATCGGGGAACCATACGTATGGGATTCCCCGCTGATCGGCTGCCTTGATCTGTTTTCCGAATTTCGCAGCCTTCGGCGCAGTGTCTGCGCTAATGCCGCGGTTTCGGAGGGCATCCGCAATCCGGTTGGACTCTGCCCGATGCTCCTCATCTGTGACGGCAACGAGGACGCAGGTAGGTACCTTCCGGGAGGAAGTAGCCAGGCCCTCTGCAAGCACGCGCGAAACAAGCCGGGACACGCCAATTGACATGCCCACGCCCGGGTAGGTGCGTTTCCCGTCGCTCGCCAGCGAATCGTAGCGGCCACCAGAACAGATGGACCCCAGATTTTCGTGACCGGTGACCGTAGTCTCGTAAACCGTACCGGTGTAGTAATCCAATCCGCGGGCAATAGATAGATCGCCCGTTACCGTGCCCGGAACGCGTTCTTCGGTCTGCGTCAACAGATCGATGAGCTCGCCCATGCCCTCTTCTAGCAACTCGCTCTTGCAGGCTAGCGCATCAACTTGGGAACGAATCTGCGCGGCGTCACCCTGAATCTGGGCCATCTGCAGCAGCTTTTCCCTAGCTTCTTCGGCAAAACCGAGTTCTGCCATTTCTTCGCCTACGCCCTCGGCACCGATCTTGTCCAGCTTATCCAAGCACCGTAGGGCCCCTTCTACGTCAGTAACCCCGACAGCTTCGCAGTAGCCCTGCACAATCTTGCGGTTGTTCACGCGAATTGTGATGGGAGGAATCGGAAGAGAGGAAAGCACTCGAGCCATGACAACCGCGACCTCGACCTCGTGGAAAAATGGCAGTGAGCCATCGCCGACGATGTCGATATCAGCCTGGGTAAATTCACGGAAGCGACCGTCCTGAGGACGTTCCCCGCGCCAAACTTTCTGAATCTGATAGCGCTTGAACGGGAAAGTCAATGCGCCGCGATTTTCCAGCACGTAGCGAGCAAAGGGCACTGTTAGATCAAAATGCAATCCGAGCTGCCGAGGATCTTCAGCGGCCTTTACTGGATCCTCTTGTAGCCTGCGCAACAAATAGATCTCTTTTGAGGTTTCGCCCTTCCGGAGCAATTCACTTACCGGCTCAATTGCGCGCGTTTCAATATTGGCGAAGCCGTGCAGCTCGAAACCCTGCCTGATCTTTTGCAGGATGTAGTTTTCGACTACCCGCCCTTCGGGCAGCCATTCAGGAAAACCTGACAGTGAAGTTTTCGACATTCCTCTTCCTTATAACTAACCCGCGATACGTGCCTGTACAAGGTACGGGTTCGTTCGTTTTTCAACATCCATGGTAGTTGGGCCACCGTGCCCGGGAAGCAGTACGGTAGCTGGATCTATCACGTTTTGCAGCGTGCGCAAAGTGTGCAACATTTGCTCCTGGTCGCCGCCCACCAAGTCGGTTCGTCCGACAGAACCAGAGAAAATTACGTCCGCAGCGAGGGCGAACAACTCTGAGTTGTCAAGCAGTCGGGCACCCGGCCCCTCCAATGGCCCCGCGCCAAGGAAAAGCATCGACCCCTCGGTGTGCCCCGGAGCAGGGACAGCGCGCAGAGCTACTCCCTCGACCAATTCCGTAGGCTGAGTGAGCATCTGCGGCGGTAGCTCCTGCACGTTCGTGGGACGCACCCACTCGGTGTTACCTGTTTGAGCCATTGCTGCCGAGAGCAGATTGTCCAAGAGCGGATTATCCATGCGATACAAGTCCGGCGAGGGTACGTAAACGGGCTTGTCGCCGGCAATCTTGGCTGCATCCCACACATGATCAGGGTGGCCATGAGTGCACAGCACCGCCCCCACCTCTAGGTCATTCTTCTCTAGCGTGGCAAGGATCTCCCTAGCATGACCAGCACCTGGATCCACTACCAACGCCTGCTTTTGCACATTCAAAATATACGTATTCGCGGCAAAAAATGGCGCTACCAAGGTGTTTATTTGCATGGGGCCATACTATCGCACAGCGCACTTATTGCCCTTTCACTTTAGAGCCACTTACACAGTACAATGACACAGAGCACATGTGCTCTAATAATCTAGGCTTCGGCCGCTATAAACCTACGGGTTCGCCCGTCCAAGTGATTGAAGGTTGCACCGTGAGCGATTCGCCCACCCAGAACGTATCCAACGAACATCCCCTGCCCCAAGCCCCTGTTGATGATCCGGCTGCTCAGGCGGCCCGTCAATTCGGTCGAGTCAGTGACGATGGCACCATTTGGGTAAAAGAAGCAGGCTCCGAACGGGCTGTCGGCCAGTTCCCCGACCAGCTGCCAGAAGATCCACTAGGTCTTTACGTTCGCCGCTATCTTGACTTGCAAGCGCAGATTGAGCTTTTCGAAGGCCGTCTCCCGCACCTCAATGGCAAAGAAATCGACCAGACTCTTAGCAGTCTGGAAGAAGCCGTGCGTGAACCGGCTGTCGTCGGTGACGTGGATGCGCTCCGCACCCGGGTTGAACAGCTGAAGCAGAAGGCCACCGAGGCCAAGGCTGCCGCAAAGGAACGCAGGGCAGAGCAGAAGGCCGAAGCTCTCGCTCGGCGCACCAAGATCGTTGAAGAAGCTGAGGCAGTCGCCGCTCAGGATCCGGGTCGTACTCAGTGGAAACACTCCTCGCAAAAATTGCGCGATCTCCTTGAACAGTGGAAGTCAGAACAGCGCAAGGGACCGCGTCTTGATCGTCCCACGGAGGACGGTTTGTGGAAGCGCTTCTCTGGAGCCCGTACTGTCTTTGATCGTCACCGTCGCCAGTTCTTCTCTAAGCTCGATGCCTCTCAGGCCGAAGCTAAGAAGGTGAAGCAGGATCTGGTACGCCGCGCAGAAGAACTATCTGCCTCCACTGATTGGGGTCCCACTGCTGGCGCCTACCGTGATCTCATGAACGAATGGCGCCGAGCCGGACGTGCCTCCCGCAAGGATGACGATGCCCTTTGGGAACGCTTCCGCAAGGCTCAGCAGACATTCTTCGACGCCAAGAACGCCCAGAACGCTGCTCTGGAAGAAGAATTCAAGCAGAACCTGGTTCTGAAGGAAGCCCTCTTGCAGAAGATCGAGGCAATCCTCCCAGTAACTGACATTGAGGCTGCCAAGGCTAAGCTGCGTCCTCTGCAAGACGAGTGGGACGAGATCGGGCATGTGCCGCGTGCCGACAAGTCCAGGATCGAGTCTCGCATGCGTGCGGTCGAAGATGCTATCCGCAAGGCGGAAGAGGACGAATGGCGGCGAACTGACCCCGAAACGAAGGCTCGCGCCCAGGGCATGCTCGGCCAGCTCGAGGTAAAGCTAGAAGATCTTTCCAAGAAGATCGAAAAGGCAAACGAGGCCGGAGACACCGCTAAGGCTGCAAAGCTACAGGATTCATACGACACCGCTAAGCAGTGGTTCGATCAGATTAGCTCGCAAGCCTAATTTTCCACAGCAAATTTTACACAGGTGGCGGCTCACTTAGTTGAGTCGCCACCTTCTTTTTTGGCAGCTTTGCACTATGCAAGAAATGATTTACTTTGCGGGCAAAACGGCGCCTCTCACGCCCCGAATCCACGGCATCTATCGGCCCCTGTGTACGGGCAAAGTTCTAACTGAACTCGCGAAAAATTTTTGGGTATTCCTGCCCGAGCTGAAAACCCCATATTTAAGAGCCAGAGCATGCCAGCAGATTCTCCCTGCCAGTGGGGTAATCACCGGACCTACGGTTGCCTGGGTTATGCAGGGAGGTACGCCCGCTCCCCTGTGGTGCGCCGGGCGGTCTACTGCTAGCAGGGCGGGCCGTACGATCTACCGCCACCTGAGCCGATACCTAAAAATTGCTGGCATTCGCCTTAGTTACCCCAATCAAGCGCTCGCGGACCTAGCGTGCTACGGCGACGATCAGGAATTCGACACCTGGGCCGGCGCGCTACTGGAATGCGGTGCGAAAGTTCATGGAGCGCTCGCCCTCACTGGCAAAAAGGTGTCCGGGAGCAAGCGGCTGGCTGCTCTAGCGTGAGTTGGTTACCCTCTTTGCAGAGAACACCCCATCAATACGTGTCAATGCCGACAGGATTGCGCTAAGGTGGGAAGCTTCGGCCATTTCGAAGGTCCACCGCTGGGTCGCTACCCTATCTGAGCTAGTAGCAGCGGAAACTGACATTACGTTTACGTGATAATCAGAGAGCACACGGGTAACGTCGTTCAGCAGCCCTTCCCTGTCGAGGGATTCTATTTGCACCTGCACCAAGAATGCGGAATGAGGATGCTCTTCCCACTGCACCTCGATTATTCGCTCCGGGTGCCTGGAAAGATTCTTTACATTCGAGCAGTCTCGTCTGTGCACAGACACGCCTTGCCCACGAGTTATGAAACCGATGATCTGGTCCCCAGGAACTGGAGTGCAGCATTTGGCAAGCTTGGTCCAAATTGTTGAGTCATTTCCTTCGACCAACACCCCGTTATTGCCCGACCGGGAGCGTTTGGTCCTAGCAGGCGTTACGGCCTCGGCTAAGGTTTCTTCCGAACCCGACTCACCACCAGCTTGCTCAAGCAGCTTAGTAGTCACGTTTGCTGCCGAAATATGACCGTCCCCAATAGCCGCGTACAGGCCGCTCACGTCGACGTAGCCAAAGTCGGTGGCAACCGCGGTAAGAGATTCACGAGTCATCAGCCTGCGCAGAGGTAGATTTTGCTTGCGCAAGTTCTGCCCTAGCTCATTCTTGCCCGCTTCGATGGACTCCTCGCGCCGTTCCCTCGAGAACCACGCCTTAATCTTTGATCTGGCCCTTCCCGTAGCAACGAAATTCAACCAGTCGCGAGATGGGCCGGCTCCCGTTGCCTTGGAGGTCAGAATCGACACGGAATCGCCATTTTCCAAAACCGTGTCGAGGGGAACCAATTTACCGTTTACCTTGGCCCCGACGGTCTTATGACCAACCTCTGTATGAACTGCGTAGGCAAAGTCCACTGTGGTCGCCCCAAGCGCGAGCTCCACCACCTCGCCTTGAGGGGTGAACACGTAAACTCGGTCGCCCGACATTTCGTAGCGCAACTGGTCCAAAAATTCGGCGGGATCCTCTGTCTCGCGCTGCCAATCAACCAACTGACGCAGCCAGGACATGTTCTCGGTGTTCGAGACTTCCTTTTCGTTAGTGGCGTTAGGATTCTCCTTGTACCGCCAGTGAGCAGCTACCCCAAACTCTGCCCGTTGGTGCATATCGAAGGTACGCACCTGGATCTCGACAGGCTTGCCACCCGGCCCCATAACAGTCGTATGCAGCGACTGATACATATTGAATTTGGGCATGGCAATGTAATCTTTGAATCTACCGGGCAGCGGATTCCACCTGGCGTGCATAGCTCCAAGAACGGCGTAGCAATCGCGAACCTCGTCGACAAGCACGCGCACACCAGCTAGATCGTAGATGTCGTCGAAGTCTCGCCCTCGCACAATCATCTTCTGATAAATCGAGTAATGATGCTTCGGCCGCCCAGATACAGTGCCTCGAATATTGTTGCGCCGCAGTTCGTCTTCAATAGCACGGATGATCTGGGCCAAATACTTTTCGCGGGCGGGCGCACGCTCGGCCACAAGATGGTCGATCTCTTCATAAACGCCGGGATACAGCGTCTTGAAAGATAGGTCTTCTAGCTCCCATTTAATCGAATTCATACCCAATCTATGCGCTAATGGGGCATAGATCTCGAGGGTTTCGCGGGCTTTGTTCTTGGCCGACTCAGAGGACACATATTTCCATGTCCGAGCGTTGTGGAGCCTATCGCCCAATTTGATCATCAGTACGCGAATGTCCTTCGCCATAGCGACGATCATCTTCCGAACCGTCTCGGCTTGGGCTGCTTCCCCATACTGGACCTTGTCCAGCTTGGTTACGCCGTCTACCAACAGTGCAATCTCGTCACCATATTCGGCGGTGAGCTCCTCCAAGGAGTAGTCAGTGTCCTCGACAGTATCGTGCAGCAACGCAGCTGCCAGGGTCGTGGACGTCATCCCAAGTTCCGCAAGAATCGTCGCAACCGCTACGGGGTGGGTGATGTAAGGCTCCCCGCTCTTGCGCATCTGCCCTTCGTGCAGGGCCTTCGCCTTTGCGTAGGCGGATTCTATAAGTTCGATATCGGCCTTGGGGTGATTAGCCCTAAGTGCCCGAACAAGCGGTTCGAGGGCGGCCGGCACCTTTCGATGCCGGGCCCCAAACCAGGCCAGTGAAGACCGAACGCGCGAAGAGGACCCAATCCCCTTGGGGCTCCCGGCTACTTGATCATCACTCATAAGCCTAATGTTATCTCAGAAGGTGACTAAAGATTGGAAAGGAATCGAACCAATTCTTTCCCGTCCTCCCAAGTCGGTCAATTCCATCAAGACTGCGATCTCGGCGACAGTGCCCCCTGACTGTTCAATCAGCTGGGTGGCGGCTAGGGCGGTGCCACCGGTTGCCAGTACGTCGTCGAGGATCAAGACACGGGCTCCCTCAGGCACCGAGTCAGGTCTGATCTCCATGCGGGCACTGCCGTATTCCAGGTCATAATCGACCCCAATAACCGGCCCGGGCAGCTTTCCGCCTTTACGCACCGTCATCATCCCGATACCTAGTTCTACGGCCAGCGGAGCCGCCAGAATGAAGCCTCGAGACTCCAGGCCGGCTACCGCGTCAATTTTGCCGCGGTAGTGCTCGGCCATCAAAGTGATTAGTTCCTTGAACGCCTCTCCGTTTGCCAGCAGCGGGGTGATGTCGCGAAACAGTACTCCCTCCGTAGGAAAATCGGGAATTTCACGAAGGTTGTCTACAACCAGATCGTGCATTCGAGGCGGAAACTTCATCGTTTACTCCTTGGAGTTCGTTTTGGCTGAGCCGCTTGGCCCAGGTGACGGCCCGCCTTCACCGGGGTGGCGCTAACGTGCTGCGCCGCCGAGGAACCTTCGTCCTCGTCTACCACAGACTTGCCAGCCCGCTTAGCGTAAACCGCCTGCGTGTGTTTCTTTACTGAGGCTTCCCTGCCTCGCACGGCTACCAGCACTGGCGAAGCAATCAGGATCGATGAGGCTGTACCCACGATCATGCCGCAGAAGAGCGCCAGCGAGATGTCACGCAGCGTCCCTCCACCCAGAACTACAGTCGAGATGACCAAGATGGCGCCAACCGGTAGGACAGCCACCACCGAGGTATTGATTGACCTAACCAGAGTCTGGTTTACTGCCAGGTTTACCAGTTCGCCGTATGTGTTGAAGTGCTGGGACTTGAAGTCCTGCGTCAGCTCGCGGACCTTGTCGAACACAACAACGGTGTCATAGAGTGAATAACCCAAAATAGTCAGCAAACCAATTACCGTCGCGGGCGACACTTCAACCTGAGTCAGAGCAAATACTCCGCCGGTTAGCAAAATGTCGTGCAGCAGTGCGAACAGTGCCGCAAACGCCATGGTCCAAGTCCGGAAGTACAGTGCCATCACTATTGCCACGAGGACTAGGAAGATCACCAGAGACTGCGCAGCCTTCTTGGTAACGTCAGCACCCCAGGAAGGACCAATAGTCGTGGCAGTGACCTTGGATTCGTCAACGTTGTACGCCTTGGCTAGTTCGGCGCGCACCGAACGCTGCGCCTTAGTAGGCAACGACTTAGTTTGCACACGCACGCCGGTCGAGCCGAGGTCGCGAACGTTGGCGTCCTTCTGCCCGGCGTCTTCCAGCACTTTCTTCGCCGGCTCCAGCTTGTCAGCCGGAACAGACGAGATTGTGAACTCGGAACCGCCCTTGAAGTCGACTGACGGGTTCAGGCCTGGGAATACCAGGGTGATGAGCGACAGGACGATCAGTACTAAGCCGATGGAAATCCATAGCTTACGGCGCCCGATGATGTCGTAAGAAGTCTTACCCGAGTAGAGCTCGTTGCCCCAAGTTGCGAAGCTTTTCACTTTAGCTCTCCTTCTGCCACGGCGGTAGATCCGGGGGTCTTCTTAGCTACCACCCTGCGCTCGCGCCTGTTCCTCTTCTTGTAAGTCCGCCTTGTGGCTCCCAGGTGTTCAGGATCGAGCCCAGACCACTTGTGTCCCTCACCAAAGAACTTGGTGCGGATCAGCAAAGCCATAGTCGGGTGGGTGAACATGAACACTACGAGCAGATCAAGGAGGGTTGTGATGCCCAGAGTAAAGGCGAAGCCCTGCACGCCACCAACTGCTAGGAAGTACAGCACCAAAGCAGCGAGCATGTTAATCGCGTCGGAAGCCAGAATGGTTCGCTTTGCACGCGACCAACCTTCCTCTACAGCCGCACCCAACGGACGTCCATCGCGGACCTCGTCGCGGATGCGCTCGAAGTAAACAATGAAGGAGTCACAGGTAACACCGATTGCAACAATCAAGCCGGCCACGCCAGCGAGCGACAACCGGTATCCCATTGCCCAGGACAGCAACGAAATGGTCAGATAGGACAGAATGCCAGCAATTACTAGCGATCCGATCGAGATGAGACCAAGCGCGCGATACTGCCAGAGCAAGTAGATGACGATCAGAACGAAGCCAATCAGACCGGCGATCAGGCCCCACTGCAAGGAGTCAGTGCCCAGAGTCGGGGAAATCTGCTGTTCAGACTGCACATCAAAGTTCAAGGGTAGAGAGCCGAACTGCAGCTGGTTTGCCAAGGTAGCTGCAGATTCCTGGGTGAAGTTACCAGAAATAGCCGCCCGGCCGTCGCTGATGATCGCGTTCATCGTCGGGGCAGACACCACTAGTCCGTCCAGCACAATCGCGAATGCGTTCTTAGTGGGCTCTGTCTGCTTGTATTCAAACAGGCGCTTGGACACCTCTGCGAACTTGTCGGTGCCCTTCTGATCTAGCTGAAGAGAAACCTCCCACTTGCCGGTGGAAGCACCAGTCTGAGTTTGTCCCATCCCAGAGTTGGCCTTCGCGACGTGAGTACCTTCGAGATCAACCGGGCCAAGGATGTACTTGGCATTGCCTTCGGTAGAACAAGCAACCAAAGCCTTATTGTGGTCGCCTGCGCTGCCACCTTGCCGGTTCTTGTGGTCGGTGCAATCGAGCTTCAGGAAGTCGTAGATTACCTTTTCGGTAATGTACTTAGAATCGGAAGGATTAGACGGTTTTCCGGAAACTTCGTCGGAAATCTTGCCGTCGTGGTTCTGGTCGGCCTGCTCCTTAGCCAACTCCTCAGTTGACTTATCGGAAGGCTTGACCGAGTTCGGATCCTTCCCCTGCGCCTTAGCCTGAGCCTTCTGTGCCTCAGCTATAGCTTTGGCAGAAATAGCCTGCGGTGCCCCGGCCTGGATAACAGGTCGGAAATCCAACTGCGCTGACGAACGCACGAGGTCTAGTGTTTCTTCTGAAGGCTGTCCGGGCAGAGAAACCATAATGTTCTGTCCGCCCGAAGCCGTGATCTCGGCTTCAGAAACGCCGGAAGCATCGACACGCTGGCGGATGATAGCAATCGCCTGATCGATATCCTCCTGGGTTACGGAGTTACGACCCGCCCCCTCTTCCGCCTTAGGGGTCAGAATTAGCTGGGTACCGCCTTCAAGATCCAGCGCTAGGTCTGGCACCCCGTCGGTCTTCTTGTTGATAATTCCTGCTGCCAGCAGACCTACCATTGCCAAAGTTATGACAAGGAGGGCGATCAGTACGCGACCTGGCCTCGATTGCTTTTTTGTCTTGGGCACTTTAGTTCCTTACCGCTTTGCGGTGCAGGTTAGTCCTGCTTTTTGTCCTCATCTTCTGGATCCTCTACCGCACCGGTCTGAGCCTCGGCAGGGGAAGTTTCTGTTGTCTCGGAAGCGGCCGAAGAGCCTGCTTCGGTCTCGCCCTCGACGGGGGCGACTGCGAATGGCGGTTCCTCGGGGCCGATCACTGCACGCCTATTGAAGTACAGTTCGTCTCCACCAGGAGTCTCCAAAACCATTACGTTGCCGTCCTGATCGACGTAGCGTAGGTACAACCCTCCAATGGTGCGTACCCAGGTTCCCGGTTCCAGACTTGCCTGCATCTTTTCCTGCTGGGCCTGCTGCTTCTTACGGGCACGAGAGGACATAAAGAACATGACCCCTAGGAACAGGATCATGATCAACATCAGCATTAGTGGATCCACAAATACACTCCGTTTCTTTACTTAACAACGCTAGAAGTCTATGGGAGATTGCGCGAATGTAACAATTTGTATTGCAAACTCACACATCTAGCGTCCCTTCTTCAGTGGGTGGGCGAAGCCCAAGGTGCTCCCATGCTTTGGCAGTTGCCATGCGCCCTCGGGCGGTGCGGACCAAGAACCCTTCCCGTACTAGGTAAGGTTCGGCGACCGTTTCAATCGTTTCAGCTTCTTCGCCAACTGAAACCGCCAGCGTGGTAAGTCCTACCGGCCCACCAGCGAATCGCTGACAGAGCACCTCGAGCACCGACCGGTCCAGCCTGTCGAGACCTTGCGCGTCCACCTGGAAAAGCTCAAGTGCTGCCTTGGCAGCTCCTAGATCGAGGTCGGTACCGTGCACCTGGGAGTAGTCCACAATGCGGCGCAGTAGTCGGTTGGCAATACGTGGGGTGCCCCGAGAACGTGCGGCTAATTCCGCCGCGGCATCCACTTGTAGTTGCACGCCCAGCAACGCAGCAGAGCGCATCGCGACTTGCATGAGTTCTGCAGCGCTGTAGTACTCCAAGTGTCCTGTAAAACCGAAGCGATCGCGCAAAGGCGCAGGCAGTAAGCCAGCTCTTGTCGTTGCACCTACGACTGTAAATGGGGGCAGAGTAAGCGGAATCGAAGTCGCACCCGGCCCCTTGCCGACTACCACGTCGACGCGGAAATCTTCCATTGCCAGGTACAGCATTTCCTCGGCTGGTCTGGAAAGACGATGGATTTCGTCGATAAAGAGCACGTCGCCCTCTTGCAGCGCCGACAGAATCGCTGCCAGGTCCCCGGCATGTTGAATAGCAGGACCGGAGGTTAGTCGCAGCGAAGTACCCATCTCGTGGGCAATGATCATGGCAAGCGTAGTTTTCCCAAGGCCTGGAGGGCCCGAAAACAGTACGTGATCAGGGCTCATGCCTCTACCCCTAGAAGCATCTAGGACCAGTTGTAGCTGCTTGCGCACCGTTTCCTGGCCAACAAAGTCCTTTAGCGACTTTGGGCGGAGAGCTGCCTCTGCGGCGCGCTCAGTATCGCCCGCGGCAGGTTCTACGATTCGTCCTTCTCCTTCAGCCACGACGCCGCCCTAAGGTTTGTAGTGACAGTCGCAGCAAGGAAGAGGCGTCGTCAGCCTGAGACTCTACCTGGCTAACCGCCTCTTGCGCCGTGGCCTCATCCCAGCCTAATTGCGTCAGAGCTGCAACGACTTCTGCCCCCACTGCCGAGGACACACGGGAAAGGCCCTGCTGCGGTGCGGGGCCCAGCTTGTCGCCAATATCCAAAATCATTCGCTGGGCCGATTTCTTTCCGACGCCAGGAATGCGAGTCAGCATCTTCTCGTCTTGATTTGCAACTGCCGTGCGCAGTTCATCGACACTCATTACTCCCAACGCTCCGAGCGCCATCTTGGGGCCGATCCCCCGCACGGACTGCAGGATCTCAAATGCTCGCTGCTCTTCCTCTGCTACAAACCCGAACAGACTGAGCGAATCTTCCCGAACAACCAGGGAAGTGAATACGGTGGTTTCCTTACCGGTACGCAAGCTCAGCAAGGTACCGGGGGTGGCAAAGAAAGAAAACCCCACCCCGGACACTACGATTTGGGCTGAAGAGGCGCCGATGTGGCTAATCTTCCCAGTCAGTGAAGAAATCATCACCTACTCCTAATCGAACACACGTACGACACTAGCTTCGCCTGCTTCTGCGCTTTCTGGGATCTACCGCGCCGGTACGTCGGAAAGCCGCTTGTGCTTTTGCCCACTGTTCCTGCGCGGGGGTTAGCTTAGATCTTGCGGAGACCTTGCCCGACAGCGACACCGACACGGTCGAATCGTCGCTGCCACCAGCTAGCCCGGTCCCCCGCCACGACTGAGTGATTGCGATTGCCAGAGCGTCAGCGGCATCTGCAGGGCGGACCACCTTGTCCAGCCCCAAAATCCGTTTCACCATCTCTTGGACTTGAGCCTTACCCGCAATACCGGATCCGGTGACTGCCGACTTCACCTCTGACGGCGTGTGTATAGCAAGTGGCAAACCGGCCTCGGCCACCTGATACATGGCCACACCCATTACTTGCATGGTGGTTGTTACCGATTGCAAATTCTCTTGGGCGAATACCCGCTCGATGGCAACAATCTGCGGATCGAAAGTAGAAATAACACGGGCAATCTCGCGGCCTATAGTGCGGAGCCGGAAATGCTGGGCCAAACTGGCCTGAGTACGAGCAACCCCGACATACACCAGGGAGGCAGTCCGATCAGTTTTCGTATCTATTACGCCTAGACCGCACCTAGTGATGCCGGGGTCAATGCCCATAATTCGCAAGGAGGCTTATTCCTCTTCTGCCTCGGCAGCCTTGCGTACGTCTTCAGGCACGTTCATCGAAGTGAAGACGTTCTGAACATCGTCAGAGTCTTCAAGAGCATCGATCAAACGGGTCGTCTTCCGCAGCCCATCTAGGTCCACGTCGATCTGAGTGGAGGCTACCCACTCGGTTTCTGCGGAGTTGTAGTCAATGCCGGCTTCCTGCAATGCGGTGCGCACGTCGACGACCTGGGAAGGATCGGAGTCTACAACAAAGACCTCGCCCATGTCGGTCACTTCTTCTGCACCTGCATCCAGGACTGCCATGAGGACGGTATCTTCATCTACGCCATCGGCCTTGGGAACTTCCACGATGCCGCGTCGCGAGAAGAGGTAAGAGACCGAACCCGGGTCAGCCAGGTTGCCACCATTGCGGGTGAAAGCGACGCGAACGTCGGAAGCAGCCCTGTTCTTGTTGTCGGTGAGGCACTCAACCAGGAAGGCGACGCCATTGGGGCCGTAGCCCTCGTACATGATGGTTTCCCAATCCGCACCGCCGGCTTCTGCGCCGGAGCCGCGCTTTACCGCGCGATCGATGTTGTCGGCAGGGACCGAGTTCTTCTTCGCCTTTTGGATGGCATCGTAAAGGGTCGGGTTGCCGTTGGGGTCGCCACCACCGGTGCGGGCTGCAACTTCGATGTTCTTAATGAGTCGCGCAAACAGCTTGCCGCGCTTGGCATCAATCGCAGCCTTCTTGTGCTTGGTCGTAGCCCACTTAGAGTGTCCCGACATATGTACCCCTATCTAGATTTCGTATATTTTTCGCGGCCGGGGCCGCCTGGCACGGATCAATAATACAGGTTAGTTGCCTGATTCGTTTATTCCTATGTGTTGCACGTGTCCATCGTAGCCATGCTGCCACCGGTTGAGCAGGGAAAAGAGTTCCGCTGGGTATAGCGCCGCTCCATCTTTTTGTAGCTGGCGCAACTCGTTTTGATCAAACCACCTGTACCCATCTAGTACCTGTGTTTCTGACTGTGTCCATTTTCTATCTATGCGCTTTTCGCGCCCATCTAGATAAGCCACGAAGAAGGTTTCATGCTGTCTGGCCGAACCGCGAGCAAAGTCAAATATTGCTGGCCTGTAAATAGCCGGGCCCAGAAGTTGGGAGGCCGAAAGCTCAATACCCGTTTCTTCTGCCAACTCCCGACAGGCACCTTCCCGCGCCCCTTCGCCCTCTTGCAGGCCGCCACCGACCGTGAACCACCAATGACGCGATGGGTTGTCCTTGTCGTGTCCTTCAATAAGCAAGGTGTTTCCCTGCGCGTCAAACAGAATTACCCTAGCTGCATTCCGAAACGGGATTCCATCCGGGCCCATTGTCCAATCGCTCATTCGAGTCCCTCTCCAATGTTGATTGTCTCGGGAAGCGGAGCGCCCCCGGCAAGATGCAACAGACGAATGATCGCTCCGGAGCGAATCTGCCTGACTCGCACTACCGCCCCATTATGAATTTTCATGGCAATTTGAACGCTGGAATCAGCTGCCTGAAGTTCAGCGAATAGATTTTTCCCTAAAGTTTGCCTATCCGCTGTTGCAGTGATGACCTGCGAAAGGTTCGACTCCACTAAAGCGCGCTGGGAACTGCCCCGCCCTACCTGATTAGCGTGCAGCGCCTCCAAAGCTGCTCCCTCAAGCAGAATCGAGCTAGCCGGGTCTAGTATCCCTGCTCGCGCTATCCCCAGTGCACAAGCCGCCCTCTGTAACAGCGCCCGATCCAGATTATGCTGCATCTGGTCAATACGCTTGTGCAGTGAGTCGAGCTTTCTTGCTTGCAAGGTAGCAAATATGCCCGCACACACGAGCAGCACTACTGCCGCGATAAGAAGATATTTCACTATGCACCCGCCAAAACCGTACGGTACACAGCCTCGACCTTGTCAGTTACGCTCTGCCAGTCATATTGCAGGGCACGTTCCCTGCCCTTTCTAGATAGAGCCACCTGCAAATCGGGGCTTTCTGCCAAAAGGACCATCTTTTGAGCTAGATCTGTACCGTCGGCACACTTGAATGAGATCCCATATTCGTCATGTTGCAGAACTGCCATAAAAGCAACCAGATCCGAAGCAATCACGGGGGCTCCGGCAGCCATGGCTTCCACCAAGACTATTCCGAATGATTCGCCTCCGGTCTGCGGTGCAATATAAGCGGTCGCCGATGCTAGCAGCTGTGCCTTTTCGAGGTCGGACACGCCGCCAAGAAATTCCACTCCAGGTACATCATCAAGACCCAGATTCTTGGTGTTTGCCTGTCCTCTGCCAGCGATCAGGAAGCGGGCCTTTGGCAGCTGCTCAGAAACTAGCTTTATCGCCTGGGCAAATATGGGCAGTCCCTTGCGTTCTTCGTCTAAACGACCCAAGAACGCAAATGTTGGAGCTGAGCTAGTTCCTTGCCACTTAGTGACCGGATCTACCTGAAAATCGGCGACGGAAACGCCGTTAGGGATTACCACCGCGTCTCCGCCGAGATGATCTACCACCGTTCGCCTGGCTTCATCAGATACCGCTATTCGAGCCGCCAATTTATCCATAATCGACACCAGGATTGGCGAAGTTATTTTCAAGGCTAAAGAGCGCATCATATTTGAATGGAAGGTCCCCACTACAGGACACTTTGCATTTGCCAGTGCCAGGAGCGAGACAGAGGGGCTGGCTGGCTCATGCACGTGAATAAGATCGAACTTTCCCTGGTCTAACCATGCACGAACTCTCGCATTTGGGCGAGGTCCGAAGGCCAGCCTCGCCACCGACCCGTTGTAAGGAATCGCGATCGAGGGGCCAGTCGAAGTGAACCCTTCGAATCCGGGATCTTTGGTTGCAGGTCCCAACACTTCAACGTCATGTCCCCGCTCGCGCAACACTTGCGCGATGTCTCGGATATGGACCTGTACTCCCCCAGAAACATCAAAACTATAGGGGCAAACAATACCTATCTTCACGAGTGTTGTTCCATCTGTGCGTGCTTTTTCCGTGACCGCTCTAGACGCTCAGGATCGAGATCCCGCACAAAGACCGGCTGACACATGTGCCACGACTTCACCCAGGGCCGCATCATGGTCTCGAATTCTTGTACCCACACTGCTGTGACCTGCTCAACCGTGCCTGCCGTATCGAGTGGCCCCCGAACTATCATCTCTACCCCATTTTTAGTTCCGGCTGCTTTAGCTCGAGCCCCGTTTAGTGATATGTCCCTAGCTGCCGCCATGTACAGAGGCGCCCCTAATTTCTTCGCTAGTGCTGCGGGACCGGCTGCTACGAGCGCCTTAGCACCAAATAGGTCGACCTCTATCCCAGCGCCGGTAATGTCCCTGTCAGCAAGCAGGGCGATGATGCCCGCCCCTTCCTTACCTTGTCGTAGCAGTTCCCTGAATACGGGGTTTCCTTTCTTGGCAGGGATAATCTTCATATTGTTTCGAGCGCGCAGCTCAGTGAAAGTGTCGAAGAGTGCCTTCGGGGCAACTTCTTCGGCAACGGTAGTAAGACCAGCCAAGTTCTGGGCTGCCCACGCCCCCACCAAATCCCAATTCGCAGTGTGGCCTAGTGCTACGCAAACTGGACCAGCCGCTAGGTCTCTATACAGTTGCGCAGGTATCTTGGCATCTACAGCCGCATCAATCCGCAGCCGCGAAGGGCTTGCGAAGTTTCCCAGGTCCGCAAAGTACCGGTAGTAGCTGGCTAGCGCCCCCACGACGTCCTCTTCACCTGCCTGGGCGAGGTTAGTTTGGAGTTGCCTGGCGCCGGGATACCGCGCTGCGACCGCAATCCGACTAGCGCCATAGGCCGCCCAGTATCGGAAAGCCGATGGCACTTTAGCTGCAATTTTCAGAGCTACCGGGTAGGGATTCATCCAAGCTGCTCTTTCACAGTGGCCAGTCTTTGCATAACAGTCACAAATCCGGCTACTGCGACGAGGGCGAGTGCAGCAGTAATAAACCAAGTAGAGGCACCGATACTAGTTAGGAGTGCGCCGATTCCGACGGTAACTAGCCGGTCGGTACGTTCGGCAATTCCCACAGTGGCGTTAGCACCTAGCGATTCTGCTTTAGCCCTGGCATAAGGCACCGCCGCAGCCATGACGGTAGCGCAAATGCCCAGCGCGATAGTGATGATCTGGTGAGCCCCGGCAGGCAAATGCAAAGCCGCCCATAGAGTCAATGACCCAAATACTGCCCCGTCACTAATGCGATCGAGCGTCGAATCCAAAAAAGAGCCGAACTGCGACTGCTTCTTAGTTAGCCGTGCCAAGATTCCATCAAGAGAATCACAGAACATGACTATGACCAGAACAATTACGCCGGCAAGCAGATGGCCCGTAGGTATAAGGGAACACGCGGCGGCCACTGTCACTACGGTTCCTGCAGCAGTAACCGCATTGGGACTAATTTTCCACTTCGCCAAAACCTTGGCTAACGGGGTAAAAATAGCCTTAGTTACACTCCGCCCGTGAATCCCTAGCACCTATTCCTCCCAAGCCTTTGCTATCAGTTCGCGTTCCTCGCCAAGTAGCTGTGGCACGGCCTTTACCTGGGCCACAATCGGGAAGAAATTCGCGTCTCCGGACCACCTAGGAACAACGTGCTGGTGCAGGTGTGCCGCAATTCCGGCTCCTGCTACTGCGCCCTGGTTCATACCCAAGTTGAAGCCGTGTGGCGAAGCTACCTGCTGTAGCACTTGCATTGCCTTTGCAGTAAGTTCGCCGAACTCGACTCGCACCTCGGGAGCGATATCCGGGTAGAGAGACACGTGCTCGTACGGGCACACCAAGAGGTGGCCAGCGTTGTACGGGAACAGATTCATCAATACGAAGCAGTGCTTACCGCGGTGGACGATCAGCCCGTCTTCGTCTGTCTTATCTGGCGCTGCGCAAAACGGGCACTCATCCTTAGAGCCGTCCTTCGGCTTTGACTCTCCGGAGATGTATGCCTGGCGATGCGGGGTCCACAGACGCTGAAAAGCATCCGGAACCCCCGCGTACGCCCGCGAATCCTGAGTTGGAATCTCAGATGTCATTGCGACGGCTCCTAATGGCCTCGACAATCTGAGCCACGGCCTCATCTACAGGAATGCCGTTTTCCTGCTTTCCGCCACGGTAACGGAACGAAACTGCTCCCGCCTCCGCATCTTCACCACCGGCAATCAGGATGTATGGGACACGTTCCTTAGCAGCAGTGCGAATCTTCTTGCCGAAACGGTCGGAAGAAAGATCGACTTCCACCCTGACTCCCTGGCTACGCAGCTTTTCGGCCACCTCGTTTACGTAGTCGAAGAAAGCCTCGGCAACAGGAACCAGGCGTACCTGCACAGGGGCGAGCCACGGAGGGAAGGCGCCGGCGTAGTGTTCTACGAGCACGCCGATGAAGCGTTCCACTGAGCCCAGCTTGGCGGAGTGGATCATTACGGGCCGCTTTCGAGTGCCGTCCTCGGCAGTGTATTCGAGGTCGAAGCGCTCCGGCTGATTGAAGTCGTACTGAACGGTCGACATCTGCCAGGTACGCCCGATAGCGTCCTTTACCTGCACCGACACCTTAGGACCATAGAATGCTGCTCCACCCGGATCCGGAACTAGATCCAGACCAGTTGCTTCGCATGCCTCGGTCAGAATTCTGGTTGCGTTGTCCCAATCTTCATCAGAGCCGATGAACTTGTCCTTATGAGCCCCGTCGTCGCGAGTAGACAGCTCCAGGTAGAAATCGGTGAGGCCGAAATCGCGAAGAATTCCTAGGAAGAAATTCAGCTGCATCTGAATCTCTTCTTTAGCCTGCTCCGGAGTGCAGTAGGTGTGCGAGTCGTCCTGCGTGAATCCGCGCATGCGAGTGAGGCCGTGTACAACGCCCGACTTCTCGTAGCGATAATCGTGTCCGAGTTCGTAGAAGCGAAGAGGTAGTTCGCGGTAAGACCTGCCAGAGGACCTGTAGATCAGGTTGTGCATCGGGCAGTTCATTGCCTTCAGGTAGTACTCCTGGCCCGCCTTGGTCACGTTCCCCTGTTCGTCGACTTCCTCGTCCACCTTCATGGGCGGGAACATTGTGTCGGCGTAGTAGGGCAGGTGTCCGGAAGTGTGGAAGAGTCCGCCCTTAGAAATTTCAGGCGTGTGCACCATCTGGAAGCCGGCTTCAATGTGCTTGCGGGTCACAAAATCTTCGATTTCGTGACGCAAGATGCCGCCCTTGGGGTGGAAAACAACTAAGCCGGGGCCGATCTCTTCTGGGAAAGAGTACAGGTCCAGCTCAGTACCCAGCTTGCGATGGTCGCGCTTCGCGGCCTCTTCAATGCGGGTTTGGTATGCCTTTAGATCTTCCTTTGAGGCCCACGCAGTTCCATAAACACGCTGCAGGTGATCATTCGCCTGGTCACCGCGCCAGTACGCAGCAGAAGATTTGGTGAGCGCAAAGCCGTTGCCCAAGTACTTCGTCGACGGCACATGCGGGCCGCGGCACAGATCCTTCCATGCCACTTCCCCATTCCTGCGCACGTTGTCGTATATGGTCAGTTCGTTGCCACCCACCTCGACTGAAGCGCCTTCGGGACCGTTGCCTCCCTTGAGCCCGATCAGCTCCAGCTTGTACGGCTGATCTGAAAGCTCTTCGCGAGCCTCATCTTCAGAGACCACGCGGCGGACGAAGGACTGATTCTCCTTCACGATCTTTTGCATTGCCTTCTGCAACTTCTTTAGATCATCCGGGGTAAGTGGGTCGATGTTGCCGAAGTCGTAGTAGAACCCGTCCGTTACTGGCGGGCCAATACCCAGGTTTACCTGTGGGTTGGCCTGCTGCATTGCCTGGGCTAGGACGTGCGTGGCGCTATGACGCAAAATCGCAAGTCCCTCTTCGGTAGCAGTGGTAATTGGCTCTATTTCATCCCCATCAGCGATAGTCGCAGCCAGATCCACCGTTTTTCCGTTGCGCCTCATGGCGACGATAGTTCGATCCTTGCCCCACAGGGTCAGGCCGGTGCTTTCGGCTTCGAGTTCCTGGGCTTTGCCATCTATAGTGCATTGGACGCTCGCCACTGCATCTCCATTCTTAGGGGTTACTTCGGTAATGATTCTACCGTCTTCAAAACACGGTAAGGGACAGGTCTATTTCTTGGCTATTTTCTGCAACGCGCCGCTTAGCACCCGCTTGGATACAAGGGCGTGTTTTAGGGCTAGGTATACCGGCTTGTTGACCGGTACATCCCATGCCCAAGGCAGTTCGGTGCGGTGGTGTGCCCACCGCTTCTTGTACTGGCCCACTCCATATAGTTCGGGGCAGCGCGAGGAGTCTGTTCCCATAAGATCGAAAGTCTTTACGCCTTCAGCTGCGAGCGTCTGACAGGTTCGCAGGTCCAGTAGGTCTGCCCCCAGCACGTCGTGAGCTTCAGGCAACGATGCACCGTAGTAGGCCCACGAGTGTTTCCCGTTGACCACTACCAGATCCCAGCACACGGGTTTGTCGTCGATAAAGACAGCGAACAGACGCGCATGTTCGGGGCCAAGAATCGACAGCATATCCGTGTATACCTTCATCGGATGAGGACGGAAGCCGTCCCGCTGCGCCGTGATCTGCATAATCTTGTAGTACTTGGCGAACTCTTGCTCGCTAAGGCCGGTCACCTCGCGGAATTGCACGTCGTCTCGGCCCTCAATCCGCTTATTTACCCGGCGAATTGCGCGCCGGCCTTCCGTGGGAAGTGCGTCCACGATTCCCTGTGCAGTCCCCGAGGACAGATCGACAAGGACGGTCTTGTCATAGGGCAAATACTGCAACACGCGGTGGGTGTCCTCAGCCTCGTAGGTGGCGTGCAGACGCACGAAGATAACCTTCTTGTCCCGTTTCTTCACCTCAACCAAAAGGAGTTCGCGCAGCTCTGCCTCATCAGCTGGGGAGGGAGATTTAAACCATACCGGGCCATTTTTGGCCCATAAATATTTGAAGCCGCGCACCGAGTACTCGGTAAGCACAATGACGGCTTTCGTTTTTTTGCCAGATTTTAATGCAAATCGGCCCCATACTTTGCGCCCCAACTTTTGGTTGTAGGTTCCCCACACTTCAGTTTGTTCTATGGGGTACCGATCAATTCCCGAGGCGAGTTGTTTCAGTTCGGAATCCGAAATTTGAACGAGCTCCACAAAATACCTTCCGCTGTGATCTTGTCTTGTTAAGCCTAGCTGCCGTGTCAGTACGAGGTATCCGTGGCTTTGGGATAGTACTTGGCAAATTTCCGGTACTGATTTAGTCGTTGCCCGTGCAGCAACAAGCTACGGGACAATGAAGGTTCTGCCTTTGACAACGTGGGATCTACAATCTTCCGTTCCCAAAGTAGCCGCCACAACCTGGCACGCACCTTCTTGTCCGATACATAGTGCAACAGCAGCGGGAAGGGAACTAACGAGTAAAGAACTTCGTTCTTCAGAGTGCGTGGCTTTAACTGTTTGCCTTCTACCAAGTCATAGACCATCGGCTCCAATGCATTCAGTCCGCCTGCGGCCATGTAGTAGGAATTCCTGCCGATCCGGGGATTGATCTCGAAGAATAGGGAGCGTCCGTCGCGTGGATCAATTTTCACGTCGAAGTTAGCAAAGCCGCGATAGCCAGTGTGCTTCAGGAATTTCTTGGCATCCTCCCATGGCTTCGGGAACTGCTCTGTGATCATGGCGACGGGATTGCCAATCATGGTTGGCAGGTGATCTTCCAGCAGTACTCTGGCCGACCCCAACAGCGTTACTTCTCCGTGGGAGTCTACATATGCAGTGATGGACCGCATCTGGGTGTTGTCACCGGGAATTAGCTCTTGCACTACGAACGTAGAGCGATAGCCGGCGCTGGCGAGTTTTTTCCACAGATCATCCAGTTCTGCCTGGGAGTCAACGAAGTAGATCTTCTTCTTGCCAACAAAAGATACCTCGTCGTAATCTGCGCCCACAGCTGTCTTGGCCACTACCGGGAACCGCAGTTTGGTAGGGGGAACAGTGAAAGAATCCGCCGCTGCACCAGAAAAATCAACAACCTCGGTTTCAGGGGTATCGATGCCCAGCTCGTCACAGATTCCTGCAAAAGCGACCTTGTCGGAGACTTTGTCGATGACGTCTACGTCAGGGAACGGGATAACCCACCGCTCCCCCAGCTCTGCGCGAGACTTTGAGATGAGGCGCGCGTGCCCATCGGTGTTGGCCATGATCACCAACTTGCCAGCTGGCACTGAAGCTTCTACCTCTTTTAGGGCCGCAATCACGTCCTTAGCACGCCCCGATTTCAGAGGGCGAACCTCGCAGTAAGCAGATTTGCTGATGGCACCGATGGCCCCTCCAGTCAAACAGATGGAAGTCTTGGCAAAAGCTTCATAGAACTGACGCGCTAGCGCATAAATGCCAATGTCTCCGCCAATTAGCACAGGGGTGAAGTCAACCATTTCTTCCTCAACTCGTCGGATTCTTTCGCCTTACCACCTTACAAGCAAACCATCGCCCCGGCAGATTGCCCCGCCGAAGCTATTTTCTTCAGTTTTCTTGCTGATATAAGCTAAAAGGCATGGTTTGGGGACTGGCGCTTGCGATTGTGCTTTTGCTGATAGGCCTTCCCTTTGCCTATCTTCGAGGGCGAAAGAATGCCAGCAAAGGCGAGGCAAGCCAGTCGGCGCCGCTGGCACAGGTGAGTACTTTCGCAGTTCTAACCCACGAAATTCGCACGCCTCTTTCGCTAATCAGTGGCGCCGCGGAACTCCTGCGCAATGAGTACGCTGGGACGCTGTCTGACCAGCAGGCAGACCTGGTACGCACCATTAGCGACAACGCGAGCAGATCGATTGGCCTAGCCGAGTCGTTTCTAACACTGGAGAAGGTACGGGCAGAGAATTTTTCGCCCGTGTTTGAACAGGTGGATTTGCGCGAACTTATCCGAACTAGCGCCCGCGAGCTGCGGGCAATAAATGACAATCCGGTTCTTCTGACAGACACCCCTGAGCCCATGTGGTTGCAGGCTAATAAGGCACTTCTTAGGGCAGTAATTTGGAATTTGCTGAACAACGCCCTGCGACACGCTTCGGGAACTAATCCTATTGAGGTGTCTTCACACGCTCATGCCAACATGGCTTATATAGAGGTGACAGATTTTGGCAACGGCATTGACGGAGCTGGACGAAAGAATCTTTTTGTCCCATTTGCGGGCCCGATGAAATCGCATGGCACGTACGGTTTGGGACTGGCTATCGTGGCCCAAATAGCGAAGGTGCACCACGGGAGGGTTAGGGTTGATTCCACCCCGGGTGGCGGCACGCTTTTCCAAGTTGAACTGCCTAGGAGGCAGAAGTGAAACCTCTAGCTTTAGTGGTTGATGACGAGGTGCAGATGACCGCTATAGTCTCATTCGCACTGCAAACCGAGGGTATCGAATCCATTGTCGCCCACTCGGGGACCGCTGCCTGGAAGCTCTTTACAGAACGCGACTTCGACCTGGTGGTACTCGACTTGATGCTGCCGGACATCACCGGTACTACTCTTGCCAAGCGGATCCGAACCACCTCCACGGTCCCGCTTATTATGCTCACTGCCCTCTCCGAGGTGGACCAGCGAATAGAAGGTTTTGAGGCCGGAGCTGACGACTACTTGCCCAAGCCCTTCTCTCCTAGAGAGTTGGCGCTTCGAGCCCGCGCTCTACTAAAACGTATGGGCCCATCGAGCGAGAGGATAGATCGAATTGAACGGGATAAATTCGTATTGTTTCCAGGACGGGGGCAGGCATTCTACGCGAACTCAAATCTTGGTCTGACCGAGACGGAGTTTGCTATGCTCACTGCGTTGATAGAGGCTGACGGCGCCACCTTATCGGTGCGCGAGCTGCTAAACCTGGTATGGGAGACGACCTCTGTTCAAGGAGGGCGGAACATGGTGAAGACTACGATTTACAGGCTTCGCAAGAAACTCGCTACAGCCGGCGCGCCACCAGAATCCATCAAGGCCATTCGCGGAAGGGGCTATTCCTTCCACCCGAAGTAACAGCCCTGTTACCAACTGTTACCAGGGGACGGTACTTTGTGCCTATGCCTGTATCAGGCTTGTAGTAGAAGAAACAAACCTACTATTTGCACAAAGGAGTGCCGTAAATGGCAACATCTCTCCCCCACTGGTTGCAGGCTCCTGCCAGCGCGCCACGGCTTAGCGATGACGAGGTCGCCCGCAAGTACCCGCGGCTTCGCCTCCAGGTCTTTATAGGCATCTTCATCGGATACGCGGGCTTCTACCTGATCAGGAACAATATCTCTTCGATCGCGCCGCTCCTAATGGACGAAACCGGGATCGACAAGATAGGAGTAGGCATAATCGCGAATGCGGTACTTCTTGCTTACGGCCTCTCTAAATTCTTTTCGGCGATGCTTTCCGATCGCTCTAATGCACGCTATTTCTTGGTAATTGGGCTGGCTCTCTCGGCAATCACCAACCTACTTATTGCATTCATTCCGTGGCTGACCGCTTCTGTAGGCATCTTCGCAACCGTCATGTTCTTCAATGGCTGGTTCCAAGGAATGGGATGGCCTCCCTGCGGGCGTGTCCTGGTTCACTGGTTCTCGACTAATGAGCGCGGCTGGAAAACCTCCATCTGGAATACCGCGCACAACGTTGGCGGTGCAGGACTACCCATCGCAGTGGGCGCAGCCCTGTCTTGGACTGCGAATGACTGGCGTTCGGCTTTCTGGTTCCCAGCAGCGATAGCGCTCGTAGTTGCCGCCATTGGCTTCCTATCTTATCCGCGACACTCCAGAATCGTTGGGGCTCTCCCCGATCGAGGAATACCGCAACGATCCCGCCAAAGTCGAGGTCGATGATTCTGAAGGCATGTCTGCTAAAGAGATGATTTTCAAGCACATTCTGACCAATCACACGATCGTCATGTTGGCCGTAGCAAACGTCTTCGTATACGCACTGCGTTATGGCGTGTTGAATTGGATCACCGTTTATCTGCATGAGAAGCATGGAGCGGAGATCGGCTCTGGGCTATTCGGCATCGGCGCCTATGAGATAGCAGGCATCCTCGGCACTCTAGTCTGTGGTTGGATGTCGGACAAGGTCTTCAAGGGTTACCGCTCTGGCGCCGGCATATTCTTTACCGTCGCGACCGCAATCGCCATCTTGGGCTACTGGCTTGCCCCTATCGGCACCCCTATGCCCATTCTGATTGGTTTGGTCGCTCTGATCGGCGGTCTTATCTACGGTCCAGTTATGCTGATCGGCCTGCAGGCAATTGACCTGTCGCCAAAGAATGTCGCTGGTACCGCAGCCGGATTCACCGGACTATTCGGTTATCTGCTAGGAGCAACCCTTGCCTCCACCGGCGTTGGCCTAATCGTGCATAACTTCGGCTGGAACGTGACCTTCGGCGTTTTCGTAGTATTTGCGGTCTTGACCGTTGTCATCTTTGCCATCGTTGGTCGTGACGAGAAGGCCATCATGGCAGGACGCGCGGAAAAGCTCGCCTCCCAGAAGTAAGTGGAATAGTCTAGGTGGGCGCCGCCCACCTAGACTATTCTTATGCGAAAGCAATTAGGACTCTTGCTGGCAGTCGCACTTGTGGCTGCCAGTATTTGTTCATGCAGCACAACGCCGCAACTGCGGCTGCTCTGTTCAAACGACGAACAGGTTTGTGCCGCCTGGGCCAGGGCATATTCCGAAAGCAGAAATATTTCGGTTCATTTCCTAAGACTGCCCACCTCTATGGCATTGTCCAGGCTGCAGTCCCGGAAAACTGATCCGGAATTCGACTTGTGGGTTGGCGGCCCTTCAGAAAACTACGAGCTCGCAGCTGCTAAAGGCCTACTGCAAGAAAGCATGCCAGCCTCGGCAAAACAGGTAAGTAGACACTTTCAATCACCCCAGCACAAATGGTTTGGGGTTTACGGATCGCTCCTTGCCGTTTGCACTGCACCTGATTCTAGGCTCGCCCTCTCCTCTTGGGCAGACCTAGCAAACCCAAAATATACAGGAAGAATTTCTGCTTCTTCTCCACTTAGCTCCGGTACTGCCTACTCTCTAATTCAAGTTGCCGAAAAAAGTCAGAAGAATCCGAAGAGGACGCTTGAGGGCATCTACAACAACGTAGGCAGATTCACCAATTCGGGGACCGCTCCCGCCTCTGTCGTGTCCAGTGGACAGGCAGATATCGCCATCTCGTTCGTCCCCTATTGCGTGGCAAATGGTCTCTCAGTGCACTACCCCAAGGACGGAACCACTTTCGAGATAGGCGCTGCCGGGGTCTTGAAAGGAGCCCCCCACCCAAAGCAAGCAGAGGACTTTTTGGACTGGCTGCTGGCAAAGCCCGGCCAGCAGATACTTCAGCGGGGCAAAGTGACTCAGTCACCGACCAACCGCACTTTTGCTAATTCCCTCGATAAGGAATTAGCAGACAAGCCCGTACATGTGTTCCCAATCCACGTAGCCGAGGCGGCGAAAGGGCGCAAGAACTGGTTGAAGTGGTTCCGGGCAAAGGGATGGCAGCGATGAAAAAGACGGCAGCAGCACTTGAGTGGGCCCTTCTTTGGGCCACTTTCGCCCTCCTGGTGCTTCTGCCCGGTTGGGCGCTAGTACAGGCAGCAGGGCAGCCGGCAGATCTCAGCGCGATTATCCTTCCACTAGCGAGCTCGGTTGCCTTCGCTTTCCTATGCTCGATAGTTGCTCTGCTATTGGGCACTCTAGCCGCAGCTGCCGTCCGCTTTCTTCCCGCTAAACTCTGGCCATTGACAGACTTGCTAGCAGCAAGCGGCGTGGCATTTCCCCCATTTATTCACGCCGAGGCATACCAGTGGTTAGGTGATATCTTCTTCAGTCGCTCCCAACTGTGGCACTCCAACGTAGTAATTATGATTGCTGGCGCCTGCTACGTGAGTGCCTATCTGCCGCTCACCTATTTTGCGATGCGTATATCACTGGCCAAAGTTTCTCCTTCCGTTGTGGACAATTTGCGCGCCGTGGGCATCTCAGACTTAGCGATCTGTTATCACTGCGCCGCAAAACCGGCATTAGCCTGTTTACCTCCCGCGGCGCTACTCACGTTTGTGCTAACTATCTCTGATCCCCTGGTTCCCGCCCTCTTACCCCTACCCATTCCAAACGCCGCCTACTCAATTTGGCTAGCCGTAGGATCGGGAGTTTCGCTGCATCAAGCGGCCCTGCTCGCACTCATCCTGGCCGCTTTATCGATCTGTCTAGCTATTGGAGTAGGACTGTTCTACTACGCCAAGGGATTGGTTTTCCTTAGGCAGGCGCTTCTTTCTGAATCACTTCCTGCCCGCCCTATCACCCTAATACACTCTAAAACTGCCAAGATATTTACAGCCCTCGCCCTCGTCATTTTGGTAGGCAACTCCCTTGCAAGCTTCATCATCGGCGGCGGCGCCAGCCCAGCAGGTGGCCTAGATGTTCGCGCGATCGCCACTACGGTAGTGCTTGCTGGAGTAGGCCTAGCCGTGGCGGGATTCATCGCACTCCTTGCATTCTTTCTAGGCAGGCGGCGTAGGTCTGTGAGAGTCTTAGATTTCCTTTTCCTTATCTTATTAGGTACCCCGGGAGCCACGCTGGGCACAGCGCTATCCCTCGCATACATGTCCTCTACTCCTCTGTTCAGTGCAGTGGCTGGTACCGACTCCGACTGGTTTGTGACCGTGATGGCCTATGTAACCTCGCTAAGCCCGTTCCTCTACTTCGCTATTCGCGCATTCGCAGCATCAATAGACCGCACCAGCATTGATCTGTTACGGGTAATGGGATATTCGCGCACTAGAGCGTTCACGATTTCTTACTTGCCACAACTACGAACCCTCGCATTCTTAGCAGTAGTGATCTCCTTAGCGATGGCCGCCACCGCCTCCGCACCCCTCATGTGGGTTACTTCCCCCGACGTGCCTCTGGTGGTGCCCCTATTATTTCGGCTACTTGACCATGGTCGGGTGGCAGACGCCTTCATCCTTACCTTTGCGATGGCGATACTGTTATTCCTGCTGGCTGCTGCGCTTTACCCGGTGCTACGCTACCGCTCTGTTAGGAGGTTACCGTGAGGCAAGGCTTACAAGTGGACCACCTAAGCGTAACCAGTGGTGATAAGACCCTGGTTGCCGACCTCTGTTTTGACGTCTCCCCTTCTGAAATGGTCGTATTGGTCGGCCCCTCCGGCGCTGGCAAATCAAGCCTTCTGAGAGCTCTGTGCGGCCTCGCAAAGGCCGCAGCGGGAACAATCTACGTCAACGGCACCGACGTGACCTCGCTCAGCCCCCAAAAGAGGCAGATGGGTCTACTCCTGTCGGACCCGGGTTTACTTCCGCACCTAACAGTTGCTGAAAATATTGCCTTGCCAGCTCCAAAAGCAACAGAGCGCGTTGAAACTAGCCTTGCCACCCTTGGCCTAACTAGCCTGCGCGAGCGGCATCCAGACTCTCTTTCAGCGGGTGAGAAACAGAAAGTAGCATTGGCGCGGCTCCTGGTGGCTCGACCGCAAATCTTGCTTTTTGATGAACCACTCGCCCACATGGACACCGTCTCCGCAGCCAGGATGCGCACAGAAATCCTCCGGGTACATCGACACCTGGGGGCTGCAAGCATTTTCGTTACCCACTCAGCTGTAGAGGCGATGCAAATGGGCGATCGCATCATCTACTTAGAGGGCGGAAGTATTCTGCAAGATGATTTGCCAGAGGAAGTATTTGAAAGCCCGAACACCCTGGAAATTGCCAAGCACCTGGGGGCTAAAGTGCTCCTGTACGCCACCGTGCACATGTGCCCAAGTGGCGGAGACTTACTAGCGTCTACAGCCGTACTAGGCCAACGCGTGCAGGTACCTGCCCACCCTGCGCTCACAGATGGCAGAGCTGTCCTAGTAGGACATCCGAATTGCATCACCCTTACCCCCGCTAGGGCGCAACGAGTTCACATAAAGGAAGAAGTCGGCCAGATTATCTCTACTTCTTACCTTGGCGGCGCTTATCTTTGCGAAGTGGAAACCGAGCAGGGGCGCATCTCGGTTGAAGTTCCCGCAGACGGGCCGGTTCCAGCCCCCGCCGATGCAGTCAGGATGAAGATAAATGCGGACCTGATGTGGGCATTACCGGTAGCCAACCATAGAGATTAAACAAAAAAACCGGCCGAAGCCGGATAGTGGGCGATACTGGGATCGAACCAGTGACCTCTTCCGTGTCGAGGAAGCGCGCTACCGCTGCGCCAATCGCCCGAGGTGGGTACCGGATTCGAACCGGTGTTTACGGCTTTGCAGGCCGCTGCCTATCCTCTCGGCCAACCCACCGGAGAAGGATCCCTATTCGGTCTCCTAGAGCGGATGACGGGACTCGAACCCGCGACCCTCACCTTGGCAAGGTGATGCTCTACCAACTGAGCCACATCCGCAATGTGTCGTGCCGCTTGGCACGCATGAAAGTTTACGCAATTTTTGGCTCAGGTGCAAAAATCTGAGTGTGGCATTGCTCATGCTCGCACCCAAACCCCATTTCACCTGCCCTTTACCGGCCGTTTTCAAGCGATTCATCCCCGACGCCAAGGAAGAGGCCTTAGATGGGCAGCTCACAACATAAGCACAAGGGATGCCAAGAAGAAAGTAGAGCGCTTTTGCAGACTTACGGGAGGGCGTAAAAAAACCCGGCCTACGCCGGGTTTGGTGGTGGGCGATACTGGGATCGAACCAGTGACCTCTTCCGTGTCGAGGAAGCGCGCTACCGCTGCGCCAATCGCCCGAGCGGATGACGGGACTCGAACCCGCGACCCTCACCTTGGCAAGGTGATGCTCTACCAACTGAGCCACATCCGCGTGCCATCCTGAGAACCTTTCGGCTCAACAGGTGCGAGAAGAACATTAGCATGGGACGGCGCTGAAAATAAAATCAGATTGGACGTGAGTCCGAACACGTTTGCCAATTTTTCCTGTAATTACAACGGAAAACTCCACTAAGAGCCCACTCCTTTCAAATATCGGCCGCAGCGATTTTGATGCCCAGCATTTTTTTGCTAAAGTTTCTCTTCGCCGGGCCATTGGCGCAGTGGTAGCGCGCTTCCTTCACACGGAAGAGGTCACTGGTTCGAACCCAGTATGGCCCACAATGAACCTCCCTTAGACGGGAGGTTTTCTTGTTTAACTTCCTCTTCCCCACTTCTTGGCTGCAATTGGCCGCTGCAAGAGAGTCCCAAGTTGGCGCATTTTCGCTCTTCGGAGGCCAGAATGACCAAAACGTGAGAACCTAAAGGTATGAATATTAGGCCAGGAGTTCCGTACCCATTAGGCGCAACGTATGACGGCACAGGGACAAACTTTGCCCTTTTCTCGTCCGTTGCCGAATCCGTTGAGCTTTGCTTGATAGACGACAATCTCGCTGAAGAACGCATAAAACTTACAGAGTGCGACAACAATGTGTGGCATTGCTACATTCCCGGGATTATCCCCGGACAGCGCTACGGCTACCGAGTCAGCGGGCCCTTTGATCCAGCTGCCGGACATCGCTGCGACCGAGCAAAGCTCCTCCTTGACCCCTATGCCAGGGCAATTGAAGGCGAAGTTCAAAATTCTAATTCTGTCTACTCCTACAACTTCGACAATCCTGACGAACGCAACACGGAAGATTCTCTTGGTTCTACTATGTTGTCGCTCGTTTCCAGCCCATTCTTTGACTGGGCCCATGATCGTCCTCCGGGACATGACTACCATGAGCTCGTAATTTATGAGGCCCACGTGCGCGGCCTGACCATGCTGAATCCAGACATCCCAGAGGATATTCGCGGCACCTATTCAGCTATCGCCCACCCATCTACAGTGGAGCATCTAAAAGAACTAGGCGTCAACGCCCTCGAGCTGATGCCGATCCACCAGTTCGTAAACGATTCCAGCCTGAAAGAGCGTGGCCTTTCAAACTACTGGGGCTATAACACTATTGGTTTCTTTGCCCCACATAACGCCTACTCCTCCGACCCGCGCAGTTCTGTGCAGGAATTCAAGCAGATGGTGAAGGCTCTGCATGACGCAGATATTGAGGTGATCTTGGATGTCGTCTATAACCACACGGCCGAGGGCAACCATATGGGGCCAACGTTATCTTTCAGAGGCATTGATAATGCTTCCTACTACCGGCTGGTAGATGAAGACAAAGCCCACTACTTCGACACTACCGGAACAGGCAACTCGCTGCTAATGCGCTCGCCTGCAGTACTGCAGCTCATCATGGATTCGCTCCGATACTGGGTTACTGAAATGCACGTAGACGGATTCCGTTTCGATCTGGCTTCCACCCTGGCCCGCCAATTCCACGAAGTAGATAAGCTCTCTGCTTTCTTTGAACTAATCCACCAAGATCCAATTATCTCTAGGGTAAAGCTTATTGCCGAGCCTTGGGACGTAGGCGAGGGCGGCTACATGGTGGGCCAGTTCCCAGTCCTTTGGAGTGAGTGGAACGGGTCTTACCGCGACACGGTGCGTGATTTCTGGCGCGGCCAATTCTCCACCCTGGCAAAATTCGGTTCCAGATTGGCAGGTTCTTCTGATCTGTACCAAGACGATGGCCGCAAACCTATGTCTTCGATCAACTTTGTCACTGCTCACGACGGATTTACCCTGAACGACCTGGTTTCCTATAACGAAAAGCACAATGAGGCCAACGGCGAGGATAACCGGGATGGCTCTGACAACAACCTGTCGTGGAATTGCGGAGTCGAGGGTGAGACAGACGATCCCGAGGTACTGAATCTGCGGATGCGCCAACGGAAGAACTTCATCGCCACCATGATGGTTTCTCAGGGCGTTCCCATGATCTCGCACGGAGATGAGGTTGCTCGCACCCAAGGCGGCAACAACAACGTGTACTGTCAGGACAATGAGATCTCCTGGATGAGCTGGGAAGAGACGGATACGTCCTCGGAAATGTTCGATTTTACGAAGAGGGCGATTAGGATGCGGCGGGAACACCCGGTATTTCGCAGGCGCCGTTTCTTCGCTGGCAACCCGCAACAAGGTGGAGAATCTGAGCGTGGCGAGATCGAGTGGATGAACCCAGATTCTTCCCACATGACTGCCGAATCTTGGGACGCAGCCTACGCTCGCACATTGATGTTCTATTTGAATGGGTTGGCCATTGGCGAACCTGACGATATGGGCAATCGTATTGTTGACTCAGATTTTCTGGTGCTTATGAATGCAGCCCCCGAGGACATCGAATTTACGCTGCCGCCGCAAGAGTACGGCAAGTCGTGGACTGTGTGCCTCGACACCGACGAACAGCATGTCGATACCGACTTCTCTGCCGGTGACAAGATCTGTCTTCGCAACAGGTCAGTGCTGGTCATGGAACATACCCGTGAGGAGGGCGAGGACGCCCCTACCGTGAGCGTAGAAAAGGTCCTTCCTCCGGTACACAACGAATAGGAGTTGCCATGTCTCACCCCCACTTACCCAAGCCGGGGAAACGCCTTCCCATTAGCACCTACCGACTGCAGCTGAATGAGAATTTCACCTGCAGAGATGCTATTGGAGTGTTGGATTACCTGGTGGCGTTGGGGGTTACTGACATCTACCTGTCCCCTATTTTGCAGGCAGCTCCTGGTTCTAAACACGGTTATGACGTGGTTGATCACCGCCACGTCTCCCGGCAGATAGGCGGGCGCAAGGCATTTGAGGAACTAGCCAGCGCCGCCCACGAGGCAGGCCTTGGGGTGATCGTCGACGTGGTACCAAATCATATGGCAGTCCCAACCCCGGTATGGCACTCGCGGGCCATGTGGTCGGTACTAAAACGTGGCCTCGAATCCGAGTATGCGAATTGGTTCGATGTTGAGGTAAACGAGCCAATTTTGATGCCGATTTTGGGTGCTCGTATCGGCCAGGTGTTGGCTGCTGGAGAGCTGGAGCTTGTCAAGATGCGTGTGCCCACCGAGCCGGATCGTGGTCAGCAGTGGGTATTGCGCTACTTCGATCATGTTTTTCCTGTTGCCGAAGGTACCGAGTCTTTGCCTCTGGAAGTGCTGGTAGAACGGCAGCATTACCGCCTAGCGCATTGGAAGGTCGCCTCGGAAGAATTGAATTATCGCAGATTCTTCGATGTGGGGTCACTAGCCGGGATAAGGGTTGAGCTGCCCGAGGTGTTCAATGCGACGCACGCGCTCCTTTTGGAACTGTTCAATGCCGGGTTTATTGACGCCTTCCGGGTCGATCATCCCGATGGGCTAGCTGATCCGCGGGGATACTTTCGGGCCTTGTCTGAAGCAACGGGAGGGGCTTGGATAGTGGCTGAAAAGATTTTGGAAGCGAACGAGCAGATGCCCTCAGATTGGCCCGTAAGCGGCACCACTGGGTACGACACGGCCTGGCGACTTAACGCTCTAAATGTGAACCAGTCGGCTGCTCTTTCCCTGGGGGCAGTCATGGCGCAGGTAAGTGGCGATTCGCCCTCTTCTTACAGGCAGATCGTACGCGAGGCAAAAGCGCAGATTATCGACACTTCGCTTGCGGCGGAGGTGCGCCGACTCGGGAACGTCATCTGGAATATTTGCTTGGAAGATTTCCGATTGCGCGATCACACCTTCAGAGGGCTTATTACCTGTCTGCGAACCTTGATCATTCAAATGGATCGATATCGTGCCTATGTCGTGCCCTCTGAAAGTGCCCCTGCCCTGTCTAGGGCTGTTGTCCAGGAGGCGGCTGCGAGGGCGAAGAAGGAACTTCCCGAAGACCTCTCGGACACGATGGATGTCATTGTGGCACTGGTCCTAGGAGACGAGATTGGTTCTGCCGGTAATTATGAATCGGCAGCGCAGAAGGCGGAGGTGCTAGTTCGATTCCAGCAGGTGTGTGGTGCGGTGATGGCGAAGGGGGTAGAGGACACCGCTTTTTATCGCTGGACCCATCTACTTTCGCTTACGGAGGTGGGGTCTGATCCTTCCCAGTTTGGCATCAGTGTCGACGAGATGCACCGGCACGCTGCTTACATAGCTGCGCAGTGGCCGGCAACGATGACCTGTGGCAGTACCCATGACACAAAACGGGGCGAGGACGTGCGCGCTCGGCTGAATACCATTGCGTCTTTTCCCGACAAATGGTCAAACCTGGTTGCAGATCTTCGCGAAGCATCTAATTCCTACAGGCCACGAGATCTTGACGGGCGGATCGAATACATACTGTGGCAGACTTTAGTGGGGACATGGTCAGATGCAGGGCCTATTAGCTTCGATAGGCTGGAAGGCTACCTGTTGAAGGCCGCGCGGGAGCAGAAGACGTGGACGAGCTGGATAGATACCGCTGCCTCCCGCGAAAAGCGCATGACCGAGTTTGCCCGCAATGTGCTGAAGGATCCCGCTGTTAGGGAGCTGGTTTTATGCTGGCGGGAAGAAACCGCCGAGTGCACAAAGGCAGCAATTTTGTCTACTAAGACACTTCAGCTGACCATGCCCGGTGTAGCAGATATATATCAGGGCACCGAGATGGTGGGGACAAGCCTGGTTGATCCAGACAATCGGCGGCCGGTTGACTTTGACGCACGTAAGAAGTCCTTAGAACGATTGCTCTCTGGCTGGGCTCCGGAAAATATTGACGAGGAGAAGCTGGACCTGGTTCGACGCATCCTGGCACTGCGAGCCAAGCTGCCCAATGTTTTTGTTTCCGCTGAGTCAGACTATGCGGCCTTGCCAGTTTCTACCTCTCATGCCCTGGCTTTCTCACGCGGGGTGGGCACTCCTCAGGTGGTAGTTATTGCAGCTAGAACCTTCGCTAACAAGGATAATTGGCACTCACACACCGTTGGGATTCCCGAGGGAGAATGGGCATCGATCTTCCATGACCAGAAGGTGTGCGGCGGCGTCCGTCCTCTTTCGGAGGTATTAGGAAATTCCACGGTCGAGATCTTGGTTCGGACTGAGCTGACATGAATCTTCGACAGATCGGCTGCGGACGAGTCCCCGTGTGGGCACCGGCGGCGAGCAAAGTCGAGCTGGTGACTGAACGGGGGCGTACCGAGATGTGTCGGCGCCAGTCGGGGTGGTGGGTGGCTCCTACCCCACTGCCAGATGGCACCGACTACGCCTTCTCCTTAGATTCGGGCCCTTGCCTGCCGGACCCGCGTGCTAGCCTGCTACCTACCTCAGTACACGGCCCTTCCCGCACGTGGTGCGCTCCGGCCTCGCCTGGCCCCTTGCCAAAGGTGCAGGTGTTGGGAGGGGTAATGTACGAACTTCACGTGGGAACCTTTACTCCCGAAGGTACACTTGCAGCTGCTGCCAAAAAGCTTCCTTATTTGAAAGAACTGGGGGTAACCTGCGTGGAACTGATGCCCCTAAGTGCTTTCGATGGCAATGTTGGGTGGGGCTATGACGGGATTAATCCTTTCAGCGTGCACGCCCCTTACGGAGGCCCTGACGGTCTTATTGATTTTATTCGGGCAGCGCATGAGTTGCAGCTCGGCGTCTGCATTGATCTAGTTTTGAACCACCTGGGCCCTGTGGGAAATTATTTGGGCCAATTCGGACCGTATTTCACTTCTAGGCATAGCACGCCGTGGGGCGATGGCCTGAATGTCGACCAGCAAGGTCTACCCGAACCGCGTGAATACCTATTGCATGCTGCATTAAGACTCTTCGCGATCTTTGGAGTAGATGCGTTGCGTCTGGATGCCGTACATGCCATAAAAGATGATTCTCCGGTTCATCTTCTGCAGGAGCTGTCGCAGCTGGTGAATAACCTTGAACAGACTTTAGGGCGGGAACTAACTCTGATTGCCGAGTCAGACCTAAATGACATTTCGATGATCACGCCAGTAACCGAAGGCGGCATGGGAATGGACGGCCAATGGGATGACGACATTCATCACGCGTTACATGTTGCTTTTACTGGGGAATCACAGGGCTACTATAAGGATTTTTCTGACCCCGATGCGCTGCGGAAGGTGTACGAGCAGGTGTTCTACCACGACGGCACGTATTCTTCTTTCCGAAAAAGAAACTGGGGTCGCCCGGCCGGCAATGTTGCCCGATGGCGTCTGGTAGCCTGCGATCAAAACCACGATCAGGTTGGAAACCGGGGTATGGGAGATCGCCCGAATCTTACCGCGGCCGAGGCGGCTGCTGAGGCGGCAATGTTGCTGCTAAGTCCATTCACTCCGTTAATTTTTATGGGCGAAGAATGGCATACAAAGGTCCCCTTCACTTTCTTCACGTCCTTCACTGATGAGGACGTTGCCCGTGACGTAAGTGCTGGTAGGGCCAGGGAATTTGCGAGTATGGGGTGGGCAGATGGGGTACCTGATCCCCAGGATCTTGCTACCCACCAGAAGGCAATTTTAGATTGGCCTGCGGCTCGATCTGCTGCCGGCGCACGAATGGTCAAGTTCTACCGAAAGCTCATTAGTCTGCGGCAACTTTACCACCTTGCCAGTACAGAGGTACCTACCCGGCTACACCGCGAGGGCGGACAAATTACTTTGGATCGAGGCCGGGTCCAGGTACACGTGAACCTGGACCAAACCGAGATAGGCTTTGCGCTACCGAAATTTTGTAAATCACTACTTTGGAATGCTTCTGTCCAAGGCAATGCAGTTACCCTAGCGCCGAAATCTGTGGCAGTTATTTACCAGCCCTGAGTCTTGCCTACCTGCTTGTAGCTCTTTACCGATTTTAAAAGTATTATTGGCAGGACAAAGGAGGCAAGGACGCTCCGAGATACCTACACCAGCGAGCAACTAGTTGAACTAGCCCGCACGCAGCAACCGCAAATTATGGCTCACCCAGCGTGTAGCGATTCGTTGAAAGAATGGATTAAAAGCAGAGATTCCTACGCCCGCAACAAGTCGAGGACTAACGTGCTATTCGGCCTCGTAGCAGGCGTAGGAACCATTTTCTTTGCGCTTATGGTTGCGGCAATGGCGTTTTATGCAAGGTATTCATACCCCATGCAGATACGGCCCCCGTCCTCGGTATATTCTACCAGGCCTACCTGCTGGTAGCCGGCTTTTTCAAAGACTGCGCGCATACGTTTGTTCTCTTCAGAGGTATCACCGCGCTTGTTCCCATTGGGGGATATCTCAGCTGCATATTTCAGAAGCTTCGAGGCAATTCCAAGCCCTTGGGAATCCTTTGAGATCGCTAGCCTGTGCACCACCAGGGTACCTTCGCGGGGAGTTTTCCAGTGGAGCTCTTCGTTGTCGTAAGCCGGTTCTGGTTCGGGGTCAAGACAGACCGTACCAACCACTTTCCCGTCAGCCGTTGCCACATAGGAAATACCGCGTTCGATGTCTTGCATCATGGTGTGTTCGTTGGGGTAGTCGCCTTCCCATTGATCTACCCCTTGGGCGCGTAGGGCTTCCTTACCAAAATCTATGATCTGCATTATGACTGGCAGATCGTCCATGGTGGAGTGACGAATTTCAATATCCATGGATGTTATCCCTTCGGAAATATTTGTCTACGAACTGACTCTACACGATTGGGAGGGTCTAACCTACTGGCCGATTAGGAAGTGATACTTTTCTAACATGGCGTTTACCTGGTAGTTTGCTTTAAGCTACGGCACAATTTTACGGCAGTTCTACCGCTCTCACCGCCTCCCCGATTGTCCGATTATTCAGTCTTATTCCATTCCTTTAAAGGGAAGATTCGGCTCGGTATCTATCTGCAGCAACTGATCTAAATGCTCAAAGTATGCCTTCTTATCCACCTTCTCTATGACGTGCGCGTTAGCTGGGCGGGCAAACTTGTCCCATGCCATTGCTGAGTATCCCCGAGTGAGTTCCGAAGAGGTTTCAACATCTACTCTATAAGTATTTTCATCCAAGATTAGCTCGGGATGAAGCAAACAGGACAAGGTCACCGAATCGGGGTGAGTGGAACCATCAACCCCCACTGACTCATTGAAGTCAAGGGTGGTATCACATACCTTCTTGAAGAATTTTGCTAGGACCGTTCCCTTGTCTGTCATCTGCAAGTATTCACTACGCGTAATCGTGGCATCTTCGAGCGTCACGGGGTCCCAGGTCAGAACGTGAATGTCTGCGAAGCCAGACGTGAATACCATCTGCGCAGCCTCTGGGTCCACATAAAAGTTGAATTCTGCCGAGGAGGTGGTGTTGCCCCGTCCGTTGTTAGAACCACCCATGATGTAAAGGCTCTTGACGTTCTTCACGAAGTTGCGATCTTTTGCTATGGCAGTCGCGATATTCGTCAGCGGTCCAATTGCCACCACACTAACTTTTCCAGGTTCTTCCGCCGTGATTCGGATGAGGGCGTCCACCGCGTGTTCGTCCTCGAGACGTGTCTTTGTAAAATCGATGCTCAGGCCGCCGGCACCGTCACCGTGTACTTCTTCAGCAGATACCCATGGCCGAAGCAAGGGTTGCGAGCACCCTACATGTATTGGGACGCGCCCGAGTGCCCCAGCGGCGTTTAGCGTCATATGAGCATTTCGTATCTGGCGCTCAAATCCGACGTTGCCCGCCACCATAGTTATTGCCCGCATATCAGCGCGTTCATCCAAGAGCCCTACCAAGATTGCTACACAATCGTCCTGGGCTGTGTCGGTGTCAAGAATAAACGGTACTTTTTCCATGTTTCCTCCCCCAGCCAACTATAACGGCACGTTTTGCATGTTTCCTGACGGTAAGGCAGGTACCTCTAGTGATCTCTATCCGCGACTACAAAGCTGGTAGGAGTTTTGCGATGGGAATTGTCTATTTTTCAGGCAGATTTTTTATTTTCACCCCTGTAGGAACTTCAATATTTTGTCTATTAAGTTTCAGTAACCGCATCCGGTTCACGATATATACAGCAATTGCAGTCAAGAAAAGAGCCACCCACCCAGGCAGCTGCCATGCTAGTGGCGGCACATGTTTGGGGTCAGGAAAAACTCTGCTGCCTGTAACTAATAATCTGTGCGAATTTACCCCGTATGGAGTGCGCGTGACGAGCGTTGCTAGATCCTCCCCTAGCCTACGCTGCAACAGAAATATCTACTCAGGACGCAACCCATAGATATCAACGACTCGGTATTTTAAAGGTTCGCCCTGCACCTCTATGTAAAAGTAATCGCCTTTACGCACAGAAGTGAGTTTGTCAAACATTGTCGCGTTTGCTAGGCCAGTATGCGCGGTAACCACGCTGTGTCGGTTTGCTTTTTCCCGCAGGCAGGTCTGAGCCGTACAGGTGGCCGGCAGCACGCTGTAAGGTCTAGTGAGAACTACTACGACAGGTAGGCTGACTAAATCCGATCTTCGGCACCTTAATGATCCCAATTGTTCCTGCAGGATCATTCAAAGTGTTCAAGTAGAGCTGGTAATCCGGTGTCGCTTGCATATTGTTTTCCCCTTGATAGTGGTCCACGAACCGGAAGTCCTTCCGCGCAGCATTGTATCTTCTAGCCGCCTGAAGGTACGGCTTTCATACTTGCGCAGATTCGGTTGACAAGTGCCCGGCGTAGTTTTGGGAAACGATTTTTGCTTCGCAGTTATTCCACAACGTTTAAATAACAGGATAAACCAATGCCATTATGCCAAATAAAATGATAGTAGAGGAGATTAGTACACGGGCTTTTCTCATACTAGTTATAGACATATGTGAGGTCAGTTTCCTGACCTCACATATCAATATTGTGTTGCCTTTATGCAGTCTTCATGCGGGAGAGCATTACAGAGCACGTTCCCACCAAAGAAACTTCGGCAAGAGCGAAGATGATAATGCCCGCGGCACCGGTCTTCGGGAGAGTAAACCAGAAACCGGAATCCGCCTTGGCCACGTTTTCGATAACTGCGACGTGATTGATGTCCGTCACGGTATACAAAGTTACTTCTCCGCTACGCACAAAAACCTTGAACTTCGCATCCTTCAGGACACCGTTTGCCGTGTCAGTGGCCTTACCCTTCTTGATCTGAAAATCGGCGAACTTGGTCTTGGGGTTTGTTGATTCTGGTGGTACATCCTCGGGAGAGGACGGTTCATTTTCTCCGTGGCCGGGGACAAAACCAAACTTGTTTTCCACCTCTGCCGGCGGCTGATCAGCCACCTTGAACTTCATGGCTACGACAACTTTTGCTTCAGAATCAGCGTTCACTGCTGCTGCAATCTTGCCTAGGCCATCTTTTGTGAACGAGACTTTGATCCGAAGGAGACCATCGGCTTTGTTTTCGGTGCTTACCGTGTAATCGGTGGTCTTCTGCAGTACAGTGCCGCCGATCTTCACCGATTTAACTGAATCTACACCCGGCGTCTTGTAAGCCGCCTGGAGCGCGTCGTCAAAGACTGCATACCCGGTTACTGTACGGCTTTGTCACCAACCTTCTTCTTGTTCACCCTAGAGGTGATGGTGTAAGAAATGTCGTCTCCGGCGCCCACCGTCTTGGTAGTATCAGCGCTCTTGGTAATTTCCGACGTCAGATCCTTGTTCTTAGGCTGCACGGTGATGTTGTATTCAAAGTTGGTAGCCTTGGCCGCCGTGCCGGTGATCTGGGGAGCCGTTAGGTAGAAGGGCTCTACCTCCGAGGAATATCCTGCAGGGACTACAGTCTCTTCCACCTTTTATAGGCCTAGGTTCAGGTTAGAGAAAGAAGCATTGCCTTGCGCATCGGTTACTTGCGAGTTCGCGGTACCGAGTTCAATGTTCTTTTCCGTACGGGAATTTAGAGCTTCTACCTAGTGTGCCAGTGTCTTCCAGCCGTCGATCGTATTCAGGTCTACAGTCTTCCCACCTACCTTATTTACTGGCGTGACAGTAAAAGTAGCGCCCTTAACCGGATCCTGAGCACTTTCCTTCAACTTGTGGATCGTGATTGGGCCAGTTTCCGAATGTCCCGTTTGCCACGGCGCAACCGGCTTCTCGGACTCGTTTGCACCGGCCGCGCCGGCGCAAACGAGTCCGATGGTTACAACAAGAGCGCCACCAGCATTCTTTAAGCTTTCGCATCTTAATACTCCTTTTATGGTGTTATGACCGGCTGGTCTTCTTTGTGAGCCGCCTTATCCAGGCACTAATTCCACCTGTGCCCAACAAGGCAATTAGCCCAGCGCACCAGGTCCACCCCGCCCCGCCAGTGCGGGGCAGTGAGAAAGGCTGCGCTACATCCATTTGGGAGGTGACCGATTCCCAGAGGATTGAGCGCTGCGAAACGAATGGGGATCATCCTTGCAGCTGTCCGGTTTCGTCGAGTTTCATCTGTCTTGGAGCTTCCGGAGCGCTGGTTGCATAAACGGCACATTTGTATTTGCCTGCCTGAATGAACCGCCCTGTCAGACTTGCCTGAGTCTTGGCTTTGATGCCGTCCTCGCTGTAGATGAGGCGAAAAATCCTCTCTCCTGATGCCCGTCTTGCCATCTCTTGGTCCAAGTTGGCTATCTTCCACTTAACCGAGGGCGTCATTTCGATTCCGCCAATTCCGCCTAACCATACCGAGGTCGCATCCGATTTCTTGCAAGCCATTTCTAGCCGTATTTGTTTATTAGAAGCGATCAAGGAGGCTTCAATCTGCACAGGCGCATATAGGGGCATGCCGACGATAGAGCTAATCTGTTTTTCGGATATGCTCAGCTTCAGGTCACCTGACCTGGCAACACGAGCGGTAACTGTTAGGTTTGCAGCTAGCTCATCTGTAGAGCCATCCGGATAGGTTACTAGTACCGGAATGGACAGATGCTGGCCCGCGGTATTTAGCGGTGGGCTCACCCGAATCTGACCGGTATCCCCATTAATGCTTACCCAGTTTGGCACTGGCCGTTTCAGATCTGTCAGCACGGCAAATGTGCTCCCGATAGGCAGGCGCGCTTTGGGATCCGCAGGCGGGGCGAAGTTTCCGCTGGTGCATTCCTCCGACGCTCAGGTCTCGGTATGCAGGGGGCAAAGTTGTCCGATTGTTTTCGCACTCGTACTTTGAAGGTGGTGTCCTTACTAAGTTGTGGGGCGACATCTGGAAGCGGGCGGGTAGGTGGCACGAATCTTGAATTCAAGTTTTCTGCCAACGTCAGCTTTCTTGGGGCCCATTTGGGATTGTCCGGTTTTCGGATCTAGATAGTATTGCCCCTCACGTGGATTCGGCCCGGCAGATTGCATATAACCGTTTGAGTTCCCTACGATCGCAAAGCTCATCTCTCTTGCAGGCACATCAGTAAATATGCCCGCATCTGGATCTTCTACAAATGACCAAGGATGATCGGGTTTTTAATCATCGAAGGCCAGCTTTCCTTTAGGGAAATGGGGGAAGGTATTATATATGGTATTAGATATCTGCCCGTAGAAAACGTCTGTCTTCTTGTAGTGGACGTCTCCGGCCAGAAGGTTATTTCCTTAAGAATTTTCTACGACATCTGGGATGCCGTCTCCACCGATGGCGTAGGGGCCGTACACCATGTACTGCTGCTCCTTTTCCTACCGGTGTAGTAGCCCGCAATAATGGCAGCACGTCTAGATCTAAATCTGCCTGTACAGTGGCGGTTATGTCCATATATGGGTGACGTTACTGCCATTTTCCCAAGACCAGAGAGAACGACCAAACCACCCGGCATCATGCTATTTCACGAGTATTAGTCATGCAATCCCTCCGCCGGCATACCCCAATTCCAGCGACGATAGCTGCCATTGCTAGTAGACAGATCCCAATACCAAAGGAACCTGTCTTGCTCAACATTGGTAAGGCTCCATTTTTTGAGGCATACTTTTGCTTCGCCGGGATCGGCACTGTCTTAGTAATCTTTGGCTTTTCCGAGTTTAGTTTCGGAGTAACTACGAAGCGATAGCTCCACTGCGCCCGTTGCGGGTCGGCAATGGGAATAGTGACTAGGAAAGGCGCAATCTGCCTATATTTATGGGTGGTATCTGCGGGTGATAGTTCATCTACTAAATACATCCCTACTGGTAAATCCCGAAACACTGCTTTTCCGGCCTCATCAGTTACAGCGACTGTCACCGGCAGTGCCTTTGGCGCAAGCTCCTTTAGTCGCAGCCTATTCAAATCCTGCCAATTAGCACCCTGCAGCGATATATTTGGCACCTTGCTAATGCGAATTTGCTGGCCCTCGACCGGACCATTTGGCTTACCACCCGGCACCGGATCATCAAACGGGTTGTCCCCACTTTTTATTACCGTGAGCGTACCGCGCTCAGTTACATCTATGGCCGACGTGTCTAAACCATCACCATCACCGATTACAGGAGGCGCCGCAAAAGCGCTTGCTGTAAAGGTGAAAGTAGACAGTGCAGTAATTACTCCAAGTAACACGCGCTTCATGATTTCCCTCCTTCGAGCTTGTCCTTAGCCGTCTTTTTTACTAGCCACCGCATAAGTAGCAGCGCAGCCACAACACAAATGCAGATAATTAGGATCATCCACCACGACCAGCGCATTCCCGTGACTTCCGGAAGGCCTTTCGGATCCAGTGGTACCTTATGGCCGGTTACCAGAAGCCGGTGAGAGTTAATCCCGTAGGGGGTACACGTGATCACCGTGAGAAGGTCCTTGTTTGGAACGCGGGCTAATGAGGAGACCTCGTTTGGACGCACCACCTGGATGGAATGCACCTGGTATTTCAACTTGCGGCCTGCCACCTGCACATACATTTCGTCGGCTCGTCGAACGCTGGAAAGATTGTCTAGCAGGGTAGCGCTCGAGAGGCCTGAATGCCCGGTCAATACCGCGTGGGTACCGACTCCTCCAACTGGCAGCGAAGATCCATATAGATGGCCGATACCTTTTTGCAAAGTGTCTTCCGTTGTGCCGTGGTAGATCGACAGGTTTATGTGCGCCTTTGGAATGATCAACCGCCCCATCTCTGGGAGCAAGTTCAACTGGTGCAAATATTCCTGATACGGATTATTAGTTTTAGAAACTCGCGCAAGCCACGGATCCAAAATGGGAGCTCCCGGGACCTGACGATTATACTGTTCAGCCCGCGCAAGGCTTCGTTCTAAGAGTTGGGGTGGTACCTGGCGCTCCGAGACCGCGTATTGCCTAGCAACAGCTTGCTGACGCGCATTATTCCATTGGCTCGCGACCACAGGATACGCCAGCACAATAATGCCCATCACCGTAAGCAGCACCGTTACGAATCTAGAGCGCCAGGTATCTACCCCCTTTTTCAAGGCTCCTCCTCTATGCGTCTTTTCGGGCTCTGCTGTAGGCAGTTGTCAGCAAGCCGGCACCGGCTAGCACGAAAAGTACGATTCCTAGTCCACCAGTTAGCGGGAGTTTACTGGTGAACTCGCTTGTAGCCGAGTTGTATACGGTCGCGATAACGGCCTTGTCTGCGTCTGCCTTCTGAGCCGCCTTTATGGCTGCTTCATCGAAAGTAACCTGGGTGGCAGCCGGGTTGAGCTCATAGCCCCTAGGAGCGACCGTTTGCTTCACGCATAGCTTCTTTGTACTCAGTGCACGAAGTGGTCCCACAACTTCATTGGCAGCAAACTCGTCTTTACCTTCAATGCTCAGTGCGTTCCCGGTTACGCCTTCCGTGCCCTCGCAAAGAAATACCTTGAACTTGGCCCCGGTCAGCGCTTCAGTAGTATTTGTCTTAAAGTTCAAAATTTTCAGCTTACCCATAGGTGTCGTGGGAGTCTGGTCGCCACCGGGGGTAGAAACCTCAGTGTCCGAAGTCTCGTCATCGGCCTTATTCGTGTTAGAAGCCGAGTTGGAAACCTTCTCGCTCACGTCAGCTGCTACTGTCGCCTGGATCGTTACCCTTAGGAACTTCCCTTGCTTGGCACTAACTTTCTCTAGGCCTGTGTCAGTTAGAGTCACAACCTTCTTTTGCACGTTTTCACTGGCACCATCAGTAACCTGGAAATCGTTATCCACCAAAGTCTCCGCTGCAACAGTCGCATCTGCGGTGTCAACAATTTCAACCTTCGTAACTTTGCCCTTTTCACCATTGATCTCCAGGCCGGTGATAGGGGTATCTGTTACCACGAATTTGTCGAACTTGTGTCCGGTAGCAAGGGTCCTGATAGAAGCATCGATCTGGAACTCCATCGTCGATCCCTTTGTGACCAAAGAAGTTTCCGGGGTAATGTCCTTCTTGATAACAGTACCTGCGTCAGTGGACTTCGGATACACGTGAATGGTGTCCATATAGGTGCCGGTATTCGGGTCTGTCAGAGGCACCAAGATGTAGCTGTCCTTCGCTGGTGAAAGCCCTACTGGAGCCTTGGTTTGGACCAGTTTGTAGTAGCCCGGTTTCAACCCGGCGAAGGTTGCTGTTCCATCTGTGCCGGTAGCCTTTTCGGCACCCCCGATGAATGTAGTATCGGCAGTGCCGAACTTCCCTTCCTTTGCCTGGGCATATCCTTCCCCGGTGGTCACGTCCAGCGTGGACTTTTCCAGCTTGAACTTTGCCTCGGCCACTACCTCATGGGACGGGTTATCGGCCGCAGTACCGGTGGCTGCGGTATTGCCCGCAGGTCCTTTCTGCGCGTGAACAGTTATTGCGTAGGTAGCATTCGGATCGATTACGTTAGCCGCATTTGATACTGGCGCTACCGTCCCCAATCCCAGCGCTAGCAACCCGGCAGAAGCCACCGCTGCTACGCCTCTCCTAATTCGTCGTAGGGATAGCATTTTTCTCCTCTTCTTATGGTTATTTCTGTTTGAAAGCTCTAACGGCGCCCGCCACTAGAAGCGCTAACCCGGCAAGGATTACCCATGGTCTGGCTCCCCCGGTCAGCGGTAGATTTCCCACACTCACGTCAGCTAACTGGATAGTCCACCTACCCGTTGGAGGAAGCGAATCTGCACCTCCAGAAGAGTTGGTGCCATCGGGAGTGAACAGCTGGACCAAACCGCTGTTGCGGGTTTGCTCGCTCAAGGTGATAGTGCCGTCACTACCGCCGGAGGCGACAGTGAACTTGTAGGGGAACGGCAGTTGTTCGCCGGCATGAGCCCCGCCGTTAGTGTTTAGAAGGTAGTAACTGCCCGGATCTAACTCCTCGAGAGGCAGGTACGTACCCGCAGTGTCCTTATCTTTCACAAGTTTCTCGGCTTGGTCAGGAGTGCCCTCTTTGTACAGCTCAAATGTTGCCCCGGGGACCACGTTGCCCTTGGGATCGACTTTTTGGATAGCCACCTTGGCGCCATTATTCAGTGCTGTGTACAGCACGACGCCTTTAGGTTTGTTTCTATCCAACGTGAAGCTGAACGGGTCGGAAGTCAGCTCTGTCCTAGGCGCAGCCTTAAACTCTGCACTTAGCAGCGGGTCGCCCTCTTCTAATTCCGGTTCCGGCGTGCTTTCCCTCGAAGCAGCGCGCTCACTGCGGCCAGCACGAGCGGCCGGCGCAATCTCTCCCTGCCAGTCGACCCAGTGAGTGAGCATCTTCACGTACCGCTTAGGAGTCGGCTTCCTAGAAGAGACCTTACAAGTTGCGGCCTGTGGCATGCTGGGCAAAGAAGCATAAGTGCCCGCCACTACAGGTTCTATCTTGCCCGTGAGCTTCTTTAGATCATCCGGACCGGGCAAATGCGGCCAGGCACACTGATAGTCATAATGCAGCCCAGACACCTCGACGTCATCCTTGCGTTTGCCCACAACTGCAGTACCAACTTGGAAAGTGGAGACGCCATAGAAGTAGTCATCAACAAAGGTTGCCAAAGCACCATTCGGGTAACCCAGAGCAGTAGACAGCCTCACAGAAGATATCTCGCCCTCGCCTATTCCCCCGAAAGGCTGCTCCCCAAGAGATGTGGATAAAGTAGCAGACGGGAGTACTTTTACCTCGCCCTTATACTCAGGTAACGGATCTGCCAGCGCATTCGTGTGCCAAAGCGTACACGTAGAACTTGCCGGCATAAAACGGCTCGTCCCGAAGAGCTGTAACTCACTTTGAGCCGGCAACTCAACTGAACCGGAAGTTACAGCAGGCTTGCCATTCTTATCCTTTACAAAGGCGTCCTCACACCTGTAGTGCAAGGTATAACCCACCTTGCCGTCTGCTAACAGGGCCTTGCCTATGGACTTTCGACCAACCCCGTCAGGAGTATCTAGTACATGGCGAACCGAAAGCTTGCCCGCTTTGCGGTCAATCCGGTCAGTTATCGTAAATTTAGTCCTGGGATAAGGAAAGCCCGGCCCCGAGAGCGACGGGTGAACTCTGAAAGCGAGCAAAACCTGATCGCTGTCAGAAATCGCAAGATTAGTGTCTACATCTACCAGCGATTTCTTCCCACCTGCGTAGCTGAAGAACTCCCGCAGCTGGTCTGCCCCTACCGTGGTGGTTGGCTGTGTCGGATCCTTCTCAATCTTCGCCGTAACCTCAGTGTCATAAGTTGGCAGAGCCCGCTGGGCCAACGCACAGGAGTAGCCGACTGGGATTTGCTGCGCTGCTACGACCGGCTCGAAATGGTCACCTCGCGCACTGAACTGGAGCTCTGCCTGGATAATTCCCGCACTATTGGCGCCCTCAGGCAATTCGTCCTGCTCCGCCTCGGTCAAAGTTACCGGTGGGCGGCAATAAAGCCGGGCAGAAAAGTCCTTCTCCTTCATAAGGAGTGCACCGCTACCACTTACGCGCAAACCAACCTGGACCTCTGTCTTTTGGAAGTCATAGTTGTTCCACACGACCATAGTTCCCGCAAAATTCTCGGGCAAAGTCTGTGGCACCGTCGGATTGGCGGGCACTTCCTTCTTTCCAGACGGAGTTTCGATCAACCGCTTGCGCGCATCCACCGCTGCCTTATAGAACTCATTGGCAGCAGGCGCCTTATCTCTGGGTAGGGACACCTCCGTCGTTCCAATTGAGCGCCCCACAAGAGGACGGCAAACCTTCGAATTCTCGTCACAGTTATGGGAAGGCTCGCGGCCTCGGTACCCTTCCGATACTTCCCAATAGCGATATACAGAAGTGTTATCTACGTGAGCCGAATCATCGGTTTCTTCCAGCACGCATTTGGCACCTGCCGGAATGGCGTCTACCGGATTCCACTCCCCCTGTTGGAAACGACCTATCCCAATTTGCTGAGTAGGTGCCACACTAGCCAATCTCGCTTGCAAATCTGTTGCGAACGTCGCTGCGGCATCGTAATTGGTATCGGGGACCTTTCGCGGAGCAGGAATAGGAATATTGTGCCCATTCAGCGCACACGAAATATTCACAGCAAACTGCTTAGCCCCAGAGACGATAGCTACGCCCTCGCCGCCGACTTTCTTCTTCACGTTGAAGGAAGCCAGCTGCATCCGGTAGGCGGCATTTAGGGTTGCTCTTGCCGGACCATCAACCTGCCAAGCATGGTGTGACTCGCCTACAGCCCGGTCGGACGAAGCTATGGTCCAATTCGCCGACTCAAGATCGGCTCCGGGAATCCGCAACGACCCTGGCTCCGAGGTGAGCTCGCACTTCCACCCAATGGGCGCGGGCACTGTAGTGACGTTTTCTTCCCTGGGCAGCAGCTCAATTGGGACTTTTTCGTTCTCGGTTTTTCCCGCCTCACTGTAGTTGCAGGACAGACTCGCCTGTACCTTGAATTCTCCGTCATCACGGGCAAAAAGCGCGTTCTTCCATTCTGCGGGTACAGGAATCTTCTGCTCACTCTTATAGGCATTGGTGTAGACGTCAGCACTTGAGGTCAGTGTCAGCTCAGCTCTGGCGACCTCAAACCACACGTCGAATTCGATATTCAAAGCACCATCACGCGAAGGCGAGGTGAAGGAGAAACTCGTCGTATCACCTTTCACCCGGTCGCGGGCATCTTCACCAATTTTGGCCTGGCTGTAGCTCTTCAGCAACGGGTTGCGCCCTAACGTAATTCGCATGGTGCAAGACGTATTTTCAGGCAGGTCACCGCCCTCAAGAGTACTCGCTGATTCGGTGGTCAGATCCAAACTAATCTGCTTCTCGATCGCCCCACATGTGAGTGTGCCGGTAGCCGCCCGGGGAACCTTCTTACTTAACAATTCGTACTGAGGGCGCTGACGCACTCTAGGCGAAATCTTTATGGCTCCCGCCTTTGGTAACGAATAGGTGGTACTAATCTGCACGGTTTTTGTCTGGTTTGCCCCCACAACTACCTCTGCGCTGTGGGAGGTGTAGTCGACCTTTCTACCCGTGAGGATTTCGGGCCTGGACAAAACTGAACATCTTGAGCCGGCGGGAATCTCGTTGGGCAGGACTACCTCACCGTCACCGTCTATTGAGACATTTTGGGTAACAGTTTGGGAGTTACCAGGTGCCTGGCAGGAAACGGTTATCTCTTTGCGAGCCTGAACCAGCTTCTCCTGTAAATCTTTCTCAGTCAGGTTTGGACCGAAGTTAGTAGCGTGCGCAATCTTCAATGTTCCAAGTTTGAAGTCCAGCTGGTTATTTACTCGGACATCGACCACCCGGTTCACGTCAGTTATTGGAGCAATCGCGATCGGCTCGGGTGTGATTACACTTGCGTTGGGTAGGTCAGTTTGTTCTTCAATCACCTTGCAATTGGCCCCAGCGGGCACGCCATCTATTAGTTTCGGGCTGCCGTGGGCCAGCGAGAAGGCGTAACTTTGGGAACTGCCGGCCACCGGTAGTTTTATTCCCTCGTCTTCGCACTCAAGACGCATGGCGAACTTATGTCCGATACCTTCACCTTGGGCGTTGCCGGTCAGGACCTTAGCTAGTCGTACCTGCCCATGAAGCCTCTTGAGATCCTGGGTGATGCGCACCTGGTGTTCTCCACCGGAGTGCACCCAGAAATAATCGCCTTTACACGGTTTAGCGTTCTTCGGCCTCGCAGCTGCATCTTCTGAACAAATATTGGACGTAACTGAGTGCTCCACTTCAAAGCCGGGCACATTCACCGGTTTCGCTCCGGCAGGAGTATTAGTGCCGGTTGGCGGCGTCGTAGAGAACAGGCAGTGAGTACCCACCGGCCACGCGTCTTTACCGGCCACTTTACCGACACTAACTTTGCCGCCAGTAGTAGGAACGCTCACATACCCGGCCCCAACGTATCCCGGGTAGGAGCCCTGATTCTTCTCAGGTAGTTCAGGAGGCTTCGTAGGATCGGCCATGAACCTGCAGTTGTAGTAAATCGGTACCTGTTTTGGTAGCTGGCCCGCTGCGATCTTCCGGGCCAGGGGCTCGTCGCCCTCAGAATTTGTAAAACGCACGTCCAGCGTCACCGACGCGGTGATTGAGGAATAAATTGTCTCGGAAATAAACTGGCTGGTCGGCTGCTTTCCATCAGCTCAGCGCACAACGCCGGTAGCCGAGGCAGAAGTTGCCTGCCCCTTGTCAGAGTGGTTCTGTTTGTCTTCCAACTCCAGATGTTGTGATGACAACTTATTGACAGACGTGAAAAGACGGTTTAATTCCTCTTTAGGGCGCCCAGAGGGCAAAACGATTTTCTCCTTTACCGCGCATCTTGCCCCTACCGGAAGTTTGCCCATATTGATGGGGGCCATCGTTACCGCAACGTTCACGTTTTCGAGTAACCGCTGGGCTTTTCCTTCCACAATCAGAGTGTTCGGATGCTGCCCTAGCGGATCTGCGCACGAGTAGGTAAAGCTATAGCGCGCACCACCAACAAATTTGACTGGCTTACCTCTTGGGTAGCCGCCGACTTCGAAACGGATTTGTTCGTTAGTTACTTTCCCCTTCTTGATTATCTGAGCCTGCTGCAGGGGGCGTGAATACATTGAGCATTTGATGGAACGGTAATCTTCCATCTGCTGACCGGAAATATTGAATCCGCCATTGCCGTCCTTATCTACTGCCAATGCCTCGGGCTCCGCCTCAAGTTCGCCACTCTTTCCATTTTTCACGTTTACGCCCCAGCAGCGAGGCACGTTGGCGAGCATGGTAGAGAGCTTCTTACCGGAACTTCCCTGTTCCTGAATGGTCACGCCGTGGGCGGTATCCTGCCCGGTTAGTCGCACAAAGGTTCTACCCAACTGATTTGTCTTGAGGGCGTATGAGCGTCCCCCCGCTACAGTCATATTGATGGACTGCCCCACATTGGGTTTTACATATCTAAAATCTTGATCGATCCAATCAGATGTAATTGAAATTGTTTTTTCTTCAAGAATCCATTGGCGCAACACGCGCTCAAGAGTTCCATTTACGATCTGGTTGTCTGAGTATTCATAGCTTCCAGGCGTAACCCAATAATCGTTATCCCCCTTCGAACTGAAGTCTATGTGTTGGTAGCGACCTTCCTTTCCGCTAGTAGTGGCTTCCGCAAGAGCCTTGAGGGTATCGCCATATTGAGACATCTTCTCTGACCAATCCCCCATGCCTAAGATGCGCAGTTCAGCACCTTTGCCTCGGATAAGGTTGGCTACACCCAAGGCTCCAGCCGTACCAGGCCTAGCGTCTAGGCGATTACGACGGAAGTACCCATTCGCCTCAGTTTCCGGCCTGTTTACAAAATTGCCATCTACATCGAGCTGATTGAGATCAGCCTCGTACCAGCCCTTGTCATTTTTCTTGACAGTATCCTGCAGATAGTATTTATTGTCGCCGTGTGTAAGTACAATTATCTTTGTGTATAACGGCTTGGGAGCAACATTAGGGTTTGCCTTCCGTTGGGCACTCTCATAATCGGCCATGTCTTTATACACTTGAGCCAATCCATATTGCAGATTGTTTCCCCAGGCGTGATCTGGACTACTGCCACGACCATCTTTAGATCCATCCAGGGATCGAATCTTATTTATCACAGCGTCGTAGCCAGCCTTATTCTGTAACGAGGTGGCCTTTAGATTAGGAGTGTTATGGTATAGGCGGTTATTTGATTCGTCAGCCTTACGCGCAAAAGTATAAATGCCTACTTTTAGGGAACTTCCCCGGTGCCTCTTCATTTCTTCTTCGAAAGCTATATTAGTGTCCCAATTTCGGCAGAATCGGCCATCGGCGGTGGTGCGTTTGTCAGCTTGTTTTCTGTAGTAGTCAGGCCATTTTTCTTCGTTCGGGCAAAGTCGCCCAGCAAGAGTTCTGGTTTCACCTCCCATTGAGGCCCATCCTGACCTATAACCAAGCCCAAAGACAAACGCGACAGATTGCGCACCTTCATCTACCGTGGAGTCTGGTCTTTGCGGATCGGCTGGGAAAGGATCCTCTCCTCCCATACCAAAGATTGGGTTCACGGCCAGGTCAGAGTTAGCCCTCGCTACCGATTCGAGGCTAGCCGTAACCAGCTGCATAAGACTAAGCAATAAGCAAGGTAGTGACAGTAATGAGACTATCCGGATTATCTTCCCCTTAGCACGCAAATCTCTTCCCACCTCGGATAAAGCGAAACCGTCAACTTTGACAATCGTGCCCGCCACCTCATAGTGGCGAGTCAGCACTTTCATTATTTACGCAACGTAGCGGGAATTCACTCTAAGTTTCTATATTTGGCGCCACCTTGCCTAAAAGTCGGATTACTTGTCCATTCAGTTGCCAACATAAGGTAGTAAATTTGAGCAAAAACAAACATTTAGGATATTTAAGCCGAAGTAGATGCACACGCGTGCATAAGAACTCCATAAATTTTGCGTCACGATAGAAACATATGGGATTCTTTTTTCGCTGTGCTGGCCGTACCGCAACCCGTCGATACCACCAATCGCATCCAGCAATACGTCTCAGTCACTTGCCGGTATAGAAAAACCCGCTTCGGCCTGGCTAACTGCCAAGCGAAGCGGGTTTCGTTTCGTCGGGCTGACAGGATTTGAACCTGCGACCCCTTGACCCCCAGTCAAGTGCGCTACCAAGCTGCGCCACAGCCCGTTCCGACTAGAAAAGAATAGCAACCCCCCGCCGTATCTCCAAACTAGATCTACCTGATCGTCGCATCTTGTGACAGTAAACACCTCTCGCGCTCGCCACCCCAGGCAGCAATCGAGGGCCTCCTGGCAGCACTGCCAAGACAGGAAATGCCCTCTACCATTAGGAAGAATGCCCCTGCCAGAAGGGCGATGCACCCGCCAGCTGAAAGCGCCTGCCAAACCGCTAGCCCTAGACCAGCTACCGAGACCGCCGCCCCCGCCAGAGTTGATGCCAGTACGTATGCGCCACTCGAGTGGAATTTTGTTTTCAATGCTGCTGCAGGTCCCGCTAGCAACGAAATAGAAACCACGGTGCCCACAGCTGGAATAATGACCGTGACAGTAATAATGATCAACGCATTGATACTGAAGCGCCACAACCCCAGCCGCCCTCTGCTGGCTCGGAATCCAACCGGATCAAACGCAGCACCGATAAGAGCCTGTCTTCCAAAGCACCACATGGCTACTGTCAATAACAAGGCACTCACGCTCGCCCACACGTCCACCCTCGTACAAGAGAGCAGAGATCCAGTTAGGAATGATTCTATTTTCAGTGGTAATGGAGAGAACCATTTGTTTAGAAAGTAGCCAGCTGAAAAACCTAAGGTAAGGGTTATTCCAGCAGCAGCTTCTGCGGTTATCCCCCGAACTGTGGCGACTGCATGCATGAACGCTGACAGCACTACTCCCCCCACCGCCGCTCCAACAAATAATCCACCCGAAAGCCAGGAATGACTACTCACGAAGCAGACAGTTACCACTACCCCCAACACCGCTCCTGGGAAAGCCGCATGGGTAATAGATTCCGCAAAGAAGATACGCTTATGCAATAGTGCAAGCGAACCGACCAGACCACATAACGCACCCACTGCTACAGCCTCCAACAGCGGCAGAGACACTATGTGCCACAAACTCACCATTATTTCCTCCCTATTTTCAATAGGTTGGCAACTGCGGGGGCATTACATCCGAAGCGAATAGCTAGGGCACCAACAAAAGTCGCACACAAACTCAGGCATACAGCCCCCTGTGGGGATACCGGATGTGTGGAAGGTAGGCTAAGTACTACCAAACCAACATATGCTGCCAGCAAGCCCGCAATAATTCCTATCGGCACCATAGATGAAGCGCTCCTTGCGAGCAACCGACCAACCGCACCAGGAATCACGAGGAATCCGATCACGAGCAACACCCCGACCGCGGATGCGGCCGAAACTACCACTGCGGCAATTGCAACATTTAGGAACAGGTCAATCACGAAGGTGTTAATGCGAAGCACGGATGCGCTTGCCCTATCGAAAGCAACAATTATTTGACTCTTCCAAGTGATGCCGACCAGAAGAATCGCCACTAAGCATGCCAGGAGGGATTGTTCTAACCGCACTTGCGTCACGTCCAACAGTCGGCCAAACATGAGCGATTCAAGCTGCCCGGACATATCCCCTTTCTTTAGGGAAAGCACCACCCCGAGGGCGAAAAACGTAGTGAGGACAGTAGCGGTTGCGCCTTCGCTTATTTCAGCCTTGCTGCCGGCCCACACAAGGGCCAACACCACGAAGATGGCGCAGATGGCAGCGCCGGGAAGAATCATGTCGATTCCCCCATATATTGCCCCCGCTACGATGCCCGGAAATACGCCGTGCACCAAGGCTTCCGCATTGAACTCTGCACACCGCAAATTGACTACGGTGCCAACAATTCCAGCAGCAACCGCAAGCACAACTAGCAGGCAAAATGGCCTGAACAGGTATGGGGCACTGCAAATAAATCCCCACCCGGGAATCGGCGCTAATGCGGCCCGCATCATTTCAAAAAGCTCCGCTAGCACGAGCGTTACCTCTTTCCATATGCCACGTCTACCAGTTGTTCAGAAAGCACTTGTTGCAGCGACCCGTAGGCCACCTGACGCCCTGCTAGCAGCAACGCTTTATCGCAGGTTTTCTGTGCCAGTTCGATGTCATGGGTAGATACCACCACCCCAATCCCGCTAGCTTTCGCCTGCGAGATGATGCGCAATAAACTCGCCCGATTCGGTTCATCCAGCCCGTTGAACGGTTCATCGAGCAGTAAGAGCGTCGGCTCAGCGATTAGGGCTCTCGCTAGCAATATCCTTTGTTGTTGCCCGCCTGAAAGATCACCGAAACGTTGCCCAGCCTTCTCCTGTAGCCCTACGTGGGCGATAGCCTTTTTCAAGCGATCTTTGTGTTCGGCCCGCAGCAGGCCGAGTATCCCCGTCTGGGCACGCAAGCCCATCGCTACCACCTGTGCTGCCGTGATGGGAAAGGTGGCGTCTAGATTTAGATGTTGCGGAACGTAACCGATGCTTGCCCCGGGCGGCATCGTGATTGCCCCAGATGCTATCCGAACCGCTCCGGTCAGAGCTTTGAGCAAAGTAGTTTTCCCTGAGCCGTTGGGGCCTATCAGTGCCAAAGCTTCGCCCTCGGCTAGAGTACCGTTTAGGCCGGTGACCACTATTTTCCGACCATAGGCAAGGCTAGCGTCAGCCATTTCCAAAACTGTATTCAAGACGCCACCTTTCGTCTATTTCACCGACGCTGGCAGGGTAGGAACAGTGCCATCCCACGCCTTCACCAAGGTGGTGACGTTGTGAATGATCGAACCAATGTAGGTTTCCCCTGCCGAACCGACAGGGCCGAGCGAATCACCGTAGAGTGCGTCGTCGCCAATAATTGCTTTCACACCCGCGGCCCGCGCTACTGCCTCAATGGATTTCGAATTGTTTGAGTTTTCGGCGAACAGAGCAACTGCACCGGAGTCCTTCACTTGCTTCGCTGCCTCCTGAATATGGGTAGCGGTCGCATCCTGCTGCGCGTTGAAATCAGATAGGGCCGCACCGATAAACTTCACCCCATAGTCAGCCGAGAAATAGCCGAAGGCATCGTGAGAAGTGAATAGTACGCGATGGTTAGCCGGTACGGACGCAATTGCCTCGCCTACCCACTTGTCTAGATCCTGCAGCGCCGCAGTGTATTTCTGAACGTGCTTGTCGAAAAGATCTTTATTCTGTGGGGAAACCTTCCCTAGAATGGCTCCAATGTTTTGCACCTGCACGATCGTGTTGCGCGGACTGGTCCACACGTGTGGGTCATATTGGAACTCGGGCGCAGATTCGCCCTCCTCCGGAGGGAATGGCCACTTGCGAACGTTTACCTTGGCGACCCCGTGATCCACCTTGTAAGGCAATTTTGCCGCTGTCTCTTTCTTATCCACCTCATCGGCGGTAAGCACGCCGGACGTGACACCCATGGTTCCATGGAAACCGGACGATTCTACTGCTGAGTCTAGGAAGTGCTCCAGGTCTACCCCGGAAACAAGCATGACATCAGCTTCAGATAGTGCTTTCGATTGTCCCGGCGTCATTTCGTGTTCATGCGCTGAGGCGTTGGGTGCCAGCAAGCAGGTCAGGTTGATAGTCGATTTAGCATTCTTAGGCTCTGCTCCAAGACTTGAGGTCTTTCCGGTAGCATCCGTCTTTTTGAGGGCGAGCTTAGAATCTGCGTCGCGGCTACCGGCTATCTGGGTGACGTAGTCGCAGATTTGGGTGGTTGTTGCTACGACGTTGACTTGATTCTTCGCCTTTTGGCTTGGGCCTGCAGCTTTCTGTCCTGCCCCACACCCAGTCATGGTGAGGGCGAGCAGAACGCAAGCGCTCATACCCACAATTGACCGTTTCACTATTTCCCCTTGCTTGTTCTTGTATTGAATCTCTAGGTGCCGGCCGGACACAGTTGTTAATGACAACGGTTATCAGTCTAGGCTTAGTGGGGAAATTAGGTCAACCTAACTTCTGAGGGTTACAAGATCATGCATGGGCACAAGGTTTTTCCGGGACGCTCCACAGGCAGCAACGACGCTCGGGTCCCATTGCTTTGGTGGGAGGTGCCAAAACAAAAAAAGGGGGGGCCGTAGCCCCCCCTTGTATCTGCTACTGCTAATCCTTCATGGTTACCAATGCAGCCCCGATAGCTAGCATCCACGAATCCTTCGCTAGCGGAATGCCCTGCTCGGACGGACGAATCCCGTCAGACTGTGTCATCTCGGGATTGCGGAAATACATTGACAGCATGCCTGCTGAAAAGCCACAGAGCGCTAGGCCCGCCAACTTGCGCGGAATGAAGGGCAAAAGCAGCGCCGCGCCAATACCAATTTCCGAGGACGAGATAAACTTACCGAAAGTCTTCCCATCAAGTTCTTTCAACGCGGGGATGCCAGTTACAGCCATCTGCTGCAATCCCTTGGCACCCTCTTCATCTAGGCTTAGCTTCCCAATTCCGGAATTCAAAATGAAGGCGCCGGTTATGCCCCTCATAATTCCACTTGCTAACGACATCTGAACTCCTTCTATGCGTTCCTAAGGGCAATGCTATCTGCGGAGTTCACAAATGTCTCAGCAGTGCGGTTCTTTTTTCTGTCAGTGGAAGGTGCTGTTTGCTTCGGAGAGTCACTGCCTTAGCGAACGGATCACCGAAGGACAATGAATGGGCTAAGAGCTGTAGTGGTACTTGCTCTCCCTCCCACCCATACAAGCGGTCGCCCACTAGTGGCGCACCGAGGGCTGCCATATGGGCTCTAATTTGGTGCATTTTCCCTGTCTGCGGGCGCGCCTCGTACAGTGAAATGTTTCCTCTCTTCGAGAGTCTACGAAACTTAGTGTAAGAGTTTGCTTCACCGGTGTGTGCTACGCCCACCCGATGCTGCCCGTCTACCCGGTAAATCCGAGCTTCAAAGGAAAAACTGTCAGGCAGACTAGCAGTGGGAGCAAGTAACCGGTACGACTTTTGTACCTTCCGCTCTTCAAACAATTTTTGGTACGCGCCCCGAACTTGCTTCCTTTTAGTGAAAAGCAAGACCCCCGCAGTTGGTCTATCCAACCTGTGAGCCGGCACGGGTTCGTCGTTACGCTCTTGCCTGCGAAGTGCAACAGTGACCGATCTGGCCACGAAGGCGCCCCTGGGCATGGTTGCTAATCCTGCTGGTTTATCCACCGCTATCCAGTTCTCGGTTTGCGCTAGCACTGGAACTTCGATTGGCGTATCAACCTCGTCGGCTATAGGACGGTAGAAATACACCCCTTGCCTTATCAATTCCGAGGGCGTATCCGCCCCAAGTGCATCGCCTGCGGAATTAACGAAGGCACCTTGGGCAAACAGTTTTTTGAGCTCGGTGGCATCGAGTTTTTCGTATCGTTGTTGCATCCATTGAAGGAGGGTGAGGTCCGCACAGCCGGTGGGTCCCATTTTGATTGGGGCCAGTCCGCCTCGAGCCTGCATAGCGCCCCCTCTTTGAAAATTCTTGTCCACGCGTTTTTCTTGCCCGCGTCCCCCCTTCGCCGTTTGTGACTTGTTCATGCGGCGATGGCACGCGCCAATTATGCTAACGCATCTTGGCTGTGAGGCATTTATCAGCTGCTCTCTATGGGCATAAGTTGGCGTTATTGTGCGGATTTTTTCCTGTTTAGTAGCACCCAAATTCTGTCTTGCGCTAGCACGTGCCAATTGCCCCTTTAGCTCTTGCAACGTGGCGGCGATATCGGCACTATAGGGGACGAGTTCGCAAGGTGCGACCCACTAGAAAGGATTTGACATGGACGCTGTAACTGCAAACGAAACTTCCTCTAAGATTAGCTTGGGAAACGTTGCTTTGGCTTTGACTATTCTGGTCGGTTCCGTGCTGATTGTGGCGGGTATTGTTACCGCTACTGCTCCGCTGGCCATTGTCGGTGGGCTCCTATTTGCAGTGAGCTCTCTAGCTTGGGCAATCATGCACCCGAGCGCTCTAAAGGCCTATGGTGACATGTACGCCGAGGCCCACCTGCGCTAGTACCAAGTCTAATGGCCTAAGAAGGCTAGAACGGCTTAAGGCCAGATAGCCTAAAGTCAGGAGTCAGGTTGACGAAAGTCTATAGTTTTGGCCCAGCACCCTCCGTGCGGGGCCAAAACTATATTTGGTCTATTTTTCTGCCAAAGGCCACCTACCATATGCGGCGCCTAGCTAGCTTCTGGCGGACTATTTCTTGTAGTCCTTGAGCGCGGTTTCTACTTCGTGCAGTAGGTCTTCCAAAGCACCACGGTAATCTGACATCTGGTCCCAGATGGCATCCTCGCTCAAAACGCCGTATTGGCCTTTGCCGGCCTTATCCAGTTCTTCCCGGTCATCGCGCCATGGCCCGTAGTAGTACTGCATCAACTTGCCCATCTGGGCGCCCAATTCTTTGATTTGCGCTGGCGCTTCTTGCAGCTTCGCAATGTCTTTTTCGACTTGCTTCAGCCGCTGGTCGTTTTCGGCTGCAAGCTGTTCCTTTTCGGTCAGTGCCATTACTTCTTTCGCCTTTGCCTTTCACGAACTGCAATCTGGATTGGAGTACCCACGAAGCCGAATTTTTCGCGAAGCTTGCGCTCCAAGAAACGCCGGTACGAGGGATCCATGAACCCAGTTGTAAACAGCACGATCCGCGGAGGCGCTGCATGCACCTGGGTACCAAATAGGATACGTGGCTGTTTGCCTGAGCGCACCGGGTGGGGGTTGGCTGCGACTACCTCGCCCAGGTAGGAGTTGAGCATTCCAGTGCTAATTCGGGTGGTCCACCCGTTGATCGCCGCATTGAGCGCGCGCACCAGCCGGTTCGTGTGCCAGCCGGTTCTTGCCGCAACGTTTATTGAGGGTGCCCATGCCACGTGCCCTAGGTCGCGTTCAACTTCGCGTTTGAAGTCGTACTGGCGATCTTCGTCAACCAGGTCCCACTTGTTGTTCACGATTACCAGAGCACGCCCTGCTTCTAGCACCTGATTGATAATGCGCACGTCCTGTTCCGAGACCGTCTGGGTGGCATCCAGAAGCACGACCGCCACATCCGAGCGTTCAATGGCGGCCTGGGTACGTAGGGAGGCGTAAAAATCGGCTCCCTTGGATTTGTGCATCTTTCGGCGAATGCCAGCGGTATCTACGAACCACCATGGTTCTCCGTCAATTTCAAGTAGTTCGTCCACGGGGTCGCGGGTGGTCCCTGCCATGTCGTGCACCACGACTCGCTGTTCGCCAGCTAACGCATTGAGGAAGGAAGACTTGCCCACGTTAGGCCTACCTACCAGGGCGATCCGGAATACCCCGTCGTTTGGCTTTGCCGACGCTACAGCCGATTCCTTGGGGAGGACATCCATGAGGGCGTCTAGCAGGTCCCCAGATCCCCGCCCGTGTAGAGCAGAGATTGGGTGCGGCTCCCCCATTCCTAGTGCCCACAGGCCCGCCGCATCAGATTCGAGCTGCTCTGAGTCAACTTTGTTTGCCGCAAGCACAACGGGTTTGCCGGAGCTACGTAGCAATCGGACAATGTGCTCGTCGGTGGCGGTGATCCCCACAGCTGCGTCGAGGACGAAGATCACCACATCGGATTGGTCGATAGCGATCTGCGCCTGGTGTGCCACAGTACGGTCGAGTCCTTTGACGTCCACTTCCCAACCACCGGTATCTACTAGGGTGAACCGGTGGCCAGCCCATTCGGCAGCATAGGAGACTCTGTCTCGGGTTACCCCTGGGGTATCCTGTACAACCGCGGCGCGGCGGCCCAGGATACGGTTTACTAACGTCGACTTGCCAACGTTTGGGCGCCCCACGATGGCTACGACAGGCTCGCCTGCGGCTACCTGCTGGGCCTGAGCCTGCTGCGGGCTTGTCTGCAGCAGCGCCAGGTCTTCCTCGCTAAGGTCGTAGTCAGCCAGGCCGGCACGCAGGGCCTTCGCTGTCTTGTCAACCAGGTGGTCGTAGCCAGCCTCCACAATAAGAGCTTTGATCTGATCAACCACCTGGGGAATTGTCATTTCTGAAGAATCGACCAGCGTTACGCCTTCGGCCGCTTCTTGGAAGGAAGTGGTCTTAGAATCGCGTTTGTCGCGCTGCACGATCTGCTTTTCGAGGGCGGCCCAATCCGATTCTCCAAGTTCGGCGCCGCGGCGTGCCATGCGCACTGCCTCAGAAGCAGTGAGGAGCACGCGTACCGGCGCCTGCGGAGCCACGACGGTGGTGATGTCGCGCCCTTCCACAACAACGGCGGGCGCCTCCACTTCCTTTATTAGTTGCCGTTGCTTAGCAATTAGGCCTTCGCGCAGCGCGCCGCATGAGGAAATTTGGGAAGATACCTCGGTTACCTCCGGGGTGCGAATCGCGGCGCTTACATCCTCAGCACCAACCCGGACACCGGGATGGTCCGGGTCAGTAGATAGGTCGAGCGGGAATTCTTGGGCAGCCTTTCCCAGCACTGCCTCATCATTTCGGTCAAGATCCTGGTTCAGCACCCACCATGCGAGTGCGCGGTATGTTGCCCCCGTATCAATGTAGGCACCTGCAAGTTCGCGGGCTAGTTCCTTAGACACGGTAGATTTGCCAGACCCAGAGGGCCCGTCAATTGCTACTACTAGTTTCGATTCTTTCATCATCTACCCCTATTCATTGCAGAAGGTACCTGCCAGCCGCGCCTAACTAACGCGCTAGCGAGTGGCTGGGCCACAGAAGGCATCACTAACAATCGTGCCACGCCCGCGGCCGCCCCAGCAGAGTGTTCCAGCGAAAAATCTTCAATATTGACTTGCTCTTCACCAATCTCCGTAAAGAGTCTGCCGAGCTCCCCCGGCTTGTCTGGCACCAGGACTGAAACTTCCAGGTACCGGCGGGGAGCCCCACCGTGCTTTCCAGGGATGCGTTCTACCCCGTCGTTGCCGGCAAGCATCACTTTGGCAACAGAGCCCATCCGACCCGGAGTAGACAGCCCTGCGGGCAGGCCAGCCGCCAAGCCTTGCCGCAGTTCGGCTAGATCCCGAGCGAAAGCTTCGAGGACCTCGGCAACCGCATCGGAGTTGTGGGCAACGATAGCCGCCCACAGCTCTGCGTCTGAACGAGCAATACGAGTGGTGTCACGCAGCCCCTGCCCAGCTAGTGACATCGCCCTAGCAGGTGCGTCCTTCAACCGCCCTGCCAGCAGCGAAGAGACTAGTTGGGGCACGTGCGAGACCAACGCTACGGCCTGGTCGTGTTCAGGCGCGCTCAGCTGCGAAGGTACTGCGCCGACCTCTACCGCCACAGAGCGAACCAGCCCCAGCGCCCTCTCAGAAGTTTCCTTTGTGGGCACTAGCACCCAGGGACATCCCTCAAAAAGGTCTCGATCAGCTGCAGATGCTCCCGATCGTTCCCGACCCGCCATCGGATGCGAACCGATATAGTTGGTCCGATCCTCTGCCTCTTCTTCGACAACCTTGGCCACTGCCTGCTTCACAGAGGCTACATCGGTAACTACTGCGCTCGGATAACGCCGCATCGCCGCAACTACGCACTGTCCCGCCACATCCGGAGGGGCGCACACCACTACCAGGTCTGGAACGCTCTTTCCGTCATAGAGGCTGCCAGCCCCCATGTCTCGAGCCAACGCGGCTGCAGCTGGTGAAATATCGGAAAGCCACACCTGCCAGGTGTCAGTAAGGCGAAGTGCCAGCGAGGTTCCGAGCAGGCCGGTACCGACAATTAGTACCGACTGGGTATTCACAATCCGACCATCTTCATAAGTTGCGCAAGCTGATCGCCATCTACTGCTCGAGTTGCCCCCGAATGTAGTTTGCCCAAGAAAATGTTGCCAATGCGGGTGCGCACCAGTCGCTCCACGGGATGTCCGAGCTCCTTCATCATGCGACGTACCAGCCTGGACCGGCCTTCGTGGACGGTCACCTTTACTAGCGACCGGTTGGAATGTTCATCCTTCACAATGAACTCATCCGGCACGATGATGCCGTCTTCAAGCATGACCCCCTCACGAGCCTTCTTCACCTCACTTGGCGTAAAGATGCCCGCAACCGTGGTCATATAAGTCTTCGGCACCTCGTAGGAGGGATGGGTAAGCCTATTTGCGAGCTCCCCATCGTTAGTGGCCAAGATCAGCCCCTCAGAGTTCTGATCCAGACGGCCCACATGGAACAGCCTCTCCGGGTACTCGACAAGCAGATCAGCCAAGGTCTCCCGTCCCTCGGGATCCGACATTGCAGAAATCACCCCGTACGGCTTGTTCAAGGCTACCGTGACGTGCGAATCGTCTACAAAGACTCGCTGGTTATCGACATGCAATACAGCTTTCGGGTTAACCCTTGTGCCCAATTCGCGTACGATCTGGCCGTCCACTTTTACCCGGCCCGAGGCAATTAGCTTCTCGCACAGCCGGCGCGATCCGACTCCTGCCTGGGCTAAAACTTTTTGTAGTCGCACTCCATTAGGTACGTGTGGGTCGCGCTTATTCATCATGGTCCTCCATCGCGGCGAGCATATTATCTAAGTCCTCTGATTGTGGCATAAAAGGAGACAGCGGTGGCAACTCATCGAGGCTGTTCATGCCCATCTGTTCTAAGAAATGTTCAGTGGTCCGATATAGCACCGCGCCCGAAGGGGCCTCCCCAGCTTCCTCAATCATCTCGTGAGACAGTAGGGTACGCACTACCGAATCCACTGCAACGCCGCGGATTTGCGCCACCTGGGTGCGCGTACACGGTTGCCTGTAGGCAATAACCGCAAGCGTCTCCAGGCTTGCCCTGGACAGTCGCGCCCGCCGCCCTCTAGTGACGAATTTCCCAACGATCGGAGCGTATTCCGGTGCGGAATAGAGGCGCCAGCCACCCCCTACATTGCGCAACCTGTAACCGCGCGGGCGAGATTGGCCGCCCTCGTATTCCTGCTGCAGCCGCACTAGGCTTTCACTAACGCTTGCCAAAGGTACTTCGAGGGCGGAAGCCAGGTCTGCTTCGAATACGGGCTCTGAAGCAATCGCCAAGATCGCTTCCAGTGGTCCTGCCAGCTCATCCATCCTGCTCTCCTGTGTAGTCGTCGGCGAGGGCAATATTGGTATCGCTGCCGACCCAGCTGACCCACAATGTCTCCATGGGGGCATCTTGCTCAAACGTAACCTGATCTGCCCGGAAAAGTTCTAGCAACGCTAAGAATCGGGAAATCACCACTGGCAGGTTAGCCGCGTCCTCGGTAAGTTCGCCGAAACTAGCCCTGCCTGCGGCGCGCAGTTTGGCCGAAATGATCGCAAGTTCGCGACTGACAGGGGCTATTGGATCATGTAGGTGAGCAAGCCCCACTGTCGGCTCCTGGTAATAGATGGCTTCCGCAGCCAACTTGGCTAAGTCAGTGGGCGCAGCCTTTAGCACCAGGTCGGGCAACAGGGCCGCAAAATGGGCCTCCAAGGGGACCTCACGCGGGAAGAAAGTGCCCTGCTCATCGAGGCGATCCTTGATCGCATCGGTAGCCTCACTAAAAACCCGATACAGCAGCAAGCGCGAAAAAAGCAGATCCCGCGCCTCCAAAAGCTCAATGTCATCGCGTTGCGCCTCCTGTTTAGGCAGCAAGGATGCCGCTTTCATTGCCAACAAGGTAGCCGTAGTGACTAAGAATTCACTGGTCTGCGACAGGTCAGGACTTTGCTTCATATAAGCAATGAATTCGTCCGTAACCTGGGCAAGCGCTACCTCGGTAATGTCAAGCTTGCGCTTGGCCAGCAGTCCCAGCAACAGTTCGAAAGGGCCGGAGAAATTAGTTAGATTGACGCTAAATTCAGGCTGCGTCGCCACGAGCTACCAGTTCCCGAGCCAGCCGCCTGTAAGCCTGCGCGCCCTCGTGTGAAGGAGCGAAGGAAGTGATGGGCTCGGTCGCTACCGTAGCGTCTGGGAACTTTACGGTTCGCTTGACCATGGTCCTAAAGACCTTGTCCCCAAAGGCTTCCTCGAGCCGATCCACAACCTCGCGAGCATGCAGCGTGCGCATGTCAACCATGGTTATCAAAATACCGTCTATCTTCAGCCTCGGATTCAGCCGGTCGCGCACCTTTTCAATGGTCTCAACAAGAAGGGCGACGCCGCGCAGAGCGAAGAATTCGGCTTCCATAGGGATCATGACGCCGTGGGCTGCGGTAAGCGCATTCACCGTAAGCAAACCAAGAGAGGGCTGACAATCGATAATGATCAAATCGTATTCATCACGAACCGGACGCAGCACAGAAGCCAAAATTTGTTCACGCGCTACCTCGTTGACCAACTGCACTTCGGCCGCAGAAAGGTCAATGTTCGCCGGAATAACATCAAGGCCCTCATAGTCGGTGTGCTCGATAACTTCGTGCACATCCATGCGGGGATTAGTCATCAGCGTGTAGATCGTCTGATCCAATTCGTGGCTCATAATGCCGAGCCCGGCAGATGCAGCCCCCTGCGGGTCAAAGTCAACAATCAACACACGCCTGCCATATTCGGCGAGGGCCGCCGCAAGATTGATAGTGGTAGTGGTCTTTCCTACCCCACCCTTCTGGTTACACATCGCAATAACGCGCGCGGGGCCGTGGGTAGCAAGCGGTTCCGGTTCTGGAAACTCGGGATCCCTGCCCCCTTCAGGCGGAACTGGAATCAATCCTGGCTGCAGTTTACTCACCCTCTTAAACTATCGTCATTTTACAACCCGTGTGGGGGCTTACCACATACTCTACAGTGCGCGCGGATGCGAGGAGCGATACACCTCGCGCAAAGTTTGCGCTGTCACCTTCGTATAAATTTGAGTGGTGGTAACAGACGCGTGCCCAAGCAGCTCCTGGACCACGCGCACATCTGCTCCTCCCTCTAACAGGTGGGTGGCAAAGGAGTGCCGCAGGGTGTGCGGAGATACATGGGTATCAAGGTGCGCTTTCTTTGCAGCATTTTGCAAGATCACCCACGCCGCCTGCCGTGTAAGCGGATTACCGCGGGTGGATAAGAACAGTTTCGGCGACCCCTTCCCTTTAGCCGCAAAGGCGGGGCGAGCCCGCACCAGATATGCCTGCACAGCCTCTAGGGCGTAGCGCCCTAGAGGCACATACCGTTCCTTCCGCCCCTTGCCTATTACTCGCAAGCTAGCAAAATCCTCATCGGAAGCTATGTCATCTACGTCCAATGAGATAGCTTCTGTTATTCGGGCGCCTGTCGAATAGAGAACCTCTAACAGGGCCCGATCCCGCAATGGAGAGAGCCCGTCCCCTGCGCTGGCAGCCTCCAGCAGTGATTCGACCTCATTGATAGTGAGCGCCTTTGGCAACCGTTGCGGTTGCTTTGGGGTATCCACTCCCTCTGAAAAATCTGTAGCTAAGACGCCCTCGTCACGCCCAAACCGGGCAAGCCCCCGCACCGAGGCAAGCATACGGGCCGCCGAAGAGGCGGTAAGCGCTTTTCCGCCATCTTTGCCATTTCGTACTGCTACCAGGAAATCGTTGACAGTATTCGCGTCAAAGTCGGACAGCGACAGCTGCTGGCTTTGCGCCCACCCAGCTAGACGCCTCAAATCGCGCCTGTAGGCGGCAACAGTGTTCGGCGAAGCTCCCCGCTCCACCCCTACATGCGTGAGGAAGGCGGATATGAGCTGTTCAAGCGGCATCATGGCACAACCATAATCCGCTGTTGGCGGAACGTACCAAATCGAATCTCACCTTGACGTGGGTACCATCACAATCAGTTATCCTTATCAAAGAAAGTGTTAATTCTTCTTCTAAGAGAAAGCGCAGATACATGACAGTGAAGTGGGATGACCTCGACAAACGCGCGGTTACTACCGCAAAGGTCCTAGCCGCAGATGCCGTTGAAGAAGCTGGCTCCGGCCACCCGGGGACCGCTATTTCGCTGGCCCCACTGGCATATTTGCTCTTCCAGCGTCACCTGAACTTCGACCCGAAGGATGAACGGTGGCTCGGTAGGGACCGGTTCATGCTTTCCATTGGCCATGCTTCCCTAATCCAGTACATCCAGCTGTACCTGGCGGGCATGGACATGGAATTGGAGGACCTAAAGCAGTTCCGAAAGTTCGAATCGAAGACTCCGGGCCACCCCGAGTACTCGCACACCAAGGGCGTGGAGATCACCACCGGTCCGCTTGGTTCAGGTTTTGCCGCCGCGGTCGGGTTCGCCATGAGTCAGCGCCGAACCCGTGGCATGTATGATCCGGATGCCCCCGAGGGCACTTCTCCCTTCGATCATCACGTCTACACCATCGTCGGTGAAGGCTGCCTCGAGGAAGGTATCACTTCGGAGGCTGCGTCTTTGGCTGGCACCCAGGGGCTCGGCAACCTAATTGTTTTCTACGATCAAAACCTCATCTCTATCGAGGACGACACCTCCATAGCCTTCAGCGAGGATGTGCCCGCCCGCTTCCAGGCTTACGGCTGGCATACACAACAGGTAAACTTCCTGAAGGATGACGGTTCTTATGACGAGGACGTCAACGCTCTGGACGCCGCAATCGAGGAAGCAAAGAAGGTCACTGACAGGCCTTCGCTTATCTCTGTGCGCACCATCATTGGGTGGCCTACCCCAGGAAAGCAGAATACCGGCGAGATCCACGGTTCCGCCCTCGGCGAGGACGCTTTGGTCGGCCTAAAGAAGGCGTTGGGCCTGGATCCGCAGAAGCATTTCGACGTAGACGTCGAGGCTGTTGAGCATGCTCGGGCCAACGCCGCCGAGCGTGCCAAGCAGGCACGCGCCGATTGGGATGAGCGCTTTGCTAAGTGGCAGAAGGCAAACCCGGAACTTGCCGCCCAGCTGTCTAGAACTTTGGAGCGCAAGCTCCCCGAGGGGCTGGAAGAGGCGCTGCCCAAGTTTGAAGAGGGCAAGTCGCTAGCTACTCGCGCCGCTTCCGGGAAGGTCATCAACGCACTTGCTCCTCTGGTGCCGGAGCTGTGGGGCGGCTCGGCTGACCTGGCCGGGTCCAACAAGACCATGATGGACGGCGAGCCTTCGTTCTTCCCGCAGGAACGTTCTTCTGAGAAGTTCAAGGGAAATAAGTATGGCCGTAACCTTCACTTCGGTATTCGCGAACATGGCATGGGTGGCATCCTCAACGGCATTGCTGCTGATGAGCTAACCCGCCCCTATGGCGGCACCTTCTTCGTGTTTGCCGACTATATGCGCGGCGCCGTGCGCCTGGCCGCTCTAATGAATCTGCCTGTCACCTACGTGTGGACGCACGATTCTATTGGCGTCGGCGAGGACGGCCCCACCCACCAGCCGGTCGAACACCTGACCGCCTACCGAGCCATACCTAACCTGTCGATAGTTCGGCCTATGGACGGCCCCGAAACCGGTTATGCCTGGCTAGAGATACTGCGTCGCGATGCGCCTGCCGGCCTGATCCTTACTAGGCAGGGCCTGCCCACCTTGCACCGCGGTGAAGAGGGGCTTGCTTCTACGGTAAACGTGGCTAAGGGCGCCTACATCCTGAAGGACACCGAAGGTACCCCAGACGTCCTCCTAATGGGCTCTGGCTCCGAGGTACAGCTAGCAGTAGAGGCAGCCAAAGAACTGGCAAAGCAGGGAGTAGCAGCCCGCGTTATTTCGGTACCTTGCATGGAATGGTTCGAACAGCAGGACGATGCCTACAAGGAACAGGTCATGCCTGCTGCCGTGACCGCTCGTGTCTCTGTAGAGGCCGGTTTGCCCGATCCCTGGTACAAGTACCTAGGGTGCAAGGGTAAGGCAGTCGCAATGGACTCCTTCGGGCTGCCCGGTGCGGCCGGCGAACTCTTTGAACACTTCGGGTTCACTGCCGACGCGGTAGTAGCAAAGGCCAAGGAAGTTCTGTCCAACAAGTAAGCTAGTAATCAAGCCCAATGGTGGGTGTGGGATCATATCCCCACCCACCATTGTTTTTGTTGCAGAAAGGATTCCGTGTGAGCGAGCAAACCCTTTATGATCCGCGCGATCGAAGGCTGCCCATAGTAGCCCCTCCCTGCGGTCTAGTGATCTTTGGTGTTACTGGGGATTTAGCCCGAAAGAAGCTCATCCCCGCCATCTACGACCTTGCTAACAGGGGCATGCTGCACCCCGCCTTCGCTCTTACCGGGTTTGCTCGTAGGGACTGGGATATTCAGACGTTCCAGAATTTTGTTCGGGAGGCTATCGAAAAACATGCCCGTACCGATTTCAACGAACGCACGTGGAAGACCTTGGCACAGGGCATCCGCTTCGTAGGGGGCACCTTCGACGACGCCGAGGCGTATCAGAAGCTGCGGCAGACGGTGCAGGAACTCGATAAGAACCGGGGCACCGGTGGGAACCACGCCTTCTACCTGTCCGTTCCACCAAAGTACTTTGGGCTGGTTTGCACCCACCTGGCACAAACAGGACTCACAAAGAAGGAACCGGGACAGTTCCGCCGCGTCATCATAGAGAAGCCTTTTGGGCATGACCTACAGTCAGCGAAAGAATTGGCGGCCCAGCTTCGATCTATCGTGGACGAGGAAGATATTTTCCGTATCGACCACTACCTGGGCAAAGAGACTGTGCAGAACATTCTGGCCACCAGATTCGCCAACACTATGTTTGAGCCAATCTGGAATGCCAACTACGTCGATCACGTCCAAATCACCATGGCAGAGGACATTGGGATTGGTTCGCGCGCCGGCTATTACGACGGGATCGGCGCCGCCCGCGACGTCATGCAGAACCACCTGCTCCAGCTACTTGCCCTTACGGCTATGGAAGAGCCGTCCACCTTTGATCCAGAAGAGTTGCGTGTCGAGAAGGAAAAAATTCTTGCTGCGGTGCGTCTTCCTAAAGACTTAGCTGCGAGTACCTCGCGCGGCCAGTACGAGGGCGGATGGCAGGGCGGAACGAAAGTTTCAGGGTACCTAGAAGAAGACAATATTCCCTCCGATTCCGTCACCGATACATTCGCTGCCGTCACCTTAAACATCGCAAATCGACGATGGGCCGGGGTACCTTTCTACTTGCGTACTGGCAAACGTCTAGGCAAGCGAGTAACCGAGATCGCGGTCGTCTTCAAGAGGGCAGCACATATGCCTTTCGACAATGCTTCGACATCGCAGCTCGGCCAGAACGCTCTGGTTATCAGGGTCCAGCCGGACGAAGGCATGACCATCAGATTTGGCGCTAAGGTTCCGGGAGCGGGCATGCAGGTCAGAGACGTAACCATGGATTTCGGGTACGGTCACGCCTTCACCGAAGATTCCCCGGAAGCATACGAGAAGCTGATCAAGGATGCATTAACTGGCGACGCTCCTCTATTTCCCCATCAGCGCGAGGTCGAACTGTCCTGGCAGATCCTCGACCCGATCTTGCAATTCTGGAGCGAGAAAGGCAAACCTGACTTGTATAGGCCGGGCACCTGGGGCCCCCAATCAGCACATGACATGCTTGCACGCAGCGGACGAGCTTGGAGGATTCCGTGATTTATACTCTAAAAGGGACCAGTGGTTCCGAAGTAGCAGCATTTTTGAACAAACAGCGTTCCGAGCAGGGCTCTAGTACACTAGGCAGAGTTCTGACGCTGATTATCTGTGTCCCTTCCCCCGAGGACGTCGAGCGCGCCATTGAGATTTCTGATGCAGCTGCTAAAGAGCATCCTTGTCGAGTCCTAATTGTCGTCGAGCGGGCAGAACCAAGCAAGGAGGCTTCCTTGGACGCCCAAATACGGCTTGGAGGCAAGGCGGGAGCTTCCGAGGTTGTTGTTCTTGACCCTAGAGGTGCTACTGCCGAAAATTTGGACACGTTGGTCAATCCGCTACTGCTATCAGATGTGCCCATCGTGGTCTTCTGGCCGCTCGATCCACCAGATAATCCTTCTGCACATCCCCTGGGCAAGCTCGCGACCAAGCGCCTTACCGATTCGCGGCAAACTGCTCATCCGATGGAGACCATCAAACATCTAGCCAGGAACTACACTGCCGGCGATGGGGACTTGTCCTGGTCTGCAAATACCCTCTGGCGAGCCGTTCTGGCAGCTACCGTAGGTGAAAAGCATGAGGCGCCATTCGTGAAGGCAGTAGTGCGAGGCAATCTGAAGCAGCCCTCTCCTAGCCTGATAGCCTCTTGGCTGGAATGGAAACTAGGTATTGACGTGGTCGTATGCCACGACGAGACCGCCAGCACCGTAACGGGTATCTACTTCACTGACAGCGAAGGCAAAGAGATGTCCTTGACCCGCAGAGAAGGCTCGGACGTGGCACACTTGCACCGCCCCGGCCTATCTACCACCTTCGTCAATCTGGCTAAACGTGAACTGCAGGACTGCCTGATGGAAGACCTGCGCCGCCTAGATCCGGATCCGGTGTATCAGATTGTCCTTACCAAACACATCCAGAATTTGAAGAAGGAAGAATAAATGCCAGCCAAGACCGTCGTTTATGCAGATAAAGCAGTGCTAGCGCGGGCAACTGCCGCCCGCACAATCCTCGCCCTCGGGGATGCCCTTGCTTCCAAAGAAGAGGTACACCTGGCGCTGGCTGGCGGCTTCGTAGCCCGAGAAGTGCTCTCTGCTATTGCCGTTTCAAAGCTAAGCAACGACGTAGACTGGTCCGGACTGCACGTCTGGTGGGTTGATGAGCGATTTGTAGCTCCCGCCAGCTCAGATAGAAACGATAAAGAAGCCCTAGAGAATTTGGCACGAGTTTGGGATAAGGCAACATTCCATCCCATGGGCAACTCCGAGGACTTCGATAGCGCCTCACAAGCTGCGAAGGACTACACAGAGCAACTAGCCAGCTTCAATATCACCGGCTTCGATCTTGCCCTCCTGGGAATGGGCCCGGATGGCCACGTTGCCTCTCTGTTCCCCGGTCGGGAGCACTCTTCGGCACCCGCTTTTGCTGTTAGGAATAGCCCAAAGCCACCGGCTACCCGCGTAAGTTTGTCCATGCAGCTGCTTGTAAACAGCTCGCTCCGCTTCGTCGTCTTGGCCGGCGAAGAAAAATCCGCTGCCTTCGCAAAAGCGATAGCGGCAGGAATGGACCAAAAGCAGATACCGGCAGCAGCCTTGAATACCTCGGGAACCTACTGGCTCACCGACTTAGCTGCCGCCGGCAACTAGCTAGAAAACAACGCGCAAGATAGACACGGTTAGTGCGCCTACTACTGCTGCCGCCGGAAGGGTGATTACCCAGGCGGTTGCGATCGGGCGCATTAGCTTCCAATTCGCTGCCTTGTTTACCATACCTACGCCCAGCACCGCCCCAATCAGAATGTGGGTAGAAGATACCGGAAGGCCAAGCAGAGAGGCTCCCATAACCACCGCCGCAGCCGACAGCTCAGCGGCGAACCCAGAGGCCGGGTGGATCTCGGTAAGACCGGTTCCAACCGTCTGGATAACGGTTCGCCCAATAAACCACAGACCAGCTATCAAGGCCACCCCGAAGGCAACCATTACAGCAGCAGGTACGGCCGCCTCGGCACCAATCTTGCCAGTACGTAGCACATCTAGAACCGCCGCGAATGGTCCCACCGCGTTAGCAATGTCGTTCGAGCCATGAGAGAAGGCGAAAGCCGACGCCGTAAACACCTGCATCCACGAAAACAGTAAGAAAGTGGACTTTTCCAAGTCATAGTCTTTCAGTTGCTTTGCGAAGATAAAGACAGCCATCCATACGGCAGCTCCCACCATCGCCATGATCAGGTAAGACCCTAGCGAATCAATATTGATATCCAGGTTGGATAGTCCCTTGAAGAGCAGCATCGCAGTAATGATCATGGCACCGATTGCTGCCAGAATAGGCACCCACACGTCAAGGGCCCGGTGCGCATTCACATCCTCGCTCTGCTCCTGGATCTTGTGCAACTGCCGGTAGTAGTCCGTCTCTATCTCGTCAGCGTCGAAGTGATCCTGAGAAGTGGTGAAAGCATCTCGAACCATCGCATTAGTGTAAGCAAGCTGCTGGATCTCGTTTAGTTTTCCAAACGCATCTTTCTGCTTGCTCTTGAGCTCCATCCGCTTCTTTTTTATCTCACGAAGTTTCTTGTCGGCCTCTTCGTTGTAGACCAAGATATTATTCTTGATGGCTCTGAACAGGAAGAATGCAACTACCCCACCAAGGGCCGGAGAGAGTACCCAAGAGATAGCGATCTTGCCTATCTCTTTCCACTGCACCATGCCAAATCCGCCAGTGTGAGTAACGAAGCCGACCGTTACTGCTGCCCCAACGATGCCACCAACAATCGAGTGGGTGGTGGACACCGGCCACCCCATCTTCGTAGCAACTAGCAGCCATACCGCAGCACCCAACAGCGCAGACATCATTATGTAGACAAAGTCATCTGGACTGGAGCTAATAACATCCAGATCAACGATGCCGGAACGAACCGTCTCCGTCACGTTACCGCCGGCAATAACCGCCCCAGAAACTTCAAAGACCGCCGCTACTACCAGCGCTTGCTTCATGGACAGAGTGCCAGCCCCCACAGACGTACCGAAGGAGTTAGCGACGTCGTTGCCGCCAATGTTGAAGGCCATGAAAATGCCAAACAACACGGTAAGGATTAGAACGATATTGCTGTCTGCATCAGAGATATATCCGATTGCCCAAAAAGAGAAGGCAATGATTGTTCCTATAAGAAGAATTCCAAAGAACAGGTGCCAATTTCGGTCCGACCCACCCCGCTCGGGCAGATACGTGGAGCTACCTCGTTCTCCGGCTTTTTGAGTAGCCATGGGGACCAACTTTCCACAGAAATCTTTTACTCAAAACGTAGAACGCCATGGTTACTGGAAGGTTAACGCCAACTAAATAAAGGCTCTGGTCCACGCAGTTTACTTCATCTATCGTTGCTGCCGAGCGGGCGGCAAAAACAAAAGGCGAGCGGAAAACCGCTCGCCTCGTTGAAGGACTGTTTTTAGTACTGCAACTTGGTGATAATCCCAAGAATCACAATCACTACAGCCCAAATCAGAGCAATCGCAATGGTAATGCGATTCAAGTTTCTTTCGGCAACACCCGACGATGCGACAGACGAAGAGAATCCTCCACCGAACATGTCGGATAGGCCGCCGCCCTTACCCTTGTGCATCAAAATGGTAAGGATCAGCAGGAGGGACGTTATTACCAACAAAACTTGGCAAATGATCTGGATAACGTGCACTCTAACCTCCGCTATTTATAGGTCCAACTAGCCAATAGTAACGTAGATTGGCCCGTAGGGGGAAACCCCACGGGCCAAAACCACATTTAGGCGTTGAAACGCACAATCTTTCCGAACTCATCAGCCTTCAGCGAGGCGCCGCCAACCAGCGCGCCATCGACATCTTCCTTGGCCATGATGTCCGCGACGTTTGCGGACTTCACCGAGCCACCGTAAAGGATGCGGATCTTCGATGCGACGTCTTCCGAGTACAGCTCTGCTAGGTGCTTGCGGATTGCGCCACAAACTTCCTGAGCATCTTCGGGAGTTGCCACTTCGCCGGTACCGATTGCCCAGATGGGCTCGTAGGCGACAACGGAGCGAACTGCATCTTCAGCGCTGATATCGGCAAAAGCGCCGTCAATCTGGCCGAGGACGTGCTTTACCTGCTCGCCTGCCTTGCGAACCTCTAGGGCCTCGCCACAACAAATGATCGGGGTGAGATCTGCTGCCAAAGCCTTGCGTGCCTTAGCGTTTACGACCTCGTCAGTCTCGTTGTGGTACTCGCGACGCTCCGAGTGCCCCACTACTACGTAGGTGCAACCAAGCTTGGTGAGCATGGCGGTAGAGACCTCGCCAGTGTAGGCGCCGTTGTCGTGTACCGAAACATCCTGAGCACCGTAAGCGATCGGCAGATCGTCAGATTCCACTAGAGTCTGAATGGAGCGAATGTCAGTAAACGGCGGAATGACCACAACGTCGACAGTGCCCTTTTCAAACTTGTTGTCCTGCAGGTCGAGGGCGAGTCCCTGGACCAGGTGGATTGCCTCCAGATGGTCCATGTTCATCTTCCAGTTGCCTGCCATTAGCGGCGTACGTGCCATTTTACTTTTCCTCCAATACTTCAATGCCCGGCAAGGTCTTTCCTTCGAGGAGCTCGAGCGAGGCTCCTCCGCCGGTGGAAATGTGCGAGAACGAGTTTTCGTCGTAACCAAGTCCGCGTACTGCGGAGGCACTGTCGCCCCCACCAATGACGGTGAATGCTTCGGATTCGCTCATAGCCTTGGCGACTGCGCCAGTGCCCTTTGCGAAAGCCTCAAATTCGAACACGCCCATCGGCCCATTCCAAACCACGGTCTTCGATTCAGCAATCTTCTTTGCGAATAGCTCGGCCGTCTTCGGACCAATGTCCAAGCCCATCTGGTCGGTGGGGATGGCATCGGCATCGACAACAGTTGCCGGCGCATCTGCGGCAAATTCGGGGGCAACTACGGTGTCAACCGGCACTAGTAGCTCTACACCCTTTTCCTTTGCCTCTTCCAGGTAGCCCTTGACTGTTTCTAGCTGATCTTCTTCAAGTAGGGAAGTGCCTACTTCGTAGCCCTTGGCCTTCAGGAAGGTGTAGCCCATACCGCCACCAATTAGCAGAGTGTCTGCCTTGGACAGCAGGTTAGCAATAACCCCTAGTTTGTCCGATACCTTAGAGCCACCTAGCACCACGGTGTACGGGCGAGCCGGATCCTGAGTTGCCTTCGATAGCGATTCGATTTCCTTGACAACCAGTAGACCGGCAGCAGCGGGCAGTTTCTTGGCAACGTCGTAGACGCTGGCCTGCTTGCGGTGCACTACCCCGAAGCCGTCTGAAACGAAGAGATCGGCAAGTTCGGCCATCTCAGAAGCGAAAGCTTCGCGTTCGGCCTCGTCCTTAGAAGTTTCGCGGGGATCGAAACGCACGTTCTGCAGAAGGGCAATCTGTCCTTCTTCGAGTTCGGCCGTGACCTTCTTCGCAGACTCGCCAGTAGTGTCCTCAGCCAGGGTCACCTTGGCGTCAATTAGTTCGCCCAGTCGCTGCGCGACCGGCGCAAGAGAGAATTCGGGCTTTACCTGGCCCTTGGGACGACCAAGGTGAGCCATAACAATTACCTTGGCTCCGGCTTCGACAAGTTTAGTAAGTGTGGGTAGGGCTGCACGAATGCGGCCATCATCAGTGATTTTCCCTTCCTGCAGCGGCACGTTGAAGTCGGAACGTACCAGGACGCGCTTACCCTTTAGGTCACCAAGAGATTCGATAGTTTTCAGCATATTGTCCCCTAACGCGGTTTCACGAATAACGCCCGCGCACCCTCTCGGATACGCGGGCGTCGTTCATTAGCTAATGTCTCAGAGCTTCTGGCCGACTAGCACGGCAAGATCAACGAGGCGGTTGGAGTAGCCCCACTCATTGTCGTACCACGAGACAACCTTGACCTGATCGCCGATGACCTTGGTCAGCGGAGCATCGAAGATCGAGGAGTGCGGATCGGTCACGATATCAGTGGAGACCAGTGCACCCTCGGAGTAGCCCAACACACCCTTCAGGGCGCCCTCGGCAGCTTCCTTGACCGCAGCGTTGACCTCTTCGATGGAGGTTTCCTTGGAAGCGGTGAAGGTCAGGTCGGTTAGCGAGCCGGTCGGAACCGGGACGCGAACTGCATAGCCATCCAGCTTGCCCTTCAGTTCCGGCAGCACCAGTGCAACAGCCTTGGCAGCACCGGTGGTGGTGGGAACGATGTTCAGAGCAGCGGCGCGGGCGCGACGCAGATCCTTGTGCGGCGCATCGTGTAGACGCTGGTCGCCAGTGTAGGCGTGAATGGTGGTCATGAGGCCACGCTCGATACCAATGGAATCGTTCAGAGCCTTGGCCAGCGGTGCCAAGCAGTTAGTGGTGCACGAAGCGTTGGAAATGATGTTGTGCTTTTCCGGATCGTACTCATCGGAGTTGACGCCAATGACGAAGGTGCCGTCTACGTTCTTGCCCGGGGCAGAAATCAGGACCTTCTTTGCGCCTCCCTCAATGTGAGCCTTAGCAGCTTCACCGTCGGTGAAGAACCCGGTGGACTCGATGACGATGTCGGCACCCAGTTCACCCCAGTTGATGTTCTTCGGATCGCGCTCAGCCAGAGCAACGATGCGCTTGCCACCAACGGTGATGGACTCGTCGTCGTAGGTTACCTCGGAGTCGAGGTGGCCCAGAATGGAGTCCCATTCGAGCAGGTGGGCGAGAGTCTTATTGTCAGTAAGGTCATTGACTGCAACGATCTCAAGATCGGCGCCCTGCTTCAGAGCGGCGCGGAAGAAGTTACGGCCGATGCGGCCGAAGCCGTTGATTCCGACGCGAGTGGTCACTATGTCCTCCTGGTCTCGCTGCACTAAACAGCGATAGTCATGTTTTCAAAAGGGGAATCTCCCCATATTCGTCCGCTCAAGCGGTCGACATCTTTAAATTACACGGAAATCACACATCTAGCGCGGGTCAAAGGTCCAAAAATCTCAGAAATTAAGAGTTTTTCACCCATCTAGCATTTCTGGTGTAAGGGCACTTTCTGTTCCGGCGATGCCAAGCTCCATGGCCTTTTTGTCTGCCATAGCAAGCAAACGGCGGATTCTTCCCGCAACCGCGTCCTTCGTAAGAGGCGGGTCTGCCTGCTGCCCAAGCTCCTCCAGTGAAGCTCCCTTATATTTCACTCTTAGCTGACCTGCCTCCACTAGATGGTCCGGAATGTCGGCACCTAGGATCTCGAATGCCTTCTCGACCCTCGCCGCCGACGCAACGGCAGCTCTGGCGGACCGCCTCAAGTTAGCGTCGTCAAAATTGGCTAGCCTATTGACCGATCCGCGCATTTCCCGCTTTTCGCGGCGCTCTTGCCAAATAGCAACCGTCGTAACCGACCCCATCATCTTGGCAATCTTCTGGATATGGTCGCCGTCGCGAATAACTACACGGTCAACGCCCCTCACCTCCCGTGTCTTGGAGGTAATTCCGAGGCGACGGGCACAGCCCGTCAGCGCAAGCCCAGCTTCTGGGCCGGGGCAGGTGATTTCCAGCGATGAGGAGCGGCCCGGCTCGGTAAGAGAGCCACGCGCCATAAACGCAGCCCTCCAGATGGCCAAAGCTTCAGATTTTGCCCCGGAAACTAGCGAAGCAGGCAGACCGCGCACCGGGTGCCCTCGCCTATCAATGAGTCCGGTAAGGCGGGCTAACCGTTCTGCACCGGCGACAACTCGTATCACGTACCGGCCCTCGCGACGCAGCCCTCCCCCGGACACCACGATCACCTGCGAGTCGATGTTGAACAGTTCGGTCAGCAGTCCGGTAGTTCGTTCCATTACCTCTTCAGAATCTACCTCAGCTTCGATCACGATTCGTCTCGAAACTAGGTGGAGGCCACCTGCAAAACGCAGCATCGCTGCCAGTTCTGCATGCTTTTCTGCCGGAGTGTCGAGCTCTACCTTTGCCAGTTCAGATTTCATATCACTGGTCAACGACATAAGCTGGCCTTCCTTCGTGGGTTATTCTTTTTCTCCGACGTCCCCGAAATATCCTTCGAAAGCGTCCCGCAACGCGGCGGCAAGACGCAGCGGGTCATGATAAGGAAGCTTTCCTGGCCCTAGCGATACTTGCCGAAGAAGTATTTTTGCCCCGAGTTCCTTCGCGGCTTGATCCGCCGCTGAATAGTCCTCGAGAGTGGACGGATCTATTACTACCACATCAAAGGTTAGGTCCTTCGAAAACTCCCTAATCACATTTATATGATCGGCGATCGTCATCGACGACGTCTCAGTGCCGTCGGGAGCAAGATTTACCACTAGTGCCTTGTGCGCATTGGATTTGGCGAGGGCGTGCTCAATCTGCGGCAGCATAAGGTGTGGCAACACCGAGGTATACCAGGAGCCGGGCCCCATGATGATCCATTCGGCCTCGGCAATCGCCTGGAGCACCTCAGGGCGCACCGGCGGATTGTTAGGGCTAAGACGAATGGATTTGATCTTCCCCTCTGTCTTAGCAACTTTGGACTGCCCAACTATTGTGCGAACCTTGCCGCCAAAATCGACCTCGGCCTCAATAACCAAGGGCGCAGCAGCCATGGGCAATACCCGCCCCTCGCAGTGAAGTAGCTTCGCTACCCAATCGAGGCCGGCTACCTCGTCTCCAAGGAGATCCCACAGCGTAGTGATCAGTAGGTTCCCCATCGCGTGATTATCTAAAGGTCCATCGGTGTGGAAACGATGTTGCAGAGCGTCCCGCCACGTAAGGCCCCACTCAGAGTCGTCACACAGCGCAGAGAGGGCCATTCGCAAATCTCCCGGAGGCAGTACATCCAGCTCTTGCCTTAGACGACCGGAAGATCCTCCGTCATCGGCAACTGTGACTACTGCGGTAATTTGGCGCGAAAGGTGGCGTAACGCCCTCAAAGTGGCAGAGAGTCCGTGTCCCCCGCCGAACGCCACAACCTTTGGCCCATATTCACCACGTCTGGCCCAGCCCTGCTCGTCGTATAGCATTTCTCTAGCTAATCACGCCCCATGTCTCGGTGCAGAGTTTTCACAGGGAAGCCCAGGTCACGGAACTTTTGCGAGACATGCTCCGCGATTGCCACGGACCGGTGGCGGCCACCGGTACAGCCAATGGCAATGGTCACGAACGGCTTTAGTTCTGACAGGTAACCCTTCAGCATAGGGGCCATGAGGTCCACATAACCATCTGCGAAAGCTAGTGCCCCGGGCTGATCCAATACGTACTTCGCTACCGCTTCGTCCTGACCGGTCAGATTTCGCAGCTCGTTGACCCAGTACGGATTCGCCAGGAACCGAACATCCAACACGTGGTCTGCGTCCAGCGGAATTCCGTGCTTGAAGCCGAAGGACATTACGGTAAGGTTCAGCGGCTTTTCACTTGCGCCCCCGATCACGTCTCGCATATGCCGCGCCAAGTCATGCACCGACAGGCCAGAAGTATCGATCACCGCATCGGAGCGATCCCGCACTCCCTTAAGCAGTCCTCGCTCGGCCTGGATCCCGTCCAACAATCGCCCATCGCCCTGCAACGGGTGAGGACGGCGGACCTGCTCGTAGCGACGAACCAAGCATTGGTCCGAAGCTTCCAAGTACACAATCTGGTACTGGATCCCCTCGCGGGTTAGCGTGTCAAGCATCGACAAGAACTCTTGGAAGAACCGCCCGGAACGCACATCCACTACAGCGGCCAAGCGGTGCACGCCACCGCCCTCGGGAGTCATCATGTGCGCGAACGCGGGAAGCATCTGTGGCGGCAAATTATCCACCACGTACCAATCCAGATCCTCTAGAGCATGGGCTGCCCTGGAACGCCCAGCCCCGGATAGGCCGGTAATGATCAGAATCTCGGGAACAGTTGGCACTCGGTGCTGGGTGGCTTCATCTAATTCGGGAATTCCTGCAGGCACTGTATTGGTATTCGGTTCTTGCTCCATAACTATAGTTTGCCCTATCCGCACCAGGTTTTGTGATCAGGTTGCTAACTCTTCATGAATTTTGCTCGCAAGCGCTGGGCCTATTCCGCTCACCTTCGCCAGCTCTTCGGCGCTAGCCTGCCGAATCTTTGCCACCGAGCCAAAGTGCTTCAGCAGTGCTTTTTGACGCGCCGGCCCCAGGCCGTCGACTTTGTCCATAACAGATCGGGTCATGGCCTTGCCGCGCTTCTTGCGGTGATAGGTGATGGCAAAACGGTGGGACTCGTCGCGCAGATACTGCAGCATGAAGAGGGCGGCTGAGGTGCGCGGCAAAATAACTGGCAAGTCCTCGCCGGGAATCCAGATCTCCTCCAGGCGCTTCGCCAACCCCACTACCGGAATATCGGCCCCCATTTGCTCCACCACCGCGGCAGCAGCATTTACCTGCGGCAGACCGCCGTCGACCACTAGCAGATCAGGGCGATAGCTAAAGCGCCTGGGAGCTCCCTGCTCGTCGACTGGGCCCACCTCAAAAGGAACGCCTTCTTCGTCCTCGCCAGCAATCCCCTTCTCTTCTGCCTGGAGGCGACGCAGCCGCCTAGTTAGTACCTCGCTCATAGCAGCGGTGTCATCGGCAGCCCCGTCGCCGTCCTCGCCTCTAATTGCAAAATGCCGATAGGCAGACTTGCGCGGCGCGCCGTCCTCGAAGACCACCATCGACGCAACTTGATTTGTGCCTGAAATATGCGAAATATCGAAACCTTCAATACGAAGGGGCGCTGTATCCAGGTCTAATGCATCTGCTAGCTCTTCCAGCGCTTTGGAGCGTTCAGTCAGATCGCCAGAGCGCCGCAACAGGTGAAGACGCAGGTCATCTTTCGCATTCTTTTCAACAGTTTCTGCAAGAGCCTTCTTGTCGCCGCGCTGAAGCTGCCGCAAGCGAACCGGTCCGCCTCTCTTTTGACTTAGCCACTCGGTCATCGTTGGGGTGTCCAAGGGAAGTGCCGGGACCCAAATCTCTCGCGGCATCGCCGAGGTAGGCGTGTGCACCCGATCGTCCACGCTCTTAGACTCGTCGCGGCGCTTCGGAGTATCTGCGGGCGTGTATTCGCCATATACCTGCTCAAGCAGCTTTTCAACTAATTCTTCATCGCTTTCCTGATAGGCGCGTTCTACGACCCACCCGCGTTCACCGCGGATGCGCCCGCCGCGAACCATAAACACAGAAACCGAGGCGACCAATTCAGAGGTGGCCAGGCCGAAGACGTCCGCATCGGTACCATCCGGTAGCACAACCGTATTCTTCTCAAGTACCGTCGTTGCCGCTTTTAGCGTGTCCCTAATAGATGCCGCCCGCTCATATTCCTGCTTTTGCGCAGCCTCCTTCATCTGACTGGTCAAGTCGCGGATGATGGGGCCGGTCTTGCCCGCCATGAATTCGCACAACGACGTTGCTAGTTGCCGGTGATCCGCTTCGCTTATCCTGCCCACGCAGGGGGCCGAGCACCGGTCTATGTACCCCAATAGGCAGGGACGCCCTTGGGCCTTCGCCCGGTTGAAAACACCGTTAGAACAGGTGCGAACCGGGAACGGTCGTTGTAGCAGTTCCAAAGTCTCACGGATGGCCCACACCTTCGTGTAGGGGCCAAAATAGCGGTCCCCCTTTTTATGCTTGGCACGGGTTACCAATACCCGCGGGTACCTTTCGCTCATCGTCACCGCTAGATACGGATAGGACTTATCGTCCCTGTACATAACGTTGTAGCGGGGCTCAAATTCCTTGATCCACGCATACTCGAGCGAGAGAGATTCGACTTCAGAGCCCACTACAACCCACCGCACCGAACAAGCGGTGTTCACCATCTGCGCAATGCGGGGATTCAGAGCCGCCGGGTTCTGGAAATAATTTGCCAGGCGCGCTCGCAGGTTTTTGGCTTTCCCCACGTACAGCACGCGGCCGCTTTTGTCCATGAACCGGTAGACGCCCGGATCTGTAGGAATCTCGCCGGGCGATGGACGGTACGATGCTGGATCTGCCACCCGGCAAGTCTATTGCAGCAAACCCACAAAAAAGAAAGACAAGTTTAGTTGTGCGACAAATCTCCGGCCGTTACGGTTGCTACCTGCACTTAGATCGGTAGCATATGTGATGATGAGTACCCAGAATCCCGATTATGAGACGTCTTACGTAGGTATCCAGCCGACAGACGCCGGTTCAAGCAGCCCTAAGAAGCCCTCTTCCAAGAAGAAGTGGATAATTATCGGCGCTATTGTCGCAGCGCTACTTTTAGTTGCCGCAGCAATCGTTGGCTATTCAATTTACTTTAAGGACAAGGCAGTGCCGGGCGCTACCGTCGCGGGCAAGTCCGTTACGGGTATGACCGCCTCGCAGGTTGCCGAAAAAGTCCAAAAAGAATCGGCCTCGGCTGCAGTTAGAATCTCGGGCGATGCTACTAAGTCTGCTTCTCTTTCAGACCTCGGTTACAAGGTTGACGCCAAGAAGGCAGCCGCTGAGGCGCTCGCGCCCTCGCAGGGCTTCCTTTCGCGGCTGGCAGGACTGTTCAATCCCCCCTCGGTGACTCCGACGTACTCCAGTACTGCAGGTAAGGTTTCTGCTTATGCAGCCTCCCTACTGGGCGGCGCAGAGAACACCCCGGTCAATGCCAAGGTGGTTCTTTCCGAGGACGGGTCCGCTTTTCAGCTCAAATCTGGTAAGCCTGGCCGTGGCATAAACCCGGATCAGCTAGCTGATGCTGCGCAGAAGGCAGCGAAGACCCTCTCCAGCCAGGCTGTACGCGTAAAGGCCGTTCAATCCGAGCCTGCCATTACCGACCAAAAGGCAAAGACCTTCCTGGACAAGGCCAACAAGTTGGTAGAGCTTCCGTTCACCATCACCTATGACTCTGAGAGCTACCAGCCGAGCGCTGAAAAGAAGCGCGCCTGGGTGGATTTCGGAGAAAATGGTGCAGGCAAGCAAACTGCCCCCAAGATGAACAATGACCGGGTTTTGGAGTGGGTAAATAAGCTTGCGGGCCAGGTTAGCAAAGCCCCGCAGAACGGGCTAAAGAACGTCGATTCGTCCGGCAAGACCCTAGCGACGGTGCGCGAGCCCGAAGACGGATACACGATCGACAATGCGTCGGCCTTGGCTAAGGCTGGAACTGAGGCGTTGAACTCCAACAAGGAGTACACCGGCAAGTTCACTTCCAAGCCGAAGAAGGCAGAATGGGAAACTCGCACTATCGCGCGGGGCGCGGAGAAGCTTGCTTATCCCGCGACTGAGGGCGAAAAGTGGATCGACATAAATCTGTCTAACCACACCATCTCCGCCTACCAGGGGGCGCAGATGCTACGCGGCCCTGAACCTATGGTCGATGGCATGCCCGGGTACGAAACTATCCAGGGCACCTTCCAAATTCAGCGTAAATACCGCTTTGATGACATGCGTGGCGAGGATTATTTCACTCCGGATGTCCCCTTCGCGATGTATTTCTCCGGCGGCTATGCGATTCACGGCGCTCCTTGGAGGGGCAGCTTCGGGTACGCGGGCCCGTCCGGCTCACATGGCTGCGTAAATCTTCCTGTCTCGTTGGCAGGCTGGTATTACGAGTGGGCACCAGTAGGAACTACAACCGTAGTGCACTATTAGGATCCTTAAGATCCGTGCCTTACACCACAGCCGCTAGACATCCAATTTTTGGTTGGATACCTAGCGGCTGCTTTTGTAATATTAGAGATGTCTTTGACACCACCTTTAATCTCAAAAATCTCCGGGAGATCACATGTTCCAGTCCAAGGAAGAGGCTGTCGACTTCATAGATAAGGAAGGGGTCGAGTTCGTCGACGTTCGCTTTTGCGATCTGCCTGGCGTATCCCAACACTTCACCATTCCAGCTAGCGAATTCAAAGATGCGGCTCTAACCGATGGGCTTATGTTTGACGGTTCTTCTATTCGTGGCTTCGTTGCTATCAACGAGTCCGATATGAAGCTAATTCCAGATGTAAGCACTGCTTTTATCGATCCGTTCCGCAAAGCCAAAACCCTGGTCGTTAATTTTTCGATTGTTGACCCGTTCACAGACGAGCCTTTCTCCCGCGATCCGCGTCAGGTGGCTGCAAAGGCCGAGGCTTATTTGAAATCCACCGGCATTGCCGACACCTGCTTCATTGGCGCCGAGGCGGAGTTCTACCTGTTCGACTCGGTACGTTTCCAAACGCGCCGCGAAAATACCTTCTACCAGATTGATTCTGTTGAGGGCGAATGGCGTATGGGCGCCGAAGAAGATGGCCACAACGATGGGTACAAGGTAGATCTAAAGGGCGGGTATTTCCCCGTTCCTCCTACCGACCACTTTGCTGATCTTCGCGACACTATGTCTAAGTTACTGAGCCAGGTTGGGTTGAAACTCGAGCGCGCCCATCACGAAGTTGGTACTGGCGGCCAACAAGAGATCAACTACCGGTTCAACTCGCTGCAGGCGGCTGCAGACGACCTGATGAAGTTCAAGTACGTCGTCAAGAATGCCGCTATCGAAGATGGCCGCACCGCGACCTTTATGCCCAAGCCCTTGTTTGGCGACAACGGTTCTGGCATGCACACCCACCTGTCGCTGTGGAAGAACGGCGAGCCCTTGTTCTACGACGAGCGCGGTTACGGCGCCCTGTCTGACATGGCTCGCTATTTCATTGGCGGCTTGCTGGCTCACGCTCCGGCGCTGCTGGCCTTTACGAACCCATCTATCAACTCTTACCGTCGCCTGGTGCCCGGCTTCGAAGCACCGATTAACCTGGTCTACTCTGCTAGGAACAGGTCGGCTTGCATTCGCATTCCGGTCACCGGCACTTCCCCGAAGGCCAAGCGCGTGGAATACCGCGTGCCGGATCCCTCGGCGAACCCGTACCTATCCTTCGCGGCTTCGCTGATGGCAGGCTTGGATGGCATCCGCAACCGTATTGAGCCTCCGGAACCTGTGGACAAGGACCTGTACGAGCTGCCACCTGCAGAGTACGCAGACATCCAGAAGCTGCCTGCTTCGTTGGAGGAAGCCCTGCAGGCGCTCCGCGAGGATTCGGACTTCCTCACCGAGGGCGACGTGTTCACTCAGGACCTGATCGACACTTGGATTGAGTACAAGACCGAAAACGAGATCGCTCCGATGAGGGCGTACCCGCACCCCTACGAGTTCCAGCTGTACTACGGTCTGTGATCTAGTAACAGATAGCTTGGGCCCGGCTACGTGCCGGGCCCAAGCTCGTTAAAAGAGTCTGGCACTGCCTGAATACTCGGCACCTTCTAGATCCAGGAGGTAGCGCTTCTGTTCTATTCCCCCGGCGTAGCCGCCAAGATTACCGTCGGCCCCGATAACCCTATGGCAAGGAACAATCACAGAGAGCGGATTCTTGCTTACAGCACTTCCCACTGCCCTAGCTAGGAACCGGTTTCCAAGGGCAGCGGCAATTTGCCCATAAGTCCGCACGCTTCCGCGCGGAATAGTTTCCAGATATTTCCAAACCCGGAGAGCAAATTTGTCGCCCTTTAGCTCATAGCGTAAAGAGAAGTCTTGTCGTTTTCCGTCCAGGTAGTCCTTTATCTGGTCTGCCGCCGGAGTCAGAACAGGATCGAGAGGTTTAGCTACAATCCCTAATCTGGCTTTGTCCGGGTAGTGGCGCTGTCCTACGAACCAGGCCCCGTTTAGAAGCTCACCTGCAGCAGAGATAGTCATGTCACCGATAGCGGTTTCGATGATCGTGTAACGAGCCGGAAGCAGGTGTGAATATGTCATGTTCCTCAGGGTAGCAACATAGACACTATGCGTAGTAAATGCTTCTTGTCACCGTAAGTTACGGTACCGTAAGTAATATATTTTTCTTCTTCAAACTAGGAGGTCACTATGCCGCTGTTGCGTCGCCGCCCTAAGAAGGAATACCTGGCCGCCGGAACTATTCCCGGAATTATCGAGAAACGGGCCAGCCTTTACCCTGCGGAAGTAGCTGTAGAGCTACGCAATCAGATCGGTACGCAGTGGCAGAAGATCACTGCTGACGCACTGCGCGACCAGATTTACGTCGTTGCTCGAGGGCTCATTGCCTACGGGCTAGAGCCCGGCGATTCCGTGGCTATTTTTGGGGCCACCTCCTATGAATGGACCGTCCTGGATTTTGCTGCCCAGTCCATCGGGTGCGTCGTTGTCCCGGTCTACGAGTCTGATTCCAACGAGCAGATCAGCTGGATCATCGAGGACTCTGACATCAAATTTGTCGTAACCGACACTTCAATCCAAGCCAGGGTCATCGATTCGCTCGTGCGCGATCGCCCCACCGTGCTTGGAGTGCTCGCCCACGACTCTGATGCCATGGTACAGATCATTGAGCGTTCTGAAGAGGTAGACGAGGACGTCCTCAAGAAGCGGCTAGAGGCCCTAAAGCCCGAGGACGTAGCCACAATTATCTACACCTCCGGCACCACTGGACGCCCTAAAGGCGTCGAGCTCACGCACGCGAACTTCATGAAGCAGATTGAGGTAGCTCAGCAGATGCTGCCCCAGGCGATCGTGCACCAAGATACTCGAGTACTGCTGTTCTTGCCGGTAGCGCACGTACTTGCCCGCTTTATCAACTTCACTTCGCTTGCGGGACATGGAGTGATTGGACACTCCTCCTCTATCAAGAACCTGTTGGGCGACATGACAACGTTCCGCCCCACCTCCCTACTGGTGGTCCCCAGGGTTCTAGAGAAGGTCTATAACGCTGCCGACGCGAAGGCAGGCAGCGGTATGAAGCTCAAAATGTTCCGATGGGCTGCACACACCTTGGAAACTTACGCCAAGCAGGAAGAAGAGGATGAGCTCACTGCCTCTACGAGGGCGGCAGCTACCGTCGCCCGTCGGCTGCTGGCAAAGATTCCCGAGCTGCTGGGCGGAAACTTGCGGGTGGTTGTCTCGGGTGGGGCTCCGCTCTCGCCCACACTTTCCTACTTCTTCCAAGGACTCGGAATCGAGGTATTGGAAGGCTACGGCACCACCGAGATGGGTGGCCCGCTCACTGTTTGTATGCCGGAGACTAACAAGACCGGTTCAGTTGGCGCGCCCCTGCTGTGCAACCAGGTACGGCTCTCTGAAGACGGCGAGCTGGAAGCCAAAGGCCCGGGCATCATGCGTGGCTATCACAACAATCCCGAAGCCACCAAAGAAGCCTTTACCGCCGATGGTTGGTACAAATCTGGCGACCTAGCTTCCATTGACGAAAAGGGACGTGTCACTATTACCGGCCGTAAGAAGGAAATCATTGTCACCGCTGGCGGCAAGAACGTGTCCCCTGCCGTGCTAGAGGATCGCCTGCGCGGACACCCGCTAATCTCCCAGGTCGTAGTGGTTGGCGACCAGCGCAATTTCATCTCGGCGCTGATCACCTTGGATTCGGAGATGCTGCCTGGTTGGCTCGAAAATCATGGGCTTACCCATATGGAGGTTGTCGAGGCCGCCAAGGATAAGGACGTGCTGGCTTCATTGGATCGTGCTGTAAAACGCGCCAACAAGGCCGTCTCTAGGGCGGAATCAATCCGTAAATTCACGGTACTGCCCACTGATTTCACAGAAGAGAACGGATTGTTGACCCCGTCGCTGAAGGTAAAGAGGGCGAAAGTGTTAGCCCGGTTCGCAGACGTCATCGACAAGATGTACGAGGGCGCAAAGCGGGGCTAAGCACCAAAAATAAAAGTGGCCGGCAAAAGCCGGCCACTTTTACATTTAAGCCAACAATGGCTTCAGGTACTTGCCCGTCCAAGAGCCTTCGTTCTGCGCGACCTCCTCGGGGCTGCCAGTGGCAACGATAGTACCGCCGCCTTCGCCGCCCTCGGGCCCGATGTCAATTATCCAGTCAGCCGACTTGATGACGTCCAAGTTGTGCTCAATCACGATAACCGTGTTGCCCTTGTCAACAAGACCCTGTAGCACTAACAGAAGCTTTCTGATGTCTTCTAGATGCAGCCCCGTGGTGGGCTCATCCAAAATGTACACAGATTTGCCATTGGAACGCTTGTGCAATTCCGAAGCCAGTTTGACGCGTTGTGCCTCGCCGCCGGAGAGAGTGGTTGCAGACTGTCCCAGCTTCACATACCCCAGTCCGACGTCTACCAGAGTCTGCAGGTAACGGCTGATCCTTGGGATCGCGCTGAAGAATTCCACTGCCTCCGAAATGGGCATCTCTAGAACGTCAGAAACTGTCTTGCCGCGGTAGCGAATTTCGAGGGTTTCTCGGTTATACCGAGCCCCATGGCACGTCTCGCACGCGACATATACGTCCGGCAGGAAATTCATCTCGATCTTGATGGTGCCGTCGCCCTTACAGGCCTCACAGCGCCCTCCCTTGACGTTGAAACTGAATCTGCCCGGACCGTAGCCGCGCACTTTAGCCTCGGGAGTCTCGGCGAAGAGCTTGCGGACGCTGTCCCATACCCCCGTATAGGTGGCAGGATTCGACCTCGGGGTGCGCCCGATCGGCGACTGGTCAACGTGCACAACCTTCTTTAGCTGTTCCATGCCGGTGATTGACTTGTGCCGCCCCGGCACAGTCCGAGCTCTGTTGAGTGTGCGAGCGAGGGACTGATACAGGATCTGGTTTACCAGAGTTGATTTTCCTGATCCAGACACGCCAGTCACTGCGGTGAATAATCCTAGGGGGAAATCCACATCAATATTCTTCAGGTTGTTCTCGCGTGCCCCGTGTACCGACAGCTTTGCGTTCTTATCGAAGGGGCGGCGCTGTGCCGGTAGTTCAATCTGCCGTCTGCCCGAAAGGTAATCGCCAGTCAGCGAGTCTTTCGCTTTTTCTATCCCTTTTACAGGACCGGAGTAGACGACTTTGCCGCCGCCCGAACCAGCGCCAGGACCAATGTCGACAATCCAATCCGCGTTTCGGATCGTGTCTTCGTCGTGTTCTACCACGATTAGGGTATTTCCCAGGTCTCGCAGCCGAAGCAAGGTTTGAATCAGCTGGGCATTGTCTCGTTGGTGTAACCCAATGGAGGGTTCGTCCAAGACATACAGCACGCCTACCAGGCCCGAACCAATCTGGGTGGCCAGCCTAATGCGCTGCGCCTCCCCACCGGAAAGTGTTCCCGCTGCTCTGGAAAGTGTCAGGTAAGACAGGCCAACGTCGTTGAGGAAGTTCAGGCGGGCCTTTATCTCGGTAAGAATGGGGCCGGCAATCTTCTGAGCGGATCCCGCAAGGCGAAGAGTAGACAGGAACTCTGAAGACCGCTCAATTGACATATCAGTCACGTCGGCAATGGACTTGCCCTCGATAGTTACGGCAAGCACTTCTGGCTTCAGCCGCTTTCCTCCGCACTTTGCGCAGGGGACGTCCCGCATATATTCCTCGTAGCGGGCACGCTGCGAATCGGATTCAGTTTCAGCATGTTTGCGCTCAACATAGTGGATGGCCCCCTCGAATCCGGAAGCGTAGACGCGTTCGCGCCCCCACCTGTTTCTGTAGCGCACTTTGACCTTATAATCTTTGCCTTTAATTAGCGCATTGCGGGTCTTCTTTGGCAGATCCTTCCAAGGCGTGTCGAGGTCGAAGTCGAGTTCTTTACCTAATGCTTCAAGTTGGCGCATGAAGTACTTGTTAGATCCGGACCAAATGGCCACGGCGCCCTCGCCTAGACAGAGACCCTCATCAGGTACCAACAGGTCGGGATCTACCTGGAGCTTGAAACCGATGCCATCGCAAGCTTCACACGCGCCGTATGGGGCATTGAAAGAGAAAGTGCGCGGTTCGATTTCGTCCAGAACTAGTTCGTGATCGTTCGGGCACGCCCTATGCTCGGAGAATTTTCTGATGCCGTGAGGATCGTCGTCCGTCTTAGGCACAAACTCAATAAACACGCGTCCCTCGGCAATTTCCATCGCCGTCTCGACGGAATCTGTTAGACGAACGCGCACGCCCTCGCGCATCACGATCCGGTCTACAACAACCTCGATATCGTGTTTGAGCTTCTTTTCGAGCGTCGGCGGGTTATCCAGACGCATCATCTCGCCATCAACTTTTACGCGCGAGAACCCCCGCGAGCGCATGTCGTCAAAGACGTCTGCGTATTCGCCTTTGCGGCCTCTTACTATGGGGGCTAGGACTTGGAATCTAGTGCCTTCTGGGTATTCCAGCAGTTTATCTACCACTTGCTGGGGTGATTGGGAGGCGATTCTTTGGCCGCATTGCGGGCAGTGTGGTTCTCCGGCGCGAGCGAATAGGAGCCGTAGGTAGTCGTATACCTCGGTGATGGTTCCCACGGTGGAGCGGGGGTTCCTGGAGGTTGACTTCTGGTCAATGGATACTGCCGGAGAGAGGCCTTCAATGAAATCTACGTCGGGTTTGTCCATTTGCCCTAGGAATTGCCGCGCGTAGGAGGACAGGGATTCTACATACCGGCGTTGTCCTTCAGCGAAGATAGTGTCGAATGCCAGTGATGATTTGCCTGATCCGGATAGTCCTGAGAAGACGATTAGGCTATTGCGGGGCAGATCGACATCTACTCCTTTTAGATTGTGCTGACGGGCGCCACGTACTAACAGGTTTTCACTCACCCTCCAAATCTACCTGTGCTGTGGCCTAATCTCGCCTCTTAGACACTGCTTCGCCTTGGAGCGAACCTCTTCTACTTTCGCTTTGTATCTACCGGGGCGATACTTGAGTGGTGGCTTTTCCGGCGGCATAGCCGTGGTGCTCTTCGGTCAGCTAATCGATGATGAACTGGCCCTAGCCGTCGGGCGCACGCGTAAACTTGCAAGGGAAGTTCCAACCGATAGGAAGTACTGCAGTGAAAGTTTTAGTTGAATACCTCTACGACGAATCGAAGTCTGCGCAGATGGATGAGGTGCGGCCCAAGCACCGGGCTCACTTGCAGTCGCTTTTTGAAAAGGACATTGTGGTGGCTTCGGGACCGTTGGAGGGATCTGGAGCTCCTGGTGCGGTGCTTCTACTCAATGCTGCTTCCGAGGGCGAGGCGCTTGAGTTGCTTGGGGAAGACCCGTTCTTTGTTGGTGGTTTCGTAGCCAAGCGCACCGCACGTACTTGGAATCCTGTTATCGGGATATTTGCCTAGTGAGGAAGCTGCCGCCTGCTCTTTCCTCGTTTGCGGATCCGTTCATTATTGGGATTCTGCTTGTCCTTGCCCTGGGCATCTTTGTGCCGATTCCTTCCTGGGCTATCTCGGGCCTAGAGGTGATTGGTACCTTCGCGGTGATCGTGCTGTTCTTCCTGTATGGGGGAAGACTGTCTACTGCGGAGGTTATTGCTGGCCTGAAGAACATCAAGGTACAGGGCTCTGTAGCTGTGGCGACGTTCGTTATCTTCCCAATTTTGGGCTGCGTTACCTATCCACTTTGGCTATCGCTGCTCGGGAAGACTTTTGCCACTGGGATTCTCTATCTGACCTTGTTGCCTTCCACAGTGCAGTCGTCAGTAGCCTTCGTTTCTATTGCCCGAGGCAATATTGGGGCGGCAGTGTGTTCAGCGACCATCTCTAACATTGTTGGCATGGTCATTACTCCCCTGCTGGTAATGCTTGTCATGGGCACTTCTTCAGGGGTGTCTTTAGGTTCGATCGGAAACATTTTTCTGCAACTGCTCGTGCCTTTCATAGCCGGGCAACTACTCCAGCCGAAGATCGGAGGGTGGCTTCGCGCCCATAGGGGGCTTACTAAAGGGGTAGACCAGTCGACCATCTTGCTAATTGTGGCTTCTTCGGTTGCGGGAGCTACTGCCCGCGGGCTGTGGGCGCAGATTCAGCTGAAGCAGGTCCTGTTTCTGATATTGGCTTCTGTCCTGATATTGGCTGTGATGCTGGCGGTAACCTGGTTTGGTGCAAATGCCCTGGGCATGCCTATGGCAGATCGCATAGTCGTGCTCATGTGTGGGTCGAAAAAGTCCCTTGCAACCGGGCTTCCTATGGCAGCAATCATTTTCCCAACGGCTACGGTGGCTGCGGTTACCGTACCAATCATTGTTTTCCATCAATTACAACTAGTGGTCTGTGCGTCGTTGGCACAGACGTTGGCAAGAAGGAGGTCCTGATGAAGACTCATGAGTTTGTCATGCATGGGCATAAGATTATTGAACGCTGGCTCGAGGTACCCCTTGATTTCCGCACTGAAAGCGATCCGCGCACAATCACGTTCTTCTCCCGTGAATTTGTGCGGCAAGGCGGCGAAGATCGTCCTCTTTTGGTCTATTTGCAAGGCGGACCAGGCACTAAGGGGATGCGTCCGGCGAACCCCGCTTCCGGGTGGATGGATTGGGCCCTGGATCATTACCGCGTAATTCAGATTGATCAGCGCGGAACCGGGCTGTCCTCGCCAATAGATGCCCGCTACCTTTCCGAGCTTTCTGCCGAGGAAAGCGCTGCCTACTTGAGCCATTTCCGGCAAGACTCCATTGTTGCCGATTGTGAAGCTTTGCGCAGAGCACTTGGAGCGCCCCCATGGACGCTGGTAGGACAGTCCTTCGGCGGTTTTTGCATCACCGCCTATCTTTCCCTTTTCCCAGAGGGAATAGAGCGAGCCGCGATAACCGGAGGCCTCCCACACCTGGGGCACATAGATGACATCTATGAACTTACTTTCGCGCAGGCTATCCGCCGCAACGAACAGTTCGAGGACGTATACCCCGGCTCGGCCGAAACGATCCGACAGGTTGCCCAGCACATTAGCGAGGTAGACGAATACCTTCCTACCGGAGAGAAACTGACCGTGCCCAGACTCCGCATGTCTGGTCTGGGCTTAGGAATGACTGCTGGCTTTGATTCCTTGCACTATTTGTATGAAGATCCCTTCGCAGGTAGCCGCGGCTCCTCGCGCCGTCTCAGCTATTCGTTCCTTACTGACCTTGCCGGAGTGATCTCTAATGCGGCAGCGCCTCTTTACGCGCTCATCCACGAATTTACCTACGCCGGGGCGGGCCCTGCCGCTGCTGGGAAGGCAACGCAGTGGTCAGCACAGCGCCTAGCACAAGCCAATTTTGCTACTGATCCTAGCTCGGCAGAGCCCTTCTACCTGTCAGGGGAACATTTCTATCGGGAGGCTTTTACCGAAGATCCCGCTATGGCGGGGACTGTAGGGGCAATGGATGTACTGGCAGAGCAAACCGATTTCCCGCTCACCTATCTACCCGAAGTCCTAAACTCCAATCAGGTCCCTGTGGCTGCGGCGGTCTACCAGAACGACATGTTCGTGCCGGCCCCGCTCTCGCTCGAGACCGCTTCCCAAATTCAAGGGATCCGGGTACTTCATACCAATGAGTTCCAGCATGACGGCATCCGCACCAGGCCCACCATGGTGCACGACCTCTTAGCGATGACGTATTAACAGATTTTCCCCCTGCAATTGTAGGGGGAAAACTTTACTTTGCGTGCTTCTTTGTATACCACAAAGAGACGATTGTAGTTATCGCAATAACAATTATGATGTAGCCCATCGAGAACGCGATAGACGGCTCAGGAAGGGCCTGTGCCCAAGTTTCAGAACCAAATATTGGTGCCTCGTGCAGGGCGTGGAGGAATAGTTTCACTGCAATGAAACCAAGGATCAGCGCAAGCCCGTAGTGCAAGAACACTAGCTTCTCGAGTAAGCCACCAATCAGGAAGTAAAGCTGCCGCAAGCCCAGCAAAGAGAACGCATTAGTGGCAAACACCAGATACGGCTCGTTAGTTAGTCCGAAAATAGCTGGAATTGAATCCATTGCAAACATGATGTCGGCCGAGCCAATAGCAACAACACACAGCAGCATGGGAGTCAGGTAGGTTTTGCCACTGTGGCGGTGGAAGAACTTATCCCCCACGAACCCATCGGTGACAGGGAAGATCTTGCGCGCCCACCTAGTTAGGGCGTTCTCTTTGTATTCTTCTTGCTGTTCCTCTTCAAGGGAGCCCACGCCCTCGCGCGCCTGATTGATCGCGGTGTAAGCCAAGAATGCGCCAAAAAGGTAGAACACTGCCGCGAAGCGGTTGATAATAACCGCCCCCATCAAAATGAACACTAACCTGGCGAGAATTGCAATAACGATCCCCCACAACAGCACTATCTGCTGATCCCGGCGGGGAACCTTGAACCCAGTGATGATAATGATGAAAACAAAGAGGTTATCCAGCGACAGAGATTTCTCGGTCAAGAATCCCGCCAAATACTCAGTCGCGAAGGAACCACCCCAGATACCCCACACAATTAGTGCGAAGGACAGTCCCAACCCGACGTAGATGGCAGACCAAAGTGCTGCCTCTTTCAAAGTAGGTTCGTGAGGGGTACGAATATGGGCAATAATATCGAAGATGATCATGCCGATGATCATGGCGGACAGACCTATCCACCCAAGAATGTGTACGTCCAACTATTTATCCTCCGGTACCAAAAATACACGGAGGTCTCTTTCCGCCTGCAAGGCTATGGGACCGGGCTTGCGCCGTGATGACGACCCCAATGTTTCTGGAAGTACTCCCCTCCGCCTCAAGTGTACAAGGCGTGCGTCAGCTACGACGACGCTGACGCCCTAATGTGGTGCTTCGCATCTTGGCTGCCACCAACACGAGCACCACCCCAACCGTTCCCGCAATGGCAGCCACTTGCCATAGCTGCCGGGCAGGGAAAGCTAACGAGAAGAGGAATCGCAGATCTGGCACAGCAATGACACCCACGACAGCTGCGACCATAGCCCCCACCAGCAGGCCCCGCCAGGTCAACAAGGGCCTGGAAGCCAAAGCCAAGACTGTAGCCGAGATCAGGGCCAGAGTGATAGTAGCGACCGTGGCAGCATCGGCTCTACCGGCATGTATTCCCCTGGCAGTCCACCAGTATGCGAAGAAGACACATCCGGCCGCCACAACACCACTGGGCAGAGCGATTGACAGCGTGCGGCGCAAGAAGCCTCTGCGATAGCGCTGGTTTGTGGGCGAAAAAGCCAAAATAAAAGCCGGCAGCCCAATGAAGAACACGCTAATGAGCGTCAGATGCCGCGGCAAGAAAGGATACGGAATCGTAAAAATACTGACCAGGGCTGCAATGATTGTTGCGTAGACAGTTTTCGTCAAGAACAGTGACGATACCCTCTCCATATTCGCCAGTACTCGGCGCCCCTCGGCCACAACCGGTGGCAAGGCAGAAAACTCTCCGTTCAACAACACGATCTTCGCGGCAGCCTTGGTAGCCGGAGCGCCAGACCCCATGGCAACTCCCAGGTCAGCCTCCTTTAGCGCCAACGCGTCGTTTACCCCATCACCTGTCATGGCTACAGTGTGGCCGGTGGCCTGCAGAGCCTGCACAATATATTGCTTCTGTTCTGGCAAAACGCGCCCTAGCACATCAATATTCTCTAGTACCTCGCTTATCTCGCTAATGTCTCTAGGAAGGTCGCGAGCATCCCCTACCCGCGGAGATTCCATGCCTGCTTTTGCTGCCACCGCAGCTACAGTGACTGGGTTGTCACCCGAGATGATCAGGGAACGTACACCCTGCTGCCTAAAGTACTGCAAAGTGCGGTTTGCGTCCGGGCGAAGTTGTTCTACACACGCGATTAGTGCCCAGTCGGTTCGGGAAGGGGCAAGGTCAGAGTGTTTCCCGTCGGCTCTTACCAGCAGCAGTACTCTTGTACCGTTTTCTGCAGCCCGCTCAACGGCTTGCATAGTTTGTTCAGAGGTAGCAATAAATTCTGGCGCGCCCAAATACCACGTGACGCCCTGGGTAGTGAAGCTTGCCCACTTCCGCCCCGAGTCAAAGGGATCTATTTTGCCCTCAGCTGGTCCTATTTCCAGAGCATCATCGATGGCCTGCGCCGTTTCGTTTACGCGATCAGCTACCAGCGCCGCCAGAGCTCGTGCGGCCTCGGGCTCGCTATCGGCGAATGCCCTGGCGGGATCTTTCGGATCCTGCCACGCATGAAGTGGGCGGCCACCGCCTGAAAGTGGCACGATATCACCTAGCTCGATCCGACCACTCGTCAAAGTGCCGGTCTTATCCAGGCAGAGCGTGTCGACACGGGCGAGCACTTCAACAGCCGGCATCTGCTGGACGAGCACGCCTTTCTTCACCAGTTTTAGGGAGGCCGTAGCAAAGTTCACGGACGTCAACAACACGAGCCCCTGTGGAATCATCCCCACTATTCCGGCAATCACCGCAATAACTATGCCTCGCCAGGCACCGTTGCCTAGCGCCCGGTTCCATCCGCCGGCCACGTGGATTTGTGACCACGCCAGGATAAGCACCATGATGGGGATCGCCCGGCCAATAAGAACGATAATCCGGTTGATGCCGTCTGCGATCTCGGACTTGGCAAGCTTAAACTTTCGCACGTCTGCGCCCAGCCGAGCAGCGTAGGAATCATCTCCGACGGCCTTCACGCTAACCAGCGCACTACCTGCAGTAACGGTCGCGCCTGACAGCACTTCATCGCCGTTCTTTTTCTTCTGGGCTCTCGATTCACCGGTAAGGATCGACTCGTCGCAGGCAAAGCCTTGAGCTTCTTCAACTACCCCGTCAGCAGGAATCTGGTCGCCGCGTTTTATCCGCAGCCAGTCTCCTAACACGATCTGATCTGGCCGTAACTGCGTTTCCTGACCATCGCGAAGAACATTCAACGGGGAGGTATTCAAAATTGCGACCTTGTCCAGGGTGCGTTTCGCCCTCCATTCAGTAAAAATACCCGTAGCCGCATTTGTAACAAGAACCAGCCCAAATACCGCATCCGGCCAAGACCTCAGTGCTATAACCACTACCAAGCAGGCAGCCAAAATGGCGTTAAATAGCGTAAACACATTCGCTTTGACGATCTCGTGAAGAGGCCGCGACGTCGTCACGTGCGCCACGTTTACTTTCCCAGCCTGCGCTAGCTCACCAGCCTGCCTGGAAGTTAGCCCTTTCATCTAGTTAGCTGCCTTCATCTGCCGTAGTTCTTTCTTTAGGTCTGCTATCTCATCACGCAGCCGCCCAGCAACCTCGAATTGCAATTCCGCTGCGGCGGCGTGCATCTGCTTCGTCAGATCTTCTATCAAACCAGATAGATCGCCCTCTGCGGCGGAAGCCAGGCGGGCACGCACGGATAGATCTGCCTCACTAATTTCTTTTCGGCTCGGACCAGAGCGGGCCCCCCGATAGTGTCCTTGCAGTAGTTCTTCAGTATCTATGTCCTCGCGGGCGAGCATATCGGTAACGTCCGAGATCTTCTTGCGAAGAGGCTGCGGATCAATGCCGTGTTCCTTGTTGTAGGCCATCTGCTTTTCGCGTCGCCGCTCTGTCTCGTCAATAGCAAAACGCATCGACTCCGTGATGTTGTCGGCGTACATGTGGACCTCGCCAGAGACATTTCGGGCCGCACGGCCAATCGTTTGAATTAGCGAGGTAGTAGAGCGCAAGAACCCTTCCTTGTCCGCATCCAAGATAGCCACAAGTGACACTTCCGGAAGGTCCAACCCCTCTCTCAGCAGGTTGATGCCGACCAGCACATCAAATTTGCCTTGGCGCAGCTCTCGCAGCAATTCCACGCGGCGCAGCGTATCCACGTCCGAGTGCAGGTATTCGACTCGCACTCCTCGTTCGGCGAAGTAGTCGGTCAGGTCTTCAGCCATTTTCTTGGTCAGGGTAGTGACTAGGACTCGCTCTTCCTTGGCTACTCGCGCCTGTATCTCGCCCAGTAAATCATCAATCTGTCCCTCCGTCGGCTTCACGACTACCTTAGGATCAACCAGCCCAGTAGGACGAATAATCTGTTCCACCACTCCGTCCGACTTCTCTAATTCGTAATTTCCGGGCGTAGCTGACAGGTAGACTGTCTGCCCAATCCGCTCTAGGAACTCTTCCCACTTGAGCGGGCGGTTATCCATCGCCGATGGCAAGCGGAAGCCGAAGTCCACCAGCGTCCTCTTTCTGGACATGTCGCCCGCATACATGGCTCCAATTTGCGGCACGGTGACGTGAGACTCGTCAATGATCAGCACAAAATCATCTGGGAAATAGTCAAGCAGCGTGTTCGGTGGCGTACCGGGACCGCGGCCATCTATGTGCCTCGAGTAGTTTTCGATCCCCGCACAGGTCCCTACTTCGCGCATCATCTCGAGGTCGTAGGTAGTTCGCATACGGAGCCTTTGCGCTTCCAGCAACTTGCCTTCGCGTTCCAGCTCTGCCAGCCGCTCCTGCAGTTCCTTCTCGATCGACTCCAGTGCACGTTCCATGCGCTCCGGGCCGGCCACGTAGTGCGAGGCGGGGAAAATAAAGACCTGTTCCTCTTCACGAACCACGTTGCCTGTAAGTGGGTGCAACGTAGTCAACGATTCAATCTCGTCACCAAACATCTCGATGCGGATCGCCAGCTCTTCGTAAACTGGGATTATCTCGATTGTGTCCCCGCGGACTCGGAAAGTCCCCCGAGTAAAAGACATGTCGTTGCGCTGGTACTGCATGGTGACAAATTGGCGCAGTAGTACGTCGCGGTCGATCTGCATGCCCACTTCAAGGGCCACCATTCGGGCCACGTATTCCTGCGGCGTACCCAGGCCGTAGATGCAGGACACAGAAGAAACCACTACAGTATCGCGCCGGGTCAGCAACGAGTTCGTGGCCGAATGTCGAAGCCTCTCCACCTCGTCATTAATCGAGGAATCCTTTTCGATATAGGTATCGGTTTGCGGCACGTACGCTTCTGGCTGGTAGTAGTCGTAGTAGGACACAAAGTATTCGACCGCATTGTTAGGCAGCAGTTCCCGAAACTCGGCGGCGAGCTGGGCCGCCAGCGTCTTGTTCGGCTCCATGATCAAAGTTGGACGCTGAATCTGTTCGATTAGCCAGGCAGCGGTCGCTGACTTGCCTGTGCCCGTCGCGCCAAGCAGGACTATGTCCTTCTCGCCATTGTTGATCCGCTCAGCAAGCTCCGCGATCGCGGTAGGCTGATCACCCGAAGGCGAATACTCGCTAATAACCTCGAAACGTTTATCTTTGCGCTCAACTTTTGGAAAGTCGGTCATCATGCCCTTTCAAGAAGTCTTGGCCAAAGCACCTCTTCGATGGCACGGCGGACTTCTTCTTGTTTGCCAGAGTTATTTACTACTACGTCTGCTACCTGCAATCGCTCAGTGTCACTAACCTGCGCAGCCATACGCGCGCGGGCTTCATCCTCACTCAAACCTCTACCAATAAGACGTTGCACTCGCACCTGCAGTGGAGCCCACACGATTAGCACCAGATCAGTCTCAAATCCGGTCTCGACTAAAAGAGGAATGTCATATACACGCACCTTGCCCGGCTCTACTGCGTCTAGGAATGAGCGTGCACGAGCCTGGATCAGTGGGTGCATAATTCTCTCCAGGCGGGCGCGTGCCTCATCATCGCCGAACACCCGTTTGGCTAGCTGCTGTCGATCTAGGCTGCCATCGGCACGAAACACCGCACTACCAAAAGCTGCTCGAATTGGAGGTAGTGCATCACCATCGCCGGCAGTTAAATCATGTGAGATCTGGTCAGCACTGACTACCTGCGCCCCTAGCTCCGCAAGCGTCGCCGACACCGTAGACTTGCCCGCACCTATGCCCCCAGAGACCGCCATCGCCAGTCCCTGACCATCGGTTTTCGGTAACCGATTTATCAACACCAATGAATCTAGAGCCACCCTGCTAGTGTAGCCGGATTTGCCCGCCCTCCCACATACGCAAACTAGCCAACAGCGAATTTTGATGAAACACTGACGAAGGTGAATGCCCCCAATAGTAAAGAGTGTTAATGACATCTTCAACTGAAGTTACAAAAAAGAAGCCTAAAAAGAAGGTCGATTATGCGGTCGCCGGCGTTTCTAAGTGGGTCTTCTACCCCTCTGTCGCCATCCTCGTATTGTTCGTCCTCAGCGCGATCGTGTTCCCCGAGCAATTCGAGAGCGCCATTTCTACCGTTTCCAGCCAAATCGTAGGTTCATTTTCTTGGTATTACGTACTAGTTGCCACGGGGTGTGTCATCTTCGCCCTCGTCGTGGCGTTTAGTAAGTTCGGCGATTTGAAGCTGGGGAAGGAAGATGAGGAACCCGAATACTCCACCATTTCCTGGTTCGCCATGCTCTTCGCAGCAGGCATGGGCATCGGTCTGGTTTTCTACGGTGCAGCTGAGCCGCTGTCACACTTCATGACTCCCCCTCCGGGGACTACTACGAGTGACGCCGAACATGCTCGCCTAGCGATTGGCACTTCATTCTTGCACTGGGGCATGCACCCGTGGGCAATTTACGCAATTGTTGGCCTATCCATTGCCTGGGCAGGCTTCAGGCGTGGCCGCCCCATGTCAATCAGGTGGACTCTAGAACCAGTATTGGGCGAAAAGCGAGTCAAAGGCCACTTTGGCGACCTGGTAGATGCAGTCGCGGTAATCGGTACCGTGCTCGGCATCTCCACCTCGCTTGGCCTAGGCGTAAACCAGGTGGCCGCAGGCATCGAATATCTGACCGGATTCCACGCCACCAAAACGATCCTAATCATCCTCGTTATCATCATTTCCTCCCTCGCGGCTCTCTCTGTAGCATCAGGGCTGGACGCAGGCATCAAGTTCCTATCGAACACCAACCTGGTCGTTGCTGCGCTGCTCGCCTTTGCCGTAGCCGCACTAGGCCCCACCACATTCCTGCTCAACGAGTTCGTCCAGGATCTTGGCACCTACTTTGGCAACCTGATCAACATGTCCTTTAGAACTTTCCCCTTCCAGGGCATAAAGGGCACCGAATGGCTAGCATCCTGGACCACCTACTACTGGGGTTGGTGGATGGCCTGGTCATCCTTCGTCGGGGTCTTCATCGCCCGAATTTCCAGAGGGAGGACAGTACGGGAATTTATCATCGGCACGATCGCAGCTCCCACTCTTGTCACCTTCGTGTGGTTCGCAATAATGGGGGGTAACGCGCTCTACCAGCAGATGTTCCGCGACGTTACATTCGCAGGTGCAGACGGAAAGATTGACGCTAATACAGCGTTCTTCCAGTCTCTTGAGAACCTGCCAGCCTCCCAGCTACTTTGCGGCGTGGCGATCATCGTAATCGTGATCTTCTTCGTCACGTCCTCAGATTCCGGGTCCTACGTCATTTCGATGCTTTCCACCGCTGGCAACCCTGATCCTTCCCTTTGGGTACGACTGACCTGGGCAGCTATGACTGGCGCGGTAACTGCAGCCGTTCTGAGCTCTTCGTCTTCTGACATCGGGTTGGCTGCACTGCAGTCGCTCTCGATTATGGGCGCACTCCCCTTCTCGTTGGTAATCATCGGTATGGCAATATCGGTGTGGCGAAATCTGGGGCAAACCAAGAAACAGATGGATAAGCAGGACCGCCGGATCCGACACGCCATGTTGGTGCAGGCTGTTTCTGAGGAAGTCACCGAAAACATCACTTCTACAAGCACGGACAAGTCGCACAGGCCGAAACCGATCACGGTCGCTCCGGAAGTGCGCAGGTACATGAAATCTTTCCGTGCCCAACGTCGTAAGAAGTAAAAGGGCATAAAATATGCTCCCCATCCGGGGAGCATATTTTATGTCTCAACTCTAGTGACGGGTGTACGCCTCCGAGTCCGAGTAAGCCTGTGCGTAGATGTCTAGAGCTTCTGGTTCAGTGATCATGACCGCTACTGAACACGCAACTAGCAGCAGTGCTCCCACAATTGCGGGTACGGGGGTAGACATGACCGCACCAGCAATGATTAGAAGTAAGCCCAGGGTGAACGCCATTATGTAGGCGATCGATCGAATATCTTTTCTAGTACCGGTTGCTGTTTTGACTTTTTCCATCACATCGTCCTTCCATCCTCGTATCCTCTGCCTTCTAGGCAGTTAATAGTTTGCGGATTAGGCAGGTAATGCACAACTGTCTAAAAAGTTTTGGAGCGTGCCAAGGTAGGGGGGCTTCAAAAATTTCAGATTTTGCTTCTTATAGCCCAACAGAAACAGTGGAGTTGGGCTCATGTCGAGCAACCTGTTAGCTCTGCTACAGTTTTTTCTCCACTGCCATTTAGAGCGCGCTAAGGGCGGGAAGGTTTCCCCTCCCGCCCCTTTATGGTTTCGCGCTTACAGCTCGCTAGCTATAGGCTTTCGCATCCACTCGGCAATCTGCCTACCAGTCAAGCCTTGACTTAGCAGGAACACCAGCTTCGCGTAGGTTGCTTCCAGGGTCATATCTGCAGCACCTACACAGCCCGCCGCTGCCAGCACATCTCCAGTTTCGTATGCACCTAGAACGACTTCTGCCTGGACGCACTGGGAAGCGATAACTACGGGCACGCCCGCTCGCACTAGCTCCCCCAGCACCTCTACGAAACCGGGTTCGTTAGAGGGCGCGTTGCCGACCCCAAAGGCCCGGACGATGACGGCCTCAGGCTTGGGAGTGACGAGTGCGGATAACCTCTCTGCTGTAATACCCGGCACCAGATCTATTACAGCCACGTCGTGCCGTTTGTAGGGGGCGCGGCTTTTGAAAGGGAATTCCTGTTCCCGGGCGATTGTTTCGGGCTTATTCCAGTGCCAGGGCCCACCCGCAATCGCCAATGGGGGCACAGCAGGAGTAGCGAATCCTTCGAATCCCCACGAAGAAACCTTCGTTGCCCTATTACCGCCAAGTAGGTGGTCACCGAAATAAAGGCTCACTCCTTGCGCTTTGCCAGAGGAAGCGGCGGTGAGTGCCCCCATGACATTCTTGCCGGCATCTGACCCCGGAGCTCCCAGAGGTAGCTGTGAACCGGTAATCACCACTGGCTCCGACTTGCCGACTCGTGCATACGACAGAGCTGCCGCAGTATAGCTCATGGTGTCTGTTCCATGCAGCACGACGTAGGCGTCTGCTCGGTACGTGTCGAGGGCGGCCAAGATTGCTTCCCAGTCGTCTGGGGTCGCGTTCGAGGAGTCAATAAGCTTATCCAGCTCAGTGAGGCCGACTACCCCTTCAAGATCGGTTCCAGCCAGCAGTTTTTTCAACCATCCTTCAAGGTCCGCCCCCGGAATTAGCCCGTTCGGAGAAGACACCATTCCGATGGTGCCGCCAGTGTAGATAACCTGAATACGCACGCTTACTCCTTAGGAAGCTCCTCTATGTTTTCATCAAGCATAGAGTCCATTAGGTCCGGATCGATACGATTACGCACTGCGAACCAACCAATCACCATCGCAATAGCTACGCCAACGAACATGTACAGGGTCTGCCTGCCAATCCCATCCGTGTCAAATGCCATCGAGACGATCACGCCGGCGAAGAATACGATAGCTAGCAGGTTTGACCAGGGCGCCAGCGGCAACCGGTAGTCCGGCCGCTCCACTTCCCCGGCATTTGCCTTGCGCACAAACACCCAGTGAGAAACGAGGACCGAAATCCAGGTTCCAGCAATACCGATGGCAGCCAGATTCATTACAATCTCGAAAGCGTTGGTCGGATAGACGTAGTTGATAAGGACGCCGATCAGCCCGAGCAGTGAGGTAATCGCGATGCCGCCTGTCGGAACCTTGTGCTTGTTAAGCCGTGCAGCAATCTTTGGCGCTTCGCCTGCCACAGCCATCGAACGCAACGTGCGCCCAGTAGCGTAAAGGCCGGCATTTAGCGAGGAGAGCGCTGCAGTCAGCACCACAACCTGCATAATGTCACCAGCATGGGGAACGCCGATACCGGTAAAGAATGTCACGAATGGCGACTCTTCCTTCGAATATGCAGTCCAGGGCAACACCAGCGTCATTAGCACCACAGAACCAACGTAGAAGAAGGCAATGCGCAGGATCATAGAGTTAATGGCCTTAGGAAGGACGTGGCGAGCCTCCGCAGCTTCACCAGCTGCTACTCCGACCATTTCCGTTCCGCCGAACGCAAAAATGATACCGAGCGAAAGGGTAAACATTGGCAACACGCCCATCGGGAAGAAACCGCCATTTGCAGTTAGGTTATGGATTCCCGCGTGCTCACTGCCCACTGCCGCACCAGTCACGATCGCCCAGATAGCAATTACCATGAACGCAATGATTGCCGCGATCTTGATAGCTGCAAACCAAAATTCAAACTCGCCGAAGAACTTGACGCTGAAGATGTTCAGCGTAAAAACCACAGCCAGCGCAATCGCCGCAAGAATCCATTGCGGAATATGACCGAACAAAGACCAGTAGTGCAAGTAGAGCGCAACTGCGGTAATATCTGCCATCACCGTGACCGCCCAGTCTAGGAAGAATAGCCATCCAGTTGTATAAGCAGCTTTCTCCCCAAGGAATTCGCGCGCATAGGAAACGAACGCACCCGAGGACGGACGATGAATGGTCAGCTCCCCTAGAGCGCGCACCATGATAAATGCGAAGAACCCACATAGGGCATACGAAATAGCTAGGGCAGGTCCTCCCTGTGCAAGGCGGCCACCTGCACCAAGGAACAGCCCGGTGCCAATGGAGCCGCCAATAGCAATCATCTGAACGTGGCGGTTTTTTAACGCCTTGTCGTATCCAACGTCAGATTTATCCTGCTTGATCTGCGTTTTCTTTGCCTCAGACATTTTGAGTACCTTTTCTTTTGTCTTGGAACAGTATTGATCTATCACCTAAATCTCTACGGACAGTAAGTCTTAGGTCATAGCAGTAAAGAAACTCCAAAGAGAATACCATTTGTTTATTGTTAACATACCTAGAGTTAGGTAAGAAAATCCGTTTCGTACTCGTCTTTGAGCCCTAACTAGTCCTGGCTATGGCTTCTCAATAGCATTCTGCCTAATCTCCCGGTTATTGACTCTCTGTAGCGACTTACCGTATTACCTTTTCCACTCACCAATGAATGAAGGGGCATCCGCGTATGCATTTTATGTTAGCCATAAAGCGCTAGAGCCGGTTTGCCTTTTACACAATTTAGGTTTTCTGATCTGCTCTAAATGTAAAAGTGAGGGGCAGTGTAATAACTGCCCCTCACTTATCCCGATACTCTGCTAGTCCTCCAGCGCCTGTCCTGCTTCAGCTACCTTCTCGGCAGCTGCCTCTGCTGCTTTCTGCGCGTTTTCCGCATTGTCAGCCGCAGCCAGCGCAATATCTTGCGCTTCTTGCTCTTCACCTTCTGCGGTCACTACCTCCTCCGCCACAGCAGCTTCCTCTTGCTTAGCAGAGTCTAGTTCCTCTTCAGCTTCTGCCTGACGGGCTTCAGCCTCGTCGTTTTGCCGCTGCGCTTCCTCAACCTGTGGGTCCGCAGCCGCCTCCTCCTTAGCCTTTTCTATTTCTGTCTCAGCTATCTCTTGACGCTGGCGAGCCTGCTTGGAGGCTTCTTCAGCTTGCACCTGTGCGCTTCCTGCTTCCTCAGCGGAAGCAGAGGCACTGTCTGCCACAGCCTGCGCCTTCTCTGCTTCAGCTTTAGCCTTATCCACCTTTGCCTGGGCTTCTTCTAGACGTTCCTGCTTGGTGGCATTATTGATGAAGCCAGCTGGGTCTTCCGTAGGCAAGTTCTCGCTGCCAGCGATGTAACCAGGATTATCTCCTAGTTTCTCTCCTTCATAAGTAATGTCACCAGTTACGTCCACCCCAGCTATCAGGCGGGTTGAGGCTATCTTGTAGGAATCAGACTCAGGCAATTCGCCTACTGGGTAGAGCCGGTGGGCCACGTAAATACCGCCCGTCTTAGTGGTGGCTACCCCCAGTCCTTGGTAGGACCAGTCCCGCAGCATGTTCTTGTTATGCCATTCCGACTTCTTCCAAGCATCAAAGACTTCGTCGGCGAGCACCAGCGGACTACGCCACTTTCCCCCTCCGACCCAAGCGATGTTCTCAGCGTGGATGTACTTCAGTCCGTCTATGTACTTCAGATCCATTCCGCTAATAAGGTCACTAGCGTGTATCAGGTTGTCCTCCTGGGCCATGAACTGCGCCCAGGTCCTTGAGGCATGATCAGCTGCATGGTTGGCAACTAGCGGACGAAGCCCGGCCTTCTCGCGGTAGGAATTTATCTTCTCCATTAGCATGTGTGCGATCAGGGTCTCCCGGTCATGCACAGAGACTTTGCGCCAGTCCCCGATTGGCCAGCTCTGGCCTTCTGGAACTTCTGCTTCGAGGGAATCGTAGGCCGCCTGAGTATCAACAACCACCTGCTTAGCTTCTTCGGCAGCAGCTTTCCTCTGCTGAGCAACGGCACGAGCCGATTGTGCTACGTGTTTTGCCTCAGCTACATTGGCCACAGCCTTCTTTACTTCCGCTTTCACCGCCTCGAGTCGGAAGAGAGCTGCTTCTACTGACTTGTTCGCAGCAACTTGGGCCCTCAATAGCGCGGCATTAGCATTCTTCGTTGCAGTCCTACTTGCGGCTACTCTTTCTTCAACCTGTTCTACCTTCTGCTTGGCTGCCTCCAGTTTGGCTTTCACTTCGGCAAGCTTTGTCTGCTTCTGTTTGAGCTGGGCGTTCGCTCCCTGCAAAATCATCTCGGCTTGAGCCGCCTGATTCTTGGCCTGTGAGTACGAGGTACGGGCTGCTTCGAGGGCCTCTGTCAGGGCTGCCTGCGCGTCGCTGCCGGGCTCTCCGGTTCCCCCACCAGGATTACTGGGCTGGGTGGCATCTGGGGCCTGTTCTCCAGCGCCCGGTTTAGCTGGCGAGGTCGGACGGGATTTCGCTACCTGATCCTGCTTATTCTTGCCAGGACGAGTAACCGTAACCGGCTGGACAAGACTAGAGTTCCCGCCTACCTTGGTGGCCGGATTGAGGGTCCCACCTTCCGTTTTCTGACGAGGAACCAGGGATTGCAGCTGGGAGTTTTGGGACAGGTCGGCGGTGCCCTGAGAATGGTTATTTTCGGATTCTGCTGGTGTGCCAACTGTTCCAGTATCCGCCACTCCCGGCAGCTGTTGCGGGTGAGATGCCTCCTCCTTTTGATCCTTACCTTGACGTTTCGGAGAATCCTTCTTAGGAGTCTGTTTTTCTTCCGCACTTCCCGTCGATCCGCCTTGTGCGCTCGGCGAGGAAGCCGACTTGAGTGCATTTTCAGTTTGCTCGTTATTGGTGGAGCATGCACTCAACGAAGCAACAGTTATGGCGGCTAAAGCTGAGGCTGCAACAACCTGCCGAGGGCGGAACATGTTCTTAGTAGCCAATTTTTACTCCTTCTTAGAAGTTTCTTCGAATTGGCAACCCCACCCACGCTGTGGGGCCGCCAAGGCAGCCACAGAATGGCACTATTGCAAGAAAAATGAAACCTCATTCAGGGCCGCACGAAAAACTGGCGCAAATTAATACATGAGCGAACGCACACTCCGTCCGGCGCAACAGGCTAAGGTCCTACAAATCCGCTTTTCGTTGGAATTTAGCGGAATTTATACCAGATTCAAAGATTTCAAGCGGCTTTCCCTCTCGACAGGCGAGACGGGGGTTAAGGGTCAAAAAGTGTGTCCGGAATCGCGGATTTTCACGGATTGACCTGTAGGTTTCCGGAAAGTATATGCT